>JBKJHK010000055.1:0-18900 GCA_046599035.1 Parcubacteria group bacterium | reverse complement strand
ATACAAAACTCCTGACCGTCGCAGACGTAACTCAATGTAAAAAACTTGCCACAAGTACAGTCTCCTGGACGATGGCGCCCGCCCGAATTCAGAAAATCGAACTAACTACTTTCTTCTCCGATATAGCGGGAGCCCTGGCTCGGGGCGGTGACTGCGATGCAGAAGTCCCCCTCGGCGGATGGACTATTCCTCAGACGCTTCTGTCGCGTGATCTGATTTACAAATCTGCCTATGGAGACAACCCGTCAGTCAATTCATCTGCAGGTGTCCAAGCCACTGATATAGATGTCTTGAATAAACTGATCTACATGACGGCAGCTACTTTTAACAAAGACAATTTTTTCATTCTCAATGGTGCCAATATTCTTACCAACGTCATGCCACCGATTCTCGGAAGCCTAAACACAGGCCCAGGCTTGAATGCCCTCGATGTTGCCAAGAACATGACGAATGGAAAAATCCATGCATACATTGCAAACAGCGATGTGACCAAGCCATTCCAAGTCATCGATGCCACCATTCCAGGAACCCCTGCCGTAGTTGCTTCCCTCACACTGCCGGGCTTAACCACAGGATACGGGAGAAGTATCCTCTACTACGGAAGCAAAGTGTACATTGGGACCCAATACCTGCCTTGTGTTGGATGTCCCCCTAATAAAAATAATGAACTTCATATATATGATGTCACAAATCCGGCAAGTCCACTCTGGGAAGCCAGTATAAAAGTAAATAGGAATGTGAATGCGATAGCGATAGCAAACAATCTATTGTACGTAGCGACAGGTCCAGGCTCAGCCGCTCCGTATACGCCCCTCAAGATATTTGATGTAAATCCATCATCCGCCACATATCTCCAGCAGATTGGATCCTTCACTGCTCCTGGGGCTGAACAAGGTACAAGTCTGTATATACTGGGTAATAAATTGTATCTCGGACTCGAGCATACTCCTTCTTCACGGCCGGATTTTTATATTCTTGATATTCAAACTCCTTCCGCCTCACCATTGCCTATTGTCGGTTCTCTGAATTTGAACTTGCATAATGGCACGTCTGTTACCGGAATCCGAGTCATTGGCAAATACTTATTCATCGGAGACAGCGACTCGAACAGCGGTTTCCTCGTGTATGATGTTTCGAATCCATCAATCATTAGCTTGATCAGCACATTCAATTATTCTAACGATACAACAGGGATTGATTATGAGAATGGTTTCATCTACGCTTCCAATAATCAAAATGACAGTTTGCGCATCATCCAGCCTGCCCAATGCGTCGACAAAATAGACAATGACGGGGATGGAAAAATCGATACGAGTGATCCGCAATGCCATTCGGATGGGAATGTCAATAATGCAAGTTCATATAATCCAGAAGACAACAATGAATCATAATAAAGGTTTTACATTGATCGAGACAGTCATCTATATCGGCCTATTCACGATACTTATGGGTACCGGATTTATTGCTGTCTATAATCTGATTGAGGGAAGTAATCGACTGAACACGAGAGCTGTCACGGCCGAAGAAGGCAATTTCGTTTTGCGGAAAATCAACTGGGCACTGACTGGTATTTCTGTTTCCACTGCCGATATCACCAGTCCCTCTACTGCCTTGCCATACCTGACAAACAATACATTAACAATAAAAAGATGGTACGGCAGTCAAAAAATTCCTGTTACCATCCAATACAACAGTGTAAGCAAAAGTATCGAAATGTCTGAAAATGGTACGGCTCTCATTCCAATAACGACACCTAATGTTACAGTTACACTACTTCAATTCAAATACCTTCCTCCGACAAGTACGTCCCCTGCCGGCATCAAAGCGACAATGACTATCAACGGCACGACGTTTGCAATCACTAAATTTATAAGAAAATGAAACAGACAGATACTCAACATGGATTCATCGCGCTCATGTCCGTGATCATCGTCTCGGTCATTCTCCTTCTAATAGCCACGACTCTTTCTTTAAGTGGGTTCTACGGCAGGTATGATATTCTCGATTCGGAACTGAAAGAGAGAAGCACTGCCAATGCCGAAGCCTGCATCGATCAAGCGGTTCTCGAACTTGCAAACAATCCGAGTTTTCTCGGTAATGCTACCACAACGATATCAGGAACCTACAGTTGTTATATCGGTTTAGTCGATTCATCCGTTGCTGGCAAATTCACTTTCAAAACTCGATCAATGTATCAGAATATGTACACTAATGTGAAAGTGACGGTCAATTCAAGCACGTTTGATACAATCTCGTGGGAAGAAACTACTATATTCTAGACCAATTCACAAAAGCCATTATATATGATACACTGCGGAAATTAACAGGTTTACAGATTTTAATATTTAACAGGTAATTTATGAAAAAAAATTCTAATGCTCGAGGTTTCACCCTTATCGAAATCCTAGTCGTCATCGGAATCATCGCTATTCTTGCAACTATTGTCTTAGTGGCAATCAACCCATCAAGACAGTTTAAGCAGGCAAACGATACACAACGAGTAAGTAACGTAAATGCAATTCTAAACGCAATCGGACAGTATGTGTCAGATAACAAAGGAGCTGTCCCAACTGGAATCACAGCGACACCGACGAACATCGGCAATGCAGGAAGCAACATTTGTGCTACTCTCGTTCCAACATATATTGCAGCTCTGCCATTTGACCCTACTGCAGCGGGAGCACATTTTACTAGCTGCACCGACTATGATACTGGGTACAAAGTTTCTCAGAGTGCGGCGACAAGTAGAATTACTGTGACAGCCACTGGAGAAATCACACCAGTTATCACAGTCACTCGATAAATCAACCTACTCCAGCTGATCCAAAACACAAAAACCCTGAACCCAGTTCAGGGTTTTTAGTTTTTGTTTAATACACTTGCTGTAATCTCCCTACCTAGTACACTTGTTTACAAGTTTACAAGGGTCCCCCTTGTAAACTATACTTCCCTCGTATGAATCATACTCAGTTTAAGAAAATCATTTGGGATTACTATAAAAAACATGGTCGCCACGATTTACCGTGGAGGAAGACGAAAAACCCCTACAAGATTCTCATTTCGGAAGTGATGCTCCAGCAGACACAGGTGTCGCGAGTCATCGTGAAGTATAAAAGTTTTCTTAAAGAGTTCCCTACAGTGGAGTCTCTGGCAAAAGCCCCGCTTTCTTCTGTTCTCAAAGAATGGGTCGGGCTCGGATACAATCGTCGAGCAAAGCATTTAAAACTTTGTGCAGAAAAAGTCTGCAGTGATATGGTGGCTAAAACATTTAATTTTAAAAAATTAAATGTTCGCCCGTCGTCGCCAGAAGCGACGATTAAGGAAAATTTTAACTACCTAACTTCACTACCCGGTATTGGTCCTGCTACCGCAGGCGATATCCTCGCATTTGCATACAATATTCCCGTACCCGTAATCGAAACAAATATCCGTTCTGTGTTTATTCATTTCTTTTTTAGTGTCAAGGACAGTCCTTGGCAGGTAAGTGATAAAGAAATAATGCCGTTGATTGAAGAAACGCTTGATATAGAAAATCCTCGGGAGTGGTACTGGGCGCTTTTTGACTATGGTGCATACCTCAAAAATTCCAAAATCAAAAATCCAAATCACAGAAGCAAATCTTATATGAAGCAGTCCCCTTTCAAAGGTTCCAATCGTGAGAAACGCTCGAACATATTGAAACTGATTTTAGAAAAACCTCGGACCGAAAAAGAAATAGTTGAAACGCTTGGATATGAAAAAGAAGTTGTAGTGAGAAACTTGGAACAAATGGTGAAAGAGAGCTTAATCCAGAAAGAGAAAAATAAATTTTTTGTATAAACAAAAGGTCCGTCAAGCAGACCTTCTGCTTGACGGACAAGTTTTACTTCAGGCTGGCAAGAAAAAGTTCAAACTTCGTCTCTTCTTCACCACCCATGAGCTCAAACTTCAGCGTACCTCTCCGATTTTTTGTGGAAAAGTACCCTTTGATCCTCCAATGATTCCCCAAATCACCGACCCAGTTCCAGAGAAGAGCTTTGAAGTTCCAACTTTCGCCAGAACCATCCTCCTTCTCCAGAGACATCACGCAGACATTTATTTCCTGCTTACAGCCTTCAAGCAGGAAATTTACGGTGCGTAAATGAGCATGACCTTCTCCCAAAGAGGCCAGTAGGTCATACTTACTAGGTCCCCCCACGAGAGTGAACAAACGATCGTTGTGAGAAGCCATACGGCATCTCCTTTCTTCTATCTACCTATCCTTACGGACGACCTGCTCATACGAGTCAGGGATTACTGTATTAAATATAGCATACTACAGTATATTTGTCAAGTACCTCTATATCCTACAAACCGCTACAATATACTTAATTTTTAAAGTATGTTTTTTAGTTTTCCTGACTTATTTTTTTGTAAGTCAAAACCCGAAGGTCATTTACTAAAAAGTATACACTTAATTACATTGCTTGTTAATACATATGTATCCTTTATCTCCCATCGAAAAAGAAATACGTGTGCTGGATGCCCATAAGAGAGCCCTTCACAAGCTCGGTATAAAAACCGTGGAAGATATGATGTATCACTTCCCCGTGCGCTATGGTGACACGGCGGAAATCAAAAATATTCAGAGTCTCGTAGCTGGTGAAGATGCAGTGGTGTATGGAAGACTCGGTGGACTGAAGACAAGCAAAGCGTTTGTAAAAAAAACTCCGATGTCTGAGGCGAGTCTTTCGGACGAGACTGGGAATATTAAAATCGTCTGGTTCAACCAACCGTACCTTGCCAAGATGCTTGCCGACGGTGCTATGGTCCGTGTTCAAGGGCGAGTCACTCAAAAGAAAAAAGATTTGAGTCTCTATTTTTCAAATCCGAAAGTGGAGATTGTACAGAAAGTCCCTATCGGTGTCGGCTCAAGTCTTTTTGGTGCAGACGGTGAAGAACATAACTTGTATCCAGTATACCCGGAGAGCAAAGGCGTGACTTCAAACTGGATGTATCACACCATTGAACGGATCTTTAAGTCGGGCACACTCGACCTGCTTCCCGACCCGCTTCCTCGATATATACTCGACACCTATCACTTGCCTGACATAAAGACTGCAATGATTTGGATTCATGCTCCAAAAAAAGAGTCTGATGCCACGGCCGCCCGCAAGAGATTTGCCTTTCAAGAAATATTTGCAATACATTTGCGAAAGGAACAGGAAAAAATGACCTGGCAAAAAAACCAAGCGTTTGTGATAAACACGGACAAGAAAAAAGTGGATGCTTTTATGAAAACATTTCCCTTTGAAGCAACCGACGCCCAAAAAAGAGCAATCGATACAGTCCTTTCTGACTTTACACGTGGCTTCCCTATGTCACGTCTTCTTGAAGGAGATGTGGGAAGTGGTAAAACAGCGGTCGCTGCTGCTACGGTTTTTTCTGTAGTAACATCGAGACCCCTAAAACATCCTGAAAGGATGTTCGGGCGATCATCTGCTAACGCAGATGATTTAGCCAAACAAGATTTTGGGAATCTCCAAGTTGCATACATGGCCCCCACTGAAATACTCGCTAAGCAGCAGTTTGAAAACTTCATTGCATTCTTTCGTGGTACCGGAATTCAAGTTGGTCTTATCACCGGAAGTGGATGTAAGAAGTTTCCGTCGAAAAGTGATCCATCGAGCTCGACTTCAATTTCAAAACCACAGCTTTTGAAGTGGATCAAAAATGGAGAAATACCAATCGTGGTCGGAACTCATGCACTCGTATACAAAAGTGTTGAATTCAAGCATTTAGCATTTGCAGTTATCGACGAGCAGCATCGTTTTGGAACACTCCAACGACAAAAGCTCACCACAAAAAATGAACTTGCACCTCATCTCCTTTCAATGACAGCAACTCCTATCCCCCGGACACTTTCCCTCACCATCTATGGAGATCTCGATCTTTCAATCCTCGATCAAATGCCCGTTGGACGAAAACCGATTATTACAAAAGTAGTGCTTCCTGGTGACCGCACATTGACTTACACTGAAATTAAAAAAGAATTGCGGGCTGGAAGACAGCTCTACGTGATCTGTCCTCGTATCGAAGAAGTGGATCCGACGAAAGAAAATGCCGTGATTGCAAAGTCGGTGACTGAGGAAGCAAAGCGACTGAAGGCCGAAGTATTTCCAGAGTGGAGCATCGGAACACTACACAGCAAAATGACACCCGGCGACAAAGAAAAAGTGATGGATGATTTTGCCGCACATAAAACAGATATTTTGGTTGCTACATCTGTAGTTGAAGTGGGAGTAAATGTTCCCAACGCCACAATGATCATTATTGAAGGAGCAGAACGCTTTGGTCTTTCACAGCTCCACCAGCTCCGTGGACGCGTAATCCGCAGTAACCACCAGGCCTACTGTTATGTCTTTACTGAAAGCACTGGAGAGAAAACAAGAGACCGAATGAAAGCACTCGTTACAGCAAAGAATGGCTTTGAGTTGGCAGAATTTGACCTCACTGCTCGTGGATCAGGACAGCTCTATGGTCGTAAACAATGGGGTATCGGTGACCTTGCTATGGAAGCGATACAAAATATTAAACTGGTAGAAGCGAGTCGGACCGAAGCACGCAAACTTGTAGCAGACGACCCGGATTTAAAAAAATATCCCCTCTTGAAGCAGATGATTGAGTCAGAGACTGATAAAATTCATTTTGAGTAGAATTATAAAAAAATCTGGAACATTCCAGATTTTTTTATCCTTGTCCACCCGCCTGGGCTCGAACCAGGGACATTTCGAGTATAAGTCGACCGCTCTACCAACTGAGAACAGAACTAAAAAACTTTGTGCGCATGCCTGGACTCGAACCAGGGACCAATCGAGTATAAGTCGACCGCTCTACCAACTGAGCTACACGCGCATACGTATACATGTGTAAGATTATACTAATTATTTAATTGAGACAACTCTTCCTCTTTTCTTGGAAACCACTGGGATTTTTATGATATACTTATGGCACATATGAAAAAGCAAAAACCTTGGTTTAAGGCTAAATCGTCTACTGACGACCGCCCGACCAAAGACTCACGTCTTTGGTTTAGGGCAAAAATGTACGGATTAGGCTGGTATCCAGTGTCTTGGGAAGGATGGACTGTCATGGCGCTCTATCTCAGTGCAATAGGAATCCACTTCAGGAATATCGATCTATATTCCCATTCTGCGAGTGATAGCCTGATTAACTTTAGCCTTCCCTTCATCATCAATACAATCTTCCTTCTTATCATCTGCTATTGCAGAGGCGAACGACCTCGATGGAGATGGGGAAAGTAGCGGAATAAAAAGACGGACAGAATGTCCGTCTTTTTATTCAACTAAAATTTGGAAGTTTTAAACCTGATGCTCAATATCCAGCTTCTTCTTAGGAGTAACCCCATGAACCTTAAGCAGCGTTTCAAACTCTTCTCTTTCCATCGTCTCCACGTCTATAAGTCGCTTTGCAATCGCCTCCAAGAGGACTTTGTTTGCTTCGATCGTTGTCTTTGCTTTCTCTTGTGCTTCTCTCATAATCTTTGAAACTTCTGCATCTACTTCAGCAGAGACTCGCTCGGAGAGACCATCGCTCTCTACTCCCCGTCCAAACATTACTTTTCCACCTACTCCTTCGAGCGCGATCGGGCCGAGTAGGTCTGACATGCCATATTTAGTGACCATGTCTCGAGCAAGTGCTGTAGAAACCTGGAGATCATTTGATGGACCAGTAGTTAGGTCATCAAACATCATTTTTTCAGTTACATATCCACCAAGAGAGACGGCGATATCATCGAGGAATTCTTTCTTTGACTGAAGCTTTCGGTCTTCGAGTGGGAGCTTGAGCACATACCCCGCTGCTCGTCCACGAGAAATAATAGAAATCTTATGCACAGGATCAGCATAAAGAAGGAGTGATGCAAGTACAGCGTGTCCTGCTTCGTGATATGCCGTTATCTCTTTTTCTTTCTTTGAAAGAATATGGCTCTTGCGCTCAGGACCAAGCATTACTTTTTCAATTGAACGGATCAAGTCATACTGAGCGATCTTTGTACGGTTTTCACGTGCAGCGAGGATCGCTCCTTCATTCATAAGAGAATACAAGTCTGCACCAGAGAAACCAGGGGTTCGTTCTGCGATCACTTTAATATCAACGTCCTCTGCAAACGGCTTTTTCTTGCTGTGCACATTTAAAATTGCTTCACGGTCTTCGCGGTCTGGAAGGTCAAGCGTCACTCTCCGATCGAAGCGACCTGGACGAAGGAGTGCTGGGTCGAGTACATCCGGCCTGTTTGTTGCTGCCATAACAATCACTTTTTCATTCGGCTCAAAGCCGTCCATTTCTACCAAAATCTGGTTGAGTGTCTGCTCTCGCTCATCATTTCCCCCTCCTGCTCCTACTCCTCGCACACGTCCGACCGCATCGATCTCATCGACGAAAATAATTGCCGGAGAATTCTTCTTCGCCATCATAAAAAGATCACGAACACGAGACGCTCCCACTCCAACAAACATTTCTACAAATTCAGATCCAGAAATTGAAAAGAATGCAACACCAGCCTCACCTGCCACTGCTCGAGCGAGCAAAGTTTTTCCAGTTCCGGGTGCACCCATAAGAAGAATGCCTTTCGGAATACGCGCACCGATTTCCAAAAACTTTTTTGGATTCTTCAAGAAGTCCACGATTTCCGAGAGCTCTTCTTTTGCTTCTTTTGCTCCTGCTACATCTTTAAAGGTAACTCGCTGAGAGCTGTCGTTTGGGTCGATCATGCGAGCTTTTGACTGTCCAAAGGTAAACGCCTGCGCACCTGCGCCTTTGACCTGCCGTGTCATATACCAAATGAAAAGAAGAATGAAGATGATCGGTGCAAAAAGTGGAAGTAAGTTCATAAACCAATAGCTAAGGCCAGATTGATTTTTGATTTCTACTTTTACCTTGCCGAGTTCTGCTGGAGTCGTGCCGTAGTTTGCGAGGGTGTCTGTGAGCGCAGTACTGTCTTCTTTCTTTGTAAACTTCTTGTCACCATTGACGTATACCATGTCGAGCGACTCACCTTTGACCACGATCAGAGAGACCAGTCCCCCTTTCACATCGAGTGCGAGCTGTGAGAGTGGGATCTCTGTTTTCTCTACACCGCGACCACTCAAAAATGAATATGCTGCAGAAAGTATGAGGAAAATGAGGAGCGTCGTTGTGACATAATTGAAAATAGAAACTTCCCCTGGTCCTTTTGGTGAGGTCAGTTTGTTGAATGAATTCTTCTTATTTTGGTTTTTGTCGTTTTTCTTGTTTTGATTCATAGGGGGTATTATAGCGCATTTTAATGTTCAAAAACAGCATCAAACCTTAATACAAAAATTGAGCAAAGCATGGCGCTTTGCTCAAAATTCAAACACTTCCTTTAATTTTATACGATTATCCTTTTCATCTTTTTTTTGTGAATCTGGTGAGAGCGGGTAGCAAATCCAGAGATACATAATAATCCCCAAAAAGCTGAGCGATACACTTCCACTCAAGTAAGAAAGGATTATCCACGCACTTGATTGTATCAACCTCCTCCCCATCGCCTTAAAGCCTGGCATGTACCAATATACAATGTATTGCTCAAGAGTGACTCCTTTATTTTTTAACTCTTCATGAGATATTTGTTTCCCATAAGTGACGACACCAAACATTCCAAAAAGCAAAATAGAGAAAAGTAAATCTCCTGTTTCGCGCGCATGCCCCACGCAGATCAAAATCAGTAAGGCAAAAGCGAGAACTGAGGAGTCAACGTAGCCTGTTTTCTTTTCGATGTACAAGCACAGCACATGGAGCCTGTAAAAAATACTACTATCAATCAACCAACAGAACCTGACAAATGCTGTAGAAAAACTCACAGATTTTCTCCTCCTACGTACCACATTATCATAGCTTCAAAACTATTCAAGTTCTGATACAATAGGCATATGTCTCTCGTCACTAACCGAAAGGTACATTTTAACTACGAAATCACTGAAACGATACCTGCCGGTATCGAACTTTTTGGCTTTGAGGTGAAGTCCCTCCGAAAAGGCCAAGGCTCTCTTGACGGTGCCTATGTCACGGTCCGCGGAGGCGAGGCATTTTTGATTGGAGTCAATATCCCAGGCTATCAGGAAGGAAATACTCCAAAAGACTATGATCCACTTCGAAACCGTAAGCTCCTTTTAAACAAGGCAGAGATTGCTCGTTTGGGAGAAGTTGAGTCACAAAAAGGCTTGACAATTGTGCCTATTTCGGTGTATAATAAAGGCTCAGTACTCAAGGTAGATCTCGGCATTGCGACCGGTAAAAAGAAGTTTGATAAACGCGAGACTACCAAGAAAAGAGAAGTTGACCGAAACACTAGACGAGAATTTAGTGACCGGTAAATAGAAAATTCTGACTCATCACAACTTTTTTAGAGCACGCATAAATTTCTACTGAAATTTTGCTCCCTCTCACACCGTCGTGTTCCGAGAGTCTCTAAAAAAGTTACGATTTCGTAGAATTTTTAAGTGACTGTTATTTGAAAAGAGGAACCTTAGTCCCGACTTGTTCATAAATTTTGTCGAGCCAGAGGTTTTAGTGAACATTGCACAGGAGCTTAGAAAATTAAGACGGTATTCCGTTTATAATTTTCTTGAGTGACGAGCATAGTAAAAAGTCAGCAGACTTTTATACGCGTTCAATAAAACCTCTGGCAAGAAAAAAATTTACTGCCAACTCGGGGGTGCCAGGTTTTGACATAGTCTGCATCCGTTCGCGCACTACAGAGTTCAAGTAACTCTTAAAACTGCTTGAAACACATACGTGTAAACAATACTGTTGCACGAGCAAAAGCTTCTGTTTCTCCATATTTTGGAGCAAACGACTTTGCTTTCTCTTACGCACGAGCTTAATTTATTAAGTCACGTCCCTAAGAGGGGGTGATACATCTCATATCTCATACGACGTATCATTCATATAACCTTGAGGTCCGGTCTCTTCCCTGTTTCAGGTTGAGACTTAAAAAATGAAACTCGCCTTTTTCTTGTTTTGTATGTTTTATAGAGAAAAAGTCTAAATGTTAAAACATTCTATGTAGTGTAGACCCGTTCGTATTCTCTCTATGCACGTGGCTTCAATGCCACCACTTCCACAAATTACAAAAAAACTGCTCCAAGAGCAGTTTTTTTGTAATTTGTGGAAGTGAGCAAAGCAAAGCTTTGCGTGTGCATTGAAGCCGACGGAGCGGTCTACGAGCGCACCAGCGCTTGTCGCGAGTCGGTGCCTAGACTTTTCCGAGCGACGGCGAGGAAAAAGTCGAAGGGTCGATGCCACCACTTTTGCGAGTGGTATTGAAACGGCGGAGTGATTTTCGCTTTAGCAAAAGCGAAACACGAGCCGGTGCCCAGACAAAAATGTTTTGACGAAAACATTTTTAGTCGCGGGGCGATGCCACACCTACAAGCGCTGCTTTGCGTGTGCATTGAAGCCGACGGAGCTAAGCTTTTCTTCTTTCTCCCCAAAAACTGTATAATACCCCCATGGAACACACCAAAAGAAACATCGTCATTATTATATTCATCATTGCTGCTGTAGCGACAGGCTGGCTATTATCTAACAACCAAAAGACGCTTACCCCAATAAGTACAACAGCAACTACTACACTCACATTTAGTGGAGCAGGACTTAGTTTTACATATCCAAAAGAACTGACTGCCTACCAACAAAACGACAATGTAGTACTGCATCATGAAATCCCCTACCAAAATACCGGTGCCTGCGATATGGAAGGAGATAGTGTTGTCTACCCAATGCTCACAGACTTTCATGTCACGATGCGTATCGTAAACTCCCCTCTCGTACAAACAGTGAAAAGTATTAGTCCATACATTCCAAAAGAAAACTTTAACGGTGCTGTACTCAAAGTAAGTCCAGGCTTCATTGATTCATTTGAAGCAGGAGCTTACAAAGGCTTTATGATCTATGAAGGAGCTGAGGGGTGTGGAGTGATTACATACTATTTCCCGATTACTCCACAGAAGACACTAGTCGTCCAGCGTGCATCGATCCAAGCTCTCAATCCTGCTGTTCGACAACCAGAAAAAATTCGAGAGGTCTTGGCTGTATCAGGTGCAATCGCTCCTTCTTTATCAGATCAAATATTTACTGACATACTACAGCATCTCACCATTCAACCATAAATCCCCTAAGACCTGCACTACCGTGCCAGGTCCGGGCGACCCCACGAGACGAAGTCTCGTCTGGGGTTTAGCTTGTATTTTTCCTTAAAAATGGTATTCTTACCCGCATACATTAGTCATTTAAATTTGAACATTTGAGCACAAACGTACGTATAAATCACCAAATCCAAGCTGTTGAATTGCGAGTTCTTCTTGACAATGGAGACAACCTCGGAGTTTTGACTCGCATTGAAGCTCTAGACAAAGCACGGGAGCTTGGGCTTGACCTTATTGAAATCTCCCCAAAAGCCATTCCACCGGTTGCAAAAATCATGGATTATGGTAAATTTCAATACACTGAAAACAAAAAGCTCAAGGTTACCAAAGCTAAAGCTCACACTGTTGAAGTAAAGAACATTCAGGTCAAAATAGGTACAGGAGACCACGATTTGGAGCTCAAAGCCAAGAAAGCATCAGAGTGGCTCGCCCTGGGTAACCGAATCAAGGTAGACCTCTTCCTTCCTGGACGCTCAAAGTATATGGACATGAAGTTTCTCCAAGAACGCATGGACCGAGTACTCAAACTGATCACAGTAGAGTTCAAGATTGCAGATCCTGCAAAAAAGAGTCCTAAGGGCCTCAGTCTGATAATTGAACGCGCGTAAAAACA
Organism: Parcubacteria group bacterium; assembly: GCA_046599035.1. GTDB lineage: Bacteria > Patescibacteriota > Minisyncoccia > Phycocordibacterales > DATDWN01 > UBA910. The sequence continues at coordinate 6,081 of JBKJHK010000055.1, read as the reverse complement.
AAACCATGAAAACAAACAAATCATACACAAAGCGACTCAAGGTAACCAAAAATGGCAAGATTTTGGCGCGGGCAAAAGGTCAGAACCACTTCAATGCAAAAGTTTCAGGACGAGGCAACTTGGCAAAGAAAGGTAATAAGAAGAACTTCCCAATGACGAACAAGGAGATTACTCGATTCCTACCAAACGCATAGGAAAAGGAAAATCGAGAACTTTCAGATTTGAGACAAGGTCGCTTATAAAATTTAAAAAGGATCGGAGGCGTACTAATGTACAATGAGAACATTTTTAAATTTTAGAAGCGGAGATTGGCCAAATATGGAAGTTCAAAAATCACAACATATTATTAAAGATACCAAATATTAAGTAACGAATATGACTAGAGTAAAGAAAGGAGTAAATGCCTTAAAATCACGAAAAAATACACTCCGCATGGTAAAAGGTTACCGAAACGGACGCGGCTCAAAACAGCGACAAGCATTTGAGGCTATTTCTCATGCAGGTACCTATGCGTTTGCACACAGACGAGACAAAAAAGGAGAAGCTCGACGACTCTGGAATGTAAAGATCTCATATGCCGTAAAATCCATGGGAACTTCATACAGCAAGCTAATGGGTGGACTGATTAAGAAAAATATTCTCCTCGATCGAAAGATCCTCGCAACACTCGCTCTCGAAGCCCCTCTCACATTCAAAAAGATTGTAGATATGGCAGGAGTAGAAGAAACAACAAAGGCTCCGAAAGTGAAAGTAACTGCTTAAATAGAAGTAAGACGTTAGAAGTTAGAAGTTAGATACTAAAAAAAACAACCCTTAGGTTGTTTTTTTTAACAATCTAACACATAAAGTTTTCCACGCTCAGGATATAAAGCATCCACATCTAAGTAATCTCGCAAACGTTGTACTAAAAACAATGATGCTTTCGGCTCCCCCATTACGACGAAGACTTTTTTTACTGTCTCTGCGGTATCTGCAATCATCTGAACCAGGTGTTCAGAATCTTTATGTGAAGAATATCCAGAGATCATTTCGATGCGTGCTCGGACAGGAATGCGCACACCTTCGATCATGAGCTGTTTCGGCGCTTCTTGGATAGTACGTCCGAGAGTTCCCACTGCCTGGTAGCCCATGAGGAGAATAGTACTTTTGGGATCAGGCAGATAATTCATTTCGTGATGGACCACTCTCCCCCCTGAGGACATGCCGGAACCTGCAATAATAATCTTTGGATTCGGTGCTTCGAGCAAACCTTTTGATTCTCTCGAGTCCTTCACGATCCGCAATTTTGGAAAAGAGAAAATATCATCCCCACCTTTGATCTCTTTCTGCACAACTTCATTGAAATATTTGATCGTATGTTTGTAGATATCAGTCACCTTAAGCGCGAGTGGCGAGTCGAGAAATACCGGCACCGAAGGAATTTTCTTTTCTTCTATCAGATTGTTGAGCTCGTAAAGGATCACCTGTGTACGCTCCAAAGAAAATGCGGGGATCACAATAGCCCCTCCTCGAGCGATCCCCTCTTTCAAAATACGCTCAAACTTTGCATCACGCTCTTCTTTCGACTCGTGATTTCGATCTCCGTACACACTATCCATCACCACATAGTCTGCATCAGTTATTTTTTCTGTATCTTTGAGGAGTGGTGTTGGTGAATTGCCTGAATCTCCGGTAAATACAATTTTCTTTGAACCGTACCTAAATTCATACATACTCGAACCAAGAATATGCCCGGCATCTTTGAGATACACTGAGAACTCAGCATTGATCTCGGTCTGCGTGTGATACTGAATAGTACGCCAGTGGGAAAGTGCAGTATCCAGATCTTCTTGCTCATAGAGCGGAGTTTCCTGTTTCTCTCGTTTATTCTGTTGCATTATCTTAAGTGCATCAGCAAGCATCACTCGTGCGATTTCTTTTGTTTCCGGAGTAGAAAATACTGAGCCGGTAAAGCCGTCTTTGAAGAGCTTTGGGATCTTCCCAATATGATCCATGTGAGCATGGGTAATGAATACATAGTCAATCTCAGCCAAATTGTACTGAAAGTTTGCAGTGTTTTCTTCCTCTGACTCCCGCACTCCTTGCAAAAGACCACAGTCAACAATGAACGCAGAAAATTCTCCTTTAACCAAAAAATTGGCACCAGTCACCGCACCAACACCTCCCCAAAATGTGATTTCGAGTTTCTTAGACATTCTGTTTTTCAAGCTTGTGCGCGTAGAATACGCCGACAATTGCACCAAGAGTGTCCATCACAATATCCATGCCAGTATCAGACCAGTACCCTGCCTCTCGAAGATCAGTGACCCCCACAATGACTTCATAATATTCCCAGACGAGTCCGACTAATATGCTGAAGATGAGACCAAGCACGAGCTTTTCCATGTAAGGGAGCCTTGATTTAAGAAATGCGAAAATAGAAAAGAAAAAGAGGGCTACAAAAAGACCACCAAGAAAGTGCATAATCATATCAAACCAGGTCACTGTCCAATACAAGTAAAGTTTTGTGCCAATGATATTTAAAATACCAGTAACAGAAAGGACCCCGAACATAGTATAGAAAATTTTATTTTGCTGCATATGATAATAATACCGTGGTCCTCGTTAAATTCAAAACATTTCAAAGTGTACAAAAAGCCCCAAAATTGAGTGAGGTCGCGTATAAATTTTGGGAAATATTTGTAGACATACTCATGTATGGCGGAGAATATTTTTTAAAATTTAGACGATGATATCGCTCAATTTTGGGGCTTTTGTAGGATTGCTGATATTCCCTAAGATAAAAACTTAGGTGGGTGCCCGCACAATAGGACATTGGAGCTTTCGCCCCGCAATCCTATTAAATATAAGACTCCCTGAAAAATGGTTAGCTAGAAAATATACAGCAACCCTATTTGCATTATACGCTTCTTACTTTCCTCCGCAAACTTGACTACTTATAAAGTTCTGGATGTGTTCCGATACGGACCAGAAAGCAATTATCCCCGATAATTTTATATATAAGTCTTATATCTCCACTAATGTTAATGCTTTTACACCCATCCCAAGGAGGATTAAGCTTATGATTATTAAGAAAGGGATGATTTTCACCAGACAAAAACAACGAAAGTCTCTCATTAAATGCTCGATGTACGAATGGTTGAAATTTCTTCATATCCTTTCGAAACTGTTTAAGAGGAATGACCTTCATGTTACTTATTCAAACTAATCATTAGGTCTTCTACATTATCAAAAGTCTCATAGTCGCCGAGAGCTATTTCCTTTTCTGCTTGTTTAATTGCTCGTATGGTCGACTTTGATGGCTCGTAGGATACAGCAGATAAAGTAATTTCTTTGTCTCGGACAAACCCCCGGAGCATTGAATTTACTAGAGTACCTAAAGGAATACCAATCTCTTCGGCAGTTTTTTGAGCATTCGCTTTAAGCACCTTATCGATCTTTACAGTAAGGAGGGTTTTTGTATTTTTTGTATTTGTAGCCATATATACTAAAGTATATACTTTGGTATTATTTCGTCAAGATACTGATCTCTTTTCAATGAAAAATTGCTATACTTTACCTAGAGGTTCCAACATGTCACACATTATCATCGTTAAAAGCGACAAGAAAATGACCCCTGAAGAAGTACAAGAAATGGAGCGCTATAAAATCCATTCTCTCCCTCCAACAGCTGAATTAATGAGAAGGGCCGCTGAAATCCAACGGGCCGCAGGCTTGCCGGAACGGAGAAAAGTAATATCTTCAAGGTGGTGGCTTTTAGTTCATTGCTGATCGCTCTTTTACACCAATCTCGCCACATCTTTTCGGTGTGGCGAGATTTTCAATCACTATTCCAATATTCCATCTAGATTTACGTCATACAAAATCTCATCCTGGACCAGTCGATATGAAAGTATTTCTTCTGGACTAAACCACAGTGCGATTTCTTTTTCTGCTTCTTCTGCTGTTCCTGATGCATGAACGAGGTTTCTTACAGAACGGCCATCTAAGTTAGATATTTCATATGAATCCAAGACAAAGTCACCACGGATCGTCCCAATATCAGAAGACAATGGTTCTGTTCCCCCTGTTACCTTTCGCACAATCGGCACTGCATGAGCACCCTGCCAGACCATCGCAATAACCGGACCAGACGACATATAATTCTTCAAATTACTGAGAATCGGCTCACTTGCAACCAGAGGATCGGTACTTGGAGGAGTCATGTCTTTATCGAGATATGACTTAATCGTCTTCTCCCCTGCTTTTCTTTTCCATTCTGGATCAACTGTATAATGTTTCTCCACTATTTCTTTTGAAGGTACGATCATTTTGAGCGCGACTAATTTCAGTCCCATTCGTTCATACCGCTTTACAATTTCTCCAATCAAACTCCTTTGCACTCCGTCTGGTTTAATGACGACTAGAGTTCTCTCACATTTTAAATGTGGCATATTTTTATTTAGTTAGAATGATGGGATCATTTTCTGTAATGACAATGGTATGCTCTGCGTGAGCCGCAATAGATCCATCTTTTGTCTTGTAGGTATAGCCGTCAGATGCGAGCACTATTTTGTCTCCTCCAAGTGTAAGCATCGGCTCAATTGCAATGACCATGCCGGGCACCAAGCGCTCTCCTTGCCCTTTCTGACCTTCGTTTGGTACATACGGGTCTTCATGCACTGCATACCCCACTCCGTGCCCTGCCAAGCTATCGGGAATACCGTAGCCAAGAGAGCGGGCAAATGAACCAATCGCAAAGCTAATATCACCAACAAAACCACCTCCTTGGGCCCCTCTAATGCCCCTGGCGAGGGCTTCTTCTGTATGTGCGATAAGCTTACGTTCCCGCTCACCTACCTCACCTACAGCCACCGTGACTGCACTGTCGGTAATGAGGCCTTTATGCGTCAAACCAAGGTCTATTGTGACAATATCCCCATCCACCAAAGTTCGTACATTTTCATTGGGAATACCGTGCACAATCTCATTATTCACTGATACACAAAGTGCTGCTGGAAATGCTCGCTTTGCCCCCCTCGGCGTATAGTTTAAAAAAGCACCTTTGTCTCCTCCTTCGTGAATAAGCTCTCTTGCTTTATCTTCCAGTGCTTGGGTGGTGATACCAGGTAGCACCATGTCCTTAAGCGTACGTAAAATAAAGGCGTGGCGTTTACCACCCTCTTTTAGGATTTCTATTTCTTCTGGCTTTTTTATTCTAATCATCTCTCCTTTATTTATAGCTTTAATTTTTCCATCATCTCATTGTACACTTCCTCCAATGTCTGCTCACCATTTACGTCTATATAATCGTAGTTGGAGTTTGCTTTAAAAAATTCGATCGCAGGCACTACATCGTCTTCAAACCAGTCAAGCCGCTTTTTCACTTTTTCCAGGTCAATATCGTCGGCACGACCTCGTCCAAGTAGCCGCTCCTCAGACAGCTTTCTCGTAACATTTAAATGTACGACAAATGCTCTTCGTCCGTAAAACTTAAGAGCCGTATCCATTGCAAGTGCCTCTCCATATGCCCGTGGACTACCATCAATGATGAGATGCTCGGTCCCTTTAAAAGACTCTACCAGAATATGTGACCACATCCAAATCGCGAGAAATGAAGGCTGTCGGTCTCCTGACTCATAGACCTTTCGTGAGAGATTGCTTGAATATGTACCTTCTTTAATAAAGTTTCGAAAACGCTCCCCTGTCTCGAGATAAAAAACCTCATCGCTCGGGTACTTTTCTGCAAGGTACTTTTGCAAAAGCTCCACTTGGGTCCCTTTGCCACAGCCCGATCGGCCAATAAATATAAATGTGTATGGATTCATCGAAATAGTATACCAAAAAAGCCCCAAAAGGACAGTAAAAAACTAGCAAAACCAAAACACCCTTAAGATCTTTGATCTTAAGGGTGTTTTGGTTTTCTGAAAACTTGATTTTATACAACCACACTCTGAGGATTTTTCGCTTAGGTCGCGGAGAAAATTGGAAAAAGGATCGGAGACATACTTACTGGTATGATGAGAACCTTTTTTCAATTTTAAACGATGATATGAGTGAAAAAGACCAGAGCCGTCTTTTAATATTCTCTAATAGAGACCT
>JBKJHK010000047.1:0-10540 GCA_046599035.1 Parcubacteria group bacterium | reverse complement strand
ATCTCCTGTTACGTCTGTCGTTCGGGTGTAGAACTGTGGCTTGTAACCTGAGATGGATGGAGTATGTCGTCCACCTTCTTCTTTCTTGAGAACATATACTTCAGCCTCAAATTCTGTGTGTGGATTTACAGATTTTGGCTTAGCAAGAACCTGTCCTCGTGAAATATCTTCTTTCTTGGCACCTCGGAGGAGAATACCTGCGTTGTCTCCTGCCTGACCTGAGTCGAGTGACTTGTTGAACATTTCGATACCAGTTACTGTAAACTTAGTGATGTCTTTAAGACCAACGATCTCAATTTCCTCACCTACTTTTACAACTCCTCTCTCGATTCGTCCGGTAACCACTGTTCCTCGTCCTTCGATAGAGAAAATGTCTTCTACTGGCATAAGGAATGCCTTGTCGAGATCTCGTTCTGGCATTGGAATGTATGTATCGAGCGCATTTGCAAGATCCATAACTTTCATTGCCCATTCGTCTGTATTGTCTCCAGATTCAAGAGCCTTGAGCGCTGAGCCTCGGATAAATGGTGTATTTGCACCATCAAATCCGTTCTTTGTAAGGAGCTCTCGTACTTCTTCTTCTACAAGGTCGATAAGGTCTACGTCAGGCACCATGTCACACTTGTTTAGGAATACGATGATCTTTGGTACACCAACCTGCTTTGCCAAAAGTACGTGTTCTCGAGTCTGAGGCATCGCACCGTCTGTAGCCGCTACCACGAGCACAGCGCCGTCCATCTGTGCTGCACCAGTAATCATGTTCTTGATGTAGTCAGCGTGTCCTGGCGCGTCGATATGAGCGTAGTGTCGAACTGGTGTCTCGTATTCGTTGTGAGAAAGCGCAATTGTAATTCCTCGTGCTTTTTCTTCTGGAGCTGAGTCGATTTCACCCACTCCTTTCAATTTTGCAGAGTATCCATTGCCTGCTCGACCGAGTACGGTCAAAATAGCTGCTGTTAATGTTGTCTTTCCGTGGTCAACGTGTCCAATTGTACCTACGTTTAGGTGTGGCTTGCTTCGATCAAAAGTTGTCATTGTGTTTTATGAGCTAACCATTGAACTTCCAAATCTGGCGAACTCCAGTGTCGGAATCCTGCTTCACGACCGCTCACCTTACAGTAGTAAGGCTCGGGATCCTGAATCAGTTTCCTTCGCGGATTTCATCCAGATTATGAAAGTTGGTATAACTCTTATTAATTGGAACCTTATAATAAAATTGTGCGTTTGGGTGGAAATTCCGAAAGCTTAATATTTTAATACTCGGGAGTAATATACTAAGCCTCTAGAACTTCCACCGCCAAAACCGCCCGAGAGCGATGGTCCTTATATTAGACAAAAAACACTCCACAGTCAAGCAGAAACTAGATGAGAATATCAGCTTTTAACTTATTAACTTCTTCTTTTAATAAAAGTTTAAATGTAGGGATTTTTCTTTCCAAAAAGAGCACAACTTCTTCCGGGGTAGTGGTATCTTCGTCGAGCAGAAGGTCAAATTCTTCTTGCTCTACTTCGGAGAGAATATCGAGTGAACGTACCAAAAGAGCCTGGTAAATAAGCCGCCCAATACGGTCCACCATGTCTATTTGCTCTTCCTGGGGCAACTCTCCAAGTCCCCACTCAGATATTATGTCTTTTGATAAAGGGTTCATATTATTTCTTCTTAAAGAACATCTTGTTTTTCATAATTCCTTTGCTTGCCTCTTCGAAAGCTTTCTCAAAATCAGTCTTTACTCCAAATATTCCTGTTCCTAAGTTCTTTTCATACTGGAGTCCTGGCTGTCCGTCGATTATAAGGCCTGTTCCGATCTTCTGGCCGTTAAGTAAGATGAGGATATCGTTTCCTTTCTGGAACACATTGATTCGTCCTCCGTTATACTCGATTGGGAAACGTAAGTCAACCATATCCGAAGGCATTGACAACATAGCTTTTTCAAGTTGGATATTGTATGCAAGTCGTTCTGGTTTGTATTTCGGATCAAATTGATACTCAGTTTTGAGCGGCATCTTGCCAGAAATCATATCAAGAGGACCCGTGTACTCAGGACTTCGCACGACTGTCTGCTCAAAATCAAGCGGTGGTCGAGGTTTACTTTCGATCAGAGAAGCTGTAGTGCTCGCTATGTCAGCCGTAAGCTCTGTTTTCGGAACAGAAGGTCCAATCTCTACATTTGATACGTTCTGCGATGTTTTCTCTACAGTCTCAACTACTGCCTTTGGAGCAGGAGGTAGTACTTCTGCTACCTTTGGGACAGGAACGCTATCTTCGAGTACTGGAGAAGCAGCGAGATTATCGGCATCAAACATTTTTCCTGCAAACGGCTTGAGTACGCCCTTACTATCCATAAGAACTTCAGTTGCTCCGCTGTTATGTACGAAAGAAACATTCCCTTCTGCGTCAATTGCCAGTTGTTCACCTTGGAAGCCGAAAGCACTTTCTGCTACTTGAGTAGGTTTAAAGAGACCAAGATCCATTGCAATCTTTTGAGGAGACTGTGCAAATAACTTTTCGAGTGCTGGAGTAAGTGGTTGTGCAGTACTTGCTTGCTTGAGTTTATCAATTGTGTCGATAAATCCTTTATTTGAAAGATCTACTTCAACTGGGGTTACGTATGCCGACTGGGCAGGTGTTTCTATTATTTTTTCGGGAATAGCTACTTTTGGAGCAGGTATCTGTTCTCCTGCTGGGTCTTTTTTAACAAGCTTATCAAGCCAAGATGATTTTGGTTTTGTCCCTTCAGGAATACTTCCTTTTCCTCTCACTTGGGTATCCGGATTTATTTTGACTCCTCCTGTATTCACTGCATCATAGGCAGCATTCATAGCCATACCCGTACCTGCGGCTGTGATACCTCCCACCACGGTTGCAATTGCCGTTCTCGTAACACGATCACGTTTAATTTGATTATCTTCAGCTTCAAGGTATTGTGCGATTTTTTTATCTTTTTCTTCTTCACTTTCATTACCAATAGTCGCATATTCTTCAAATGCTTTTTTGCGCTTCTCTTCTATTTTGCTTCGTCTGATACCATCAAATGCTGTAGCCGCTTTCATTGCACCACCGACTCCTACAAGACTTCGTGTTGTTCGAAGTGTAATGGCAGCAAGTGTACCTCCGACAGTTCCCACTCCACCAGTCACAAGAGTAAGGAGTGTTGCTGAGAGAGCGACTCGCGCAGCCAAAGGATAACTCGACCATTTTTCAAATGCTTTTGTAACGATTCCTCTCTCTTTTACCGGCATTCCCGCTTCTACCATTTGTTTAAGCACACGACGTTCGGTTTCTTCTTGTTCCATCACTCCCACATCAATACGTTTAACATTTGTACGCTCGATGATTGAGCCAGTCTGTCGAGAGGTATTTTCGATTTCTTTTACATTTTTGCCAGCGATAGAATTCTTAAGAGCTCTACTTGCATCTCTGTAAGCTTTTTCAGCTTCGAGATAGTGTTGTGTCGGAAGAGAAAGCTCGCGCTGTTTCCCAGGTACGCCCAAGTCAGCCATGATCTTCTGATAACCTTTCTTATCTGTACGTATTTTTTGTTTGTACTCTGATTCTTCTTTTGCAAAAACCTCACGAGCGACTCGGAGTGTTTCTCGTAATACCTCTTCATCTATTTTTTCTATATGTTCAAGACTTGATCCTGTTTTATCTGGATCAATAGTACCATCCTCAACTGACAGAGGGAGCACCTGAGCTTCAGGTGTAATTATCGGTGCTGGTTCTATGGGGCCAATAGGTTCATCAAATCTCTGTCCAAACTGATTAAATGTATTTTCTGATATCTCATATGGCTGTGCACCTGCGCGTGCATAGCTCATTCGTTGGTCCAATGTATTTTCTACAATTGGAGGTGGTGGTGCTACAAATCCATCTGGGTATGGTAATTCTTCAGGAATGATTTCTTCCTGTTCTACAATTGGTGGAGGCACGGGTGTTCTATTGGGAACGAGCCACGATGCTTTTTCTTTTTCAAAATCCTGAGAGGACTTTAGTGGAGACCCTTGAACAGGAAAAACATCTGGATTATCCTCGTATATTGGCGGTGGCTCTGGAGTATCTAAAATTTCTAATGGTACTTCTTCAGGTTTAAGAGTGGCTGTTGTTGAGTTAACTTGTGTTCTATCAGGAACCACCCATTTCTCTTTTGCTCTTGCTAGATCTTCAGAGTTTTTACCTTCTGGAAATACAGGTGGTGCTACATACACAGGTGGTGGCTCTGGACTTACCGATTCACTGGTAAGCAAGCCGATGAGTTCATTTTTTATAGATTCATCTATCACGAGACAAGTATTGATAAGAACAATTGCTTGTTCTTTGGTTACTCCATCTTGTTTCAATGAATATGCGAGAGTCTTTAGGGGCACTGGTCTTTCTACCGCATCTGCAAGATTTTCGATACGAGAAATTAACGAACTTGGCACATGGAAAGCATTCTCTTGTACCTCTCTTGTTTCTGGCTTTGTAATGCGTGATTTTTTCATCACCTGATACTGACCACCATTAACAGTCGCAATGCCTTGAGAGACAAGTGTATCAAGCACATCCTTCACTTCTTGTATATTTTCTTCACTCATTACCCCACCGATAGACCTAATATAATTTTCTGGTGTCAATGGAATCTTATTCCCTTTTTCATCTTCAAGGTTTTGCGCTGTCCAATTTTCAGTACCAATACGGACACCATCCAGCATTGACGAAACTTCACCTTTTTGTGCGACTACAGGTTCCAACACTTCTTCTTTTTCAATCACAGGAGGCGGTTCTGCTACAAATCCATCTGGGTATGGCAATTCACCTGAAATGATTTCTTCTCGATTCAACACTGAAAGAAGTTCGTTGTATTGTGTAGGACTAAACACTCCATTTTGTTTCGCATTAAGAAGTCTTTTTTTAAGGTCTTCTTCGCTCCCTGCTATTTCCATATCAAACTTATGAAAAGTTATAATTCCTCTTCTTTTGGTGGGGTTATGCTCATTTCCTAACACTTCTTGGAATCTATCCTCAAATACCGATGGCATAGACCATGGTTGATTTGGAGACTTTTCTTGATCTGGAAAATTCGTTGACCCTCCTGCTATCATAACTAGACTCAACACCCCCTTTTGGTTCACAAAAATCTTCTTCTCTTTCAAGAGGTTATCTATCGTGTTAGCGGCAGCCACTCGAGTTCTACTATACTCAGGTGAAATTTCATTTTGGTGACCCATAACCGTAGTAACGAGCTCATCCTTAGATAATTTTTTTCCTTTAAGTAAGTTTAGGACAGCATCCTCCATGCTTTTATATTTAATTTGCTCAGTTACTTCTTCTACTCTTTTTTTTGAAAATGAACCGAGAGCTACACTCTTATCATCAAGTAAATTATGCGATGGTACAGAAAGTTTTGCATTCTTTCTTTGGTATTCAAGAAGACCAGCTCTCATTTCTTCTATCTTTGTAAACTCATTCGGGTTAGGTAATATAGAACCTTCATCAAGCAGTCGTTGAAGGTCCTCAGCAAAAACCGCAGGGGCTGCGTCTGAGCTTGTCGTAAGAGGTGCGGTCGTATTGTATACTGGATCACCATTTTCCAATCCATCCACAAAAAATTCTTTTTTTTCTGTGGGAAAATTTTCTTCCATACACCTATTGTATCCCGCCATCGACCTCAAGCGCAATTAAAAAATTCATCTTGTGTGTACAAAAAACAAAACCGACGCATGTCGGTTTTGTTTTTTCTCTAATTATTAGAGTCACACTATGAGGATTTTTCCTATTACCACCCCAACTAAAGCATTCAGATTTGAGACAAGTTCGCGGCGGACCAGAAAAATAATTGTAGACGTACTCGTTGTACGGCGGAAATTATTTTTTGTAGTCCAACAAAGAAATTGGCCAAATATGGATGCTTACTTGCGAGACTCCACAATACTCTTTTCGACGTTTGGAGGAACAACTTCATAATGATCAAACTCCATCGTCACCGATCCGCGACCCTGCGTCATTGAACGAATATCAGTGGTATAGCCAAACATTTCTGAAAGAGGAACCTTTGCCTTGATCACTTTAAGGCCGAATCGCTCTTCCATACCTTCGATCTGTCCTCGTTTTGAAGAAAGTGAACCGGTAACATCTCCCATGAACTGTTCTGGCATAATACACTCCACTTTCATAATCGGCTCAAGGATAACTGCCTTTGCTTTCTTTGCTGCTTCCTGGAATGCCTGAGATGCAGCAATTTTGTATGCGATTTCAGAAGAGTCCACATCGTGGTATGAACCAAAGATAAGCTCACATGATACGTTTACCATCTTGTATCCTGCCACAATACCTCGATCCATCGCTTCTTTTACTCCCTTTTCTACTGCGGGGATGAATTCTTGTGGAATCACACCTCCCTTAATAGAGTCGATAAATTCAAATTCATCGTATCGTTTTATATTCTTGGCTATCTTTGCACCCTCTACAAGTGGTTCCATTGGCTTCAGTGTCAGTCGTACGTGACCATACTGACCTTTACCTCCAGTCTGCTTCACGTATTTATGATCTGCTTCTGCAGAACCGAGAATAGTTTCTCGGTACGCTACCTGTGGCTTACCAACATTTACTTCTACTGTAAACTCTCGCTTCATACGGTCCACCATGATTTCAAGGTGAAGCTCGCCCATACCTGAGATAATAGTCTCCCCTGTTTCAGGATTTGAAGATACGCGGAATGTTGGATCTTCGTCTCCCAGCTTTTTGAGTGCCATACCCATCTTTTCCTGGTCAGCCTTTGTCTTCGGTTCAACACGGAGTGACACCACTGGTTCTGCGAACTTGATCGGGTCAAGAATAATCGGATTATTTTCATCACAGAATGTGTGAGAAGTCTTTGCATCTTTCAGTCCTACCGCAGCAGCGATCTCTCCTGCATATACCTTCTTCACTTCTTCTCTGTCATTGGCCTGGAGGCGCACGATACGTCCAAGGCGCTCTTTTTCGCCTGTTGTTGAGTTGTATATATATGAGCCTGCTTCAATCGTACCTGAGTACACTCGGAAGAATGTAAGCTGTCCGACAAATGGGTCTGTCTGAAGTTTGAATGCAAGTGCGGCAAATGGTTCAGTGTCAGATGCTTTTCGGAAAATTTCGTCCCCTGTCGCTGGATCAGTACCGTGTACAGGAGGAATGTCGAGTGGGCATGGAAGATAGTCTACCACCGCGTCGAGTACGAGCTGTACTCCTTTGTTCTTAAGCGCCGAACCGGTAAATACTGGGAAAAGCTTGTTTGCAATTACCGCTTTTCGAATAACAGCTTTAAGTTCATCCACTGTAAATTCTTTACCCTCAAGATATCCTGCCATCATATCATCATCAAATTCTACTGCCTTTTCTACAAGTTCTGCACGGAACTTAGTCGAATCTGCCATGTATTCTGCAGGAATTTCTGCTTCGCGGATAGTCATACCCATTTCCCCTTCAAAATAGAAAGCCTTCATTTTCAAAAGGTCAATCACTGCTTCGAAGTTTCCTTCTTCACCGATCGGAATCTGCATTCGCACTGCATTTTTATTGAGTCGTTCTACAATAGACTTGAATGATCGGTCGAAAGATCCACCAGTTCGGTCCAGCTTATTGATGAAACAGATTCGAGGCACATGGTATTTGTCTGCTTGTCGCCATACAGTCTCTGACTGAGGCTCCACACCTGCTACACCATCGAATACCACTACTCCACCGTCGAGTACTTTCAAAGATCGTTCTACTTCTACCGTAAAATCTACGTGGCCTGGAGTGTCAATAATATTGAATCGTAGTTTCTTAGAGAGGTCTGCGCCCATGTATGTCGGATTCCAGAAACAGGTAATAGCCGCAGCGGTAATGGTGATACCTCGCTCTTTTTCCTGTTCCATCCAGTCGGTCGTTGCTGCACCATCGTGCACTTCGCCGATCTTGTGTGACATACCTGTGTAGTACAGGATACGTTCTGATGTTGTGGTCTTACCTGCGTCAATATGCGCAATAATACCAAAGTTTCGTACTCTTTCTAGTGGATAATCGCGATTCATGTGAATAGATAATTAGATGTTAGATAATAGATTTTAGAATAATACAAATCACCATTACCAAAAAGCTCTGAGGACTTGAATACAGGAAACTATATACTAAAAGCGCCTTGTGGGCAAATCAGTTGACAGAAAATTTGTATATGTTTAAATAGTAGACATGTCAGCTCTTTTAACACCCACTGCTACAGCATCCAGACCCAAATTTCGGGTCACCCAAAAGGTCCACTATGGAGGACACTTGGGAAAGGTATTGAGCTTCAGAAAAACCGAAAGTGGTCTCTACTACTACCTAGTAGAGCTACACGGTACAAGAATACACGCAGCAGAGAATCAGCTGCGATAGTCCGTTAACATCGGCCCCTCCCAAAAGGAGGGGCTTGTTTTTATAGAAAATCAAAACCGCCTTTCGGCGGTTTTGATTTTCTATAAGTATTTGTGAGGATTTTTGTTCGAGTTCGAAGGACGGAACTTTTCTAAAAATATACAAATGCATAATCATTCCCTCTCGGGAATGCCACGCACTGTTTAATCACTTTGCATGGTAAAAAAACACCCCGGAGGGTGTTTTTTTACCATGCAAAGTGGGCAAACGCTTTGTTGGCTTCCGCCATCTTATGAGTGTTTTCTCGTTTCTTTACTGCTTCACCTTCGTTTTTAGCTGCAAGCAAGATTTCCTCTGCGAGCTTTTCTGCCATAGGAGATCCCTTTTTAGAGCGAGCTGCTTCGACGATCCATTTCATGCCGAGGAAAATTCGTCGTTCTGGTCTGACTTCCCTTGGAATCTGGTAGTTTGCACCTCCCACTCGTCGTGAACGTACTTCCATCAAAGGTCCGGTATTCTTCATTGCTGTATCAAACACTTCCATTGGGTCTTCTACCTTTGCTTTTTCTTTAATAAATTCAAGAGCACCGTACACGATACCGCGTGCGGTTTCTTTCTGTCCTCGGACCATTACGTAGTTGATAAATTTCGCAACTTTTTCTGAGTTGTATACGTGTTCCGCTGTTACGATATTTCGATTTGTTACTTTTCGTCGCATGAGAGTCTATATATTATATTTATTTCTTCTTAGCAGCACCACCTTTACTTTTCTTGGCACCGTATCGGCTTCGAGACTTGCCTCGCTTTTCTACACCAGTCGCATCGAGTACACCTCGAACGATCTGATACCTTAGACCGACATCTTTTACCTTTCCACCTCGGAGCATGACCACTGAGTGTTCCTGGAGTGTGTGTCCCATACCAGGGATGTATGCAGTTACTTCCATACCGTTTGAGAGTCGAACTCGGGCAATCTTTCGGATCGCAGAGTTAGGCTTCTTTGGAGTCTTTGTTGTTACCTTTGTACATACACCTCGTTTGAAAGGAGAAGCGTAAAAGATAGGTCGATTCTTCAGTACGTTAAAACCACGAGTAAGGGCGACAGATCGCACCTTTCGCTTGATACTTGAGCGGCTTCTTTTTACGAGCTGATTTATTGTTGACATTGAGCGTTATACTAATACATATGTCACAAAATTGCAACAAGCACTTAAGCCGCAAGTCCTGTAATAAGCGTAAATAGGAAATACACGAGCGGAAGCATGAATTTCCAGAGGAAAAACACAAAGAAGATGAGGAGGGTTGTGCCGTATTTTTCAAGGTTTGCTCGGAGACCTACCAGACTGTTTGGGAGTATAGAGAAAAGTATCTTTGAACCATCGAGGGGTGGAATCGGCACGAGATTGAAACAGGCAAGAACAAGATTGATCACAACAATGGTGACAGATATAGATGCAAATGCACTTCCGAGGAGCTCGTTTGCAATCCCAAACCGAAGGATCAGACCAAAAAAGAGTGCAATACATATATTAGTGAGTGGTCCTGCAAAAGCGACAATCGCCTCCCCCCACCGCTGGTTTCTAAGGTTGTACGGGTTATAGGGTACTGGTTTTGCCCAGCCGATAATAAAATGACCAATATTATAAGATAAAAGTGGAAGTATCAGCGAGCCAAACCACTCGAGGTGCTTCAGTGGATTTAAGGTGAGTCTGCCTGCGAATTTTGCTGTGTTGTCTCCTTGCAGGTACGCAGCATAGCCATGGGCTACTTCGTGAGCGACCACAGAGAACATCAATATAAGGAGTGAGAATATAAAATCAATTTGCATATCAGTAAAATTATGCTACCATATTCGGACACACAAATATATGGCAAAAGTCTGTCCAATCACTAATAAAAGTTCAATGCTTGCAGGTGGATACTCAAACCGCACTCGTGCGACCAAGTTCAACCCAACAGGTATGGTACGAAAGTACGCAAATCTTCAGAAAAAGAAGATCTATATTCCTGAACTCAAAAAGACTATTACTATGGAGATTTCTACTCGAGCGATCAAGACTATGCAGAAGAATGGAGTCTATGCCACTCTCAAAAAGGCTAACTTGGTGTAAATGTAACCACGGCTTTGGTCTTTTTAACTCATTTCTTTGTTGGACTTCGATAATTTGATTGTCATCGTACATTAGT
>JBKJHK010000006.1:0-5526 GCA_046599035.1 Parcubacteria group bacterium | reverse complement strand
GCTAATTTTTTATGTGATGATGGTGCCCAACTTATACATACAGAGAAAAACTCTTCGAGCCATAAGTTTCTTAGGGCCTTGCACAGCCAATTAGAGAATACACACGGTTCCCTCTGTACTCAGAGGGAGGACAGCGTCAGCCCGAAGCACTGTTTGACGAAGTTGTAGTCAACGAGGAGTTTGCGAGAGGGCAGCTGTCAGACGTGTAGTATTCTCTTGATTGGCGAGCAGTCCGCTAGTCCACCAGGACTAGACAGGTTGCCCTGGGAAACTTGTGGAGAGAATGAAGTTATATTCAAAACAAGTTTTTCTACTTCTTTTTCTCCTCCAAACTCGAGCGAATATGCTTCTTCGCTATTGTGGTTTTCACTACCTCCAGCCATTTGCGCGAAGGTTTTGCATTTGGGCGAGTTTCTACAAGCACCAAGTCTCCATTGTGAAGTGTTGTCGTAATAGCCACGAATTTACCATTGATTTTTGCACCTGAGATATGATTGCCGACATCTGAGTGGATATTGTAAGCAAAGTCGATCGCCGTCGAGTCTTTCGGCAAGTCGATTACGTCGCCTTTCGGAGTAAAGACGAAGATGCGCTCTCCGAAAAAGTCGGACTTGATCTCGTCGATTGCTGTATCTGTCACACCTTCATCTGTCTGATATGCTACAAGTTCCTGAACCCATTTCGGCACATCATCGAGATTTATATTCTTTACTGGTTTAGTGGTCAGCTTGGTATTTTTCGCTGTATTCTTTGTTATACTCTTAGTTTCGAAATTATCGCGGAGCGGTAGAATTTTCTTCACCCACAAAAGACTCGGATTGGTGATCTTTTTGCGAGCAGTATTTCCTGAATGTTTGTATGAAATATGCGACGCAATGCCGTATTCAGCTTCGAGTTGCATGTCTGCGGTCTTGATTTGGACTTCAACAATACCTCCAAAGCCGTTGAAGACAGTCGTGTGGATCGCCTGGTAGCCATTTGGCTTTGGAAAGGCAATATAGTCCTTGATACGGCCAGGGAGCGGTCTCCAGGAACTATGGATGATTCCGAGTACCCTGTAGCAGTCTCCGATAGTGGGTACCACCACGCGAAGCGCGAGCAAGTCGTGCACTTTTTCAATATCCATCTCTTTACGCTGGAGCTTTTTGTAGAGCGAGTACAGACCTTTGACACGGTAGTCGATATGAAAATCCGTCATCGCATTTTTCCCGAGTTCTTTCTTGAGAGACTTATTAAATTTTTCAAGCATCTCTTCCTCTTCACTTCTTTTGTTTTTGAGAAGTTTGAGCATCTTTTCATACTCTTCTGGATAGACATATGCAAATGCCAGGTCTTCAAGCTCGCGGTGAAGCTTTCTAATACCGAGGCGGTAGGCGAGCGGGGCATAAATTTCGAGTGTTTCTTTTGCAATGCGAAGTTGTTTTTCTTTCGGTACAAAGTGTAAGGTTTGCATGTTGTGCAGTCGGTCAGCGAGCTTGATGATGAGGACGCGGATGTCTTTTGACATTGCCACAAAAAGCTTGCGGAGCGACTCGTTGTAGCGCTCAGTACCTCTGTATTTCAAATGCCCAAGCTTCGTCACACCTTCCACGAGAAAGCGGATCTCTTTTCCAAATTCTTTTTCCATTGCTTCAGGTGTCACGCCCACATCCTCAATTGCATCATGGAGAAGCCCCGCAGAAATAGTGACCGCTCCCATGTTGAGTTCGGCGAGGTTTTTCGCAGTCGCGAAAAGGTGGTTGAAATATGGCTCTCCGCTTTTTCGGACCTGGTCCTTGTGGGACTCCTTTGCAAAGGTGTATGCACGGGTGATGAGTGTAGTGTCTTCTGCTGTAGGGGACTGGAGGAGAGAAAGGATCTCTTTGATATCGTTCATATGCTCATTGTAGTGATATTTGGCAAAAAAGAAAGTCACCCTCAGCATTGCTGAGGGTGACGAGTGATCTGCCATCGAGGGGTTGGTTCTAAAATAGCTGTGCGGATGATGCTTTTTGAGCGCACCATCTCGTCGATTACACTGCCGAGAGTGTGTGTACTCAGTTCATGTAAAGCCTCTCTAAATTCGGCTTCTGAATAAGATACATCCAGGCCGGCATCTAGTGCCATTAAGATGGATTCTTTACGTGCACCTTTTATTGCATGTTCCATGAGGAGTCCGATGGGACACCATATGAAAAACCCTGCAATGTAGAGCAACATAATACCGAGAATAATTTTGTAGACAACATGAAGTTCATTCATGGGTCACCTCACTTTCTTCTTTAAAGATATCATACAAAATGAAAGGCCGCAGGATTTCCCACGACCCACTCGCTAGATTTTTTTTGAGAACACTGTGCGTCGTATCATCTCCTCACTTCGCACAAGCGTACCTGCGTCGATCAGCTTCATTAGATGCATAAAGACTTCTCGGCGCTCTAGCTCATTTCTTGCTTCAAAAAGTGCGTAAAATTCAACAGATGTGGTTGGGATATACATGGGGTCATCGATGTGTTGTTTAAGCAACTCCAGTTCGAGTTTCTCTTTCCTTTTTTGATTATGGCATATGCCGAGTAGGTACCCGGCGAGTAAGCTAATAACCGCAATAAGGACGAAAAGTCCGTAAATAAAAGGTTCTTGCATAGTTTTCTCCGGAGAAAACAATAACCAATATACTATTTTTTGTCAACTTCTGCCTCAACTACTTTTTTCTTAAACCCTCTTCGCTTTTTTTCTTCAGCAAATATTTCAAGAGCACGGGGGAGCTCGATCGTGTAGACATCATCAGTCTTCAAAGATCGGAAATCCTTTTCATGTACAACATATGGCCCAAATCTTCCATTGTTTGCACTGATCGGGCTGCCAGTCGTCGGATGTACTCCAAGGACCCGAGGTAGAGAAAGGTAAACCAATGCATCTTTCAAAGTCACCGTCGACAAGTCTTTTTCTTTTGGAATACTCGACATTTTTGGCTTTAGTGCTTTTTTAGAACCTTTACCTTTTACCCGTTCTCCCATTTGTACGTACGGACCAAAGCGTCCAGTCATTATGAATATAGGAAGGTTTGTTTCTGGGTCATTACCGATTGGCTCATCTTTCTTGATCTCCACACCTTCGAGAGTGAGTGCTCCTTCGCAGTCGGGATATTTCGAACATGAAAGGAATCTACCGCCACGTCCGAGCTTTATCACCATGTTTGACCCACACACTGGACATTTAAATTTAGGATCTGCGTCCCCAAGGTTCGTCGCCTTATCGAGCTTATCCTTTGCTTTGAGATGTTTAAGAAACGGCTTGTAAAAGTCGGTCAGTGTTTGCAGGTATGTATGCTTTCCTTCAGCAATGAGGTCGAGTTTGTCTTCCATTTCAGCAGTAAAGTCATCGTTGATGTATTCCATGAAATTGTCTTCAAGGAAAGAAGACACCACGTCTCCAGTGTCAGTCGGTACAAGCGCTTTGTTTAGTTTTTCTACATAACCACGCTCCTCGATTGTTTTAATGATTGATGCATAGGTCGAAGGACGGCCGATACCTCGCTTTTCGAGTTCTTTAATGAGCCCTGCTTCAGAGTAGCGGTTTGGTGGTTCAGTCTCTTTTTGTTCGGTCTTGATTTCGAGAAGTGAGAGTATTTCTTTTGGACCTACTTCAGGCACTTGTGTGTCTTCTCCACGAGAAGCAGGATCGGCTTTGATCCAACCTTCTTCGGTGATACGAGAACCGTTGACCGCAAAGTCAGGGGATTTTCCATCACCCACTTCTACAGTGATCTTTGTACGCAAAGTCTGCGCATCTTTCATTTGGCTCGCTACAGTCCGCCTCCAAATGAGCTCATAAAGCTTTTCTTCATCACTGTTTTTTCCAGCACTTTTGTTTGCAAAGTGTGTTGGGCGGATCGCTTCATGCGCTTCCTGGGCATTTTTTGATTTCGATGTATGGGTGCGGAATTGGAGATATTCTTTTCCAAAATTTTTCTCTACCACTTCTACGATCTGAGCAAGAGCGACTTTTGAAAGGGTGGTCGAGTCTGTACGCATGTAGGTAATATGCCCCTCCTCATAGAGTTTCTGAGCAAGTCCCATCGTGCGAGATGGTGCGAAGCCAAGGCGAGTGGACGCAGTCTGCTGGAGAGTAGAGGTAATAAAAGGGGGACGCGGGGCTTTTTTGACATCGCTTTCTTTTACATCTTTTACAACCCATGGACCAAGATTTCCAATTTCAAGTATTTTCTCCACCTCTTTTTTGTCTGTCGGTTCTATTTCGCAGTTCAGCGTGAACTGTACATTTTTCTTATTTTTTACATCTGCAGTAATCACCCAAAATGTGTGAGAAACAAACGCGCGGATTTCTCGTTCGCGTTCCATCACAATACGAAGTGCAGGGGATTGTACTCGTCCAGCAGAAAGGCCGTAGCGGACTTTTTTCCAAATGATCCCTGAAAGGTCGTAGCCAACCAGTCTGTCGAGTACCCGGCGTGCTTCCTGAGCTTCTTTCAAATTTAGATCAATCTCCCGCGGATGTTTTACTGCTTCTACTACAGCATCTTTAGTGATCTCGTGAAAGACCACACGCTTTGGTTTCTTAATGCCCACTGCCTGTGCAATATGCCAGGCAATAGCTTCTCCTTCTCGGTCGGGGTCGGTTGCGAGGAGTATCTCACTTGCTTTGGCTGAGAGCTTCTTTATATCTGCCACTACTTTCTCTTTTCCTTTTGAGATCTCGTAGTGAGGAGTAAATCCGTGCTCGATATCGATCGCTTTCTTGTTTGACTTAGGTAAATCACGAATATGGCCTACCGATGCGACGACGGTATATTCACCATCGAGATATTTTGAAATAGTTTTTGCTTTGGCAGGGGACTCAACGATAAGTAACTTCATAAGACTTAGTATTACCGCAAAACTATTTTTTTGCAAATGCTAGGGAAAACTTCACAGTAAATTCATTGACAAAAAGTGCGTATGGGTGTTGAATGATATGCAGAAGTCTATTTTTTTGTTCCTGGAGGAACCGTGAGTAATTTGAATAATGATTATTGTATGCACTGTTTGGTGCATGTCGCCCATGGGGCACAAGACAGAATGGCCTTTAAGGGCGAAGGTAAAAACGGAAAAGAGGGCGTGCTGCATGAAGGAAAATGTGCAGTCACGTACCTGCTCAAGCATCCCGGGAAAGTAGAGCGGGTCAATAAAAGCCGCAGTATTTTCTCTCTTTCGCGTACAGCGTACGCTCGGTAGTCATAAATAGATAAGCCTCCAGACCTTGTTACGGTCGCACTCGATAGGCCCCCTTGCATATGATGGGGGCCTTTTTGTATAAAAAATTTCTCTAACTACTATATCAAATGCACTTCGCCCATTGACTCGCCGACAAGTCCCTTTATTTCCATAATCGCAATGATTGTCTGTGACACATGGATCGGCTTGCCCAGGAGGCGTATCAGCTCATCGCGACTTCGCGATTCGGATAGTATCTCTACTACCTCGAGCTCATCTGCAGAACAGTCTGAATAATCTCTTTTTTCAAATAACGTATCAGAAGTTTTGAGCC
>JBKJHK010000005.1:0-9011 GCA_046599035.1 Parcubacteria group bacterium | reverse complement strand
ATGTGCCTCGGAGGTGGCGGATTTTGTATATAAAAATTAGATATGAAAAGGTCCCTCGGAGAGGGGCCTTTGGTTTTGGTGAGGTTGATTACTGTTCAACGAGAACCGGTGCCGGAAGCATGTGCTCGGCGATCGTACGCAACAAGTCGGACATTTTCCGATCTTTACAGAACTTAGAGTTGCCGATGTCAGGATAGGTATCTTTCACCCCCTGTACATCAACATGTGGTTCGAGATATGCCCACAGCTCAGCCCAGAACGGATGTTCTTCGGTGCCGAACTTCTGTCTGTCGAACACACAGTTGAAGCAGAATCGGCCGTCGCCGTTGTCTATACCGAAGATCGTTCTTTCCAAGTGTTTACCACCACTAAGAACGTAGTGTTCAGTGTACTTTGCAAAGAGGGTGTTAATCCTTTCCAACAACTCCAACATGCGGACCGCATCGTTTTTCATATAAGTTTCCTCATCCCATACCTGCCATTTCTGGTCAGGATTTACTGGAAATCAATCTTTCCAAAGAACTTTGAGCTTTTCAGCCTACATTTATATTATACACTCTAATATTATTTCTGTCAAGTATTTTTTCCATTTAAAATACGGAAGTCTAGAAGCTCGAAAACCCCAGCCACGCACAGCCTTTTTGGAGACTTCGCAAGGCGGGTAGCCGAGACTTGAGGAATTTTTCAGCAGAAAAATATCCGTGCTCCAAAAAGGCTGTGCGTGGCTGGGGTTAAGGTTTATACAGGAGGTATAGGTCGTTTTAGAGGGTTTGACATATATCCCTATTTTGTATAGTATAGAGCGCACGTAAGAGTTCTACTCTTTATCGTTTTGTTTGGGTATGCGCAAGGCTACTTTCACATAAGAAAGTTTTTTCTTTGTTTAATTTGTAGCTATTCGTAAGCATTCAATTCGTATATTCGTATATTTATCACATGACACGATCATCATATAAAGGACCATACGTAGACCCACGAGTACTCCGAAAAGTAGAGGGTAAAAAGCCAATTGAAACTGGTGTTATTAAGACATGGTCACGTGCATGCGTGATCTCTCCTGAAATGGTAGGGTTCAACTTTGGTGTTCATAATGGAAAGACTCATATTGAAGTTTTGGTGAATGAAGATATGGTAGGTCACCGACTCGGCGAATTTTCTCCTACAAAGAAATTTATCAAACACGGAGGTAAGATGCAGAAAGACCTCGAAGTTAAGAAGAAAGAATCTGAAATTGCTGCTGCAAAAGCTACAAAGGCAGCTCCTGATGCCAAGAAGAAATAAAGAAAAAATAATATATCATTATGGCAACAGCTTCAGCTACACTTACAAATCTCAGACAGTCTCCACGAAAAGTTCGTGTTGTGGCTCGTCTTGTACAAGGGAAAAAAGTTCTCGATGCGATTGTATCTTTGCAGTTTACTGAAAAGCGAGCATCTGACCCGATCCGAAAGCTCATTGAGTCTGCTCTTGCAAATGCAAAAGCTCAGTCAATTGAGACTGAAAACCTTGTGGTAAAGACTATTGAAGTAAATGCAGGTAAGACTCTTTACCGAAGCATGCCAGCAGCTCGTGGATCTGCACATCCTATCCGAAAACGAACAAGTCAGATTACACTGACACTAGAACCAGGTATTCCAAAGGTTAAAAAAACAAAAGTGGTAATGGAAAAGTCGGTTGTAGAAAAGAAAGTTTCAAACAAAAAAGTAACTAAAGAAGAACCTGTAAGCACCAACGAATAATATGTCACATACAGTACACCCATATTCACATCGACTTGGTATTATCAGAGACTGGAAGTCTCGCTGGTTTGGCGTAAAAGGTAAATACAAGGAGCTCCTTAAGAGCGATGTGCTTATTCGTGAATACTTGGAAAAGAAAATGCGAGGCCAGTATGTGGCTGATATCTCAATGGAAAGAAGTGAAAAAACACTTCGAGTGATCATTGAAACATCACGACCAGGTATGATTATTGGTCGTTCTGGAGAAGGTGCAACAAAACTTCGAGACGAAGTGCTTGCATTCATTGCAAAGAAAAAGCTCGTAACCGGTGGTGAACTCAAAATTGATATCAAAGAAGTAAGATCTCCTGAAACAAATGCAACAATCGTAGCTCACATGATTGCCGAAGGTCTTGAAAAGCGTATGCCGTTTCGACGAGTAGGGAAGCAGATTATTGAGAAAGTGATGGCAAACCGAGATGTACTTGGAGTAAAGATTGAACTTTCAGGTCGTCTTGGAGGTGCTTCTATGGCACGACAGGAAAAAATGAAAAAAGGTCGAATCCCACTGCAGACTCTCCGAGCCGACGTAGACTACGCTGCATATCCTGCACGTCTTCCATATGGAGCGATTGGAATTAAAGTGTGGATATATAAAGGAGAAATCTTCGCCAAGTAATTTTAAATAACTAAACGTATATGTTGCTACCTAAAAAAGTAAAATATCGAAAATGGCACACAATGAGACGAAATGTCTCTCGTATTGGTGTGGCTACTCGTGGCGCAACACTTGCGTTTGGTTCGTTTGGACTTAAAGCAACAACAGATGCGCGTATTCTTTCAAACCAGATCGAAGCCGCGAGAAAAGTACTTTCTCGAGCCATGGGTAAGTCTGGAAAGATTTGGATCCGTATCTTCCCTGACATGCCGATCACTCGAAAGCCAGCTGAAGTAAAGCTCGGTAAAGGAAAAGGAGACTTGCATGCATACGTAGCGCCAGTACTTCCAGGACGAATCATATTTGAAATCGACGGAGTGGCTGAAGCGGTAGCAAAGGAAGCACTTCGAAAAGCAGGAACAAAGCTTCCGATCAAGTCTAAGGTAGTTTCTCGATAATTCTCCATTAATACTATGAAAGATTTTAAAAATAAAACAGAAAAAGAATTGAAAACACTCCTCGGAGAAAAACGAGTGGCTCTTCGAAATTTCCGTTTTTCTATTGCAGGAAGCAAGGTGAAGAATGTAAAAGAAGGATATGTCTTGCGAAAAGATATTGCTCGGATTCTTACCCTCGTTAATGCGGGAACTAAATAACTCAACTAAATATAAAACGCTGTATGGCAACAAAAAAAATAAAAATAAATACAGGAGAAGACGCTAAACTCGGGCGAGTACTTACCGGAGTTGTGGTTTCTGACAAGATGAAAGATACAGTCGTCGTACTTGTAAACCGATTTGTAAAACATGCAAAGTATGCTAAATTCATGCAGCAGAGTAAGCGCTTCAAGGCACACGATGCAGGAAACACAAAGAAGGTAGGGGAAACAGTGAAAATCAAAGAGACTCGACCTATCTCGAAAGACAAGCATTTCGTTGTTCTAAATTCTAATATCTAACTTTTACTCATATGATCCAGCCACAAACAATCGTCAAAATCGCAGACAACACCGGAGCAAAGATCGGACGAGTGTTCAAGGTGCTCGGAAGCTCAAAAAAGCGATACGCGCGTATCGGCGAGCTCGTAGTACTCTCAGTACAGAAAGCTGAGCCTCGAAAAGGAGCAAAGAAGAAAGATGTGCTTTATGCAGTAGTCGTACGACAAAAGGCACCATTCCGACGAAAGGATGGTTCATATATCCGATTTGATGAAAATGCAGTGGTGATCGTACAGAAGGAAAAGAAAGAGCCGGTTGCAGGTCGCGTGTTCGGTCCGATTCCGAGAGAGATCGGGGAAGCGGGGTATCAGAAGATTATCTCACTAGCCCCTGAAGTCGTATAGAACTTCCAAATTATGAACAATCTCATCTTCTAAAATTTTAAAAATGTTTTCCGCCGTACGACAGTACGTCTCCAAACATTTTCAAAATTTTATAAGCGATCTTGTTCAAATTTGAAACTTCTCAGGTCAAGTGATAGGGTAATAAAAACAAAAAAATGAAACTTAAGAAAGACGACAAAGTAATAGTAATCACCGGCAAAGACAAAGGTAAGACAGGTACAATTACCAAGGTTCTTCCACGTGAAGGAAAAGTTTTGATTACCGGTATCAATATGGCGAAAGTCCACGTAAAGGCTCGCCGAAGTGGGGAGAAAGGTCAGATTGCTGTAAAAAATATGCCGATCCAGGCTTCAAACGTAATGCTCGTAGACGGAAAGTCAGGCAAAGGTACTCGCGTATCACGCAAGATGGTAGACGGCAAGAAAGTACGAGTGGCTCAGAAATCAGGAAATATCATTTAAATTTCACACATGGAACACATTAAAGACAAAGTAGGAAAATCATTCGAAGCGCTTAAGGGCGAATTTGGTTACAAGAATGCAATGCAAGCACCGAAAGTACTTAAGGTGGTTATTTCTAGTGGAGTCGGGTCTTTCAAAGACAAGAAAAAAGTAGAGCTTGCATATGGTCGCTTGGCTGAAATCGCAGGGCAGAAGCCTGTCAAGAAAGGTGCAAAGCAGTCAGTAGCTGCGTTCAAGGTCCGAGAAGGGGATACTGTCGGTATTCAGATTACACTCCGAGGAAAGCGAATGTATGATTTCCTGGAGCGCCTCGTAAATATTGCACTTCCTCGAACAAAGGACTTCCGTGGTATTTCAGCAAAAGGTATCGATGAGATGGGTAACTATACACTCGGTATCAAGGAAAATACTATCTTTCCTGAGTCAGCTGATGAAGAGCTCAAGGATGTATTTGGACTTGCAGTAACTGTATGTACCAACATTGGAAATCCCTTTGAAACAAAGGCATTTCTCTCTCATCTAGGCTTCCCGTTTAAGAAAGATGAGGGGTATCCGAAAGTTAAGGCTCTTAAGAAAAAGTAGTTTGACTCTAGCCTCTTTTATTGTTAGGATGAGGCACGTATAAATTTAATCACACAATGGCAAAAACATCAGTAATCGCACGATCATTAAAGAAGCCTAAGTTTGCTACAAAAGCAGTAAACCGATGTTTTCGATGTGGTCGCAAGCATGGATATATGAGAGATTTCGATCTCTGCCGTATCTGCTTCCGAGAACTGGCCAATGAAGGGAAACTTCCCGGCATTAAAAAATCATCGTGGTAAGTTTTGGGACTCTCAGTCCTGAAATACTCCCATCGAAATAATATGACAGATCCAATTGCAGCAATGATAACTCAGATACACAATGCAGGTGCAGTCCGAAAGGAAACTGCAGTGTTACCGTACTCTAAACTCAAGATGTCGATTCTCGATGTACTTGCGAAAGCCGGGTTCATTAAGTCCGCGACAAAGAAAGGGAAGAAGGTCATCAAGTTTATTGAAGTCACGCTTGCCTACGAAGTCGATGGTTCACCAAAGATTCGAGGTGTAAAGCGCCTTTCAAAGAGCTCAAAACGAGTGTATTTGAAATCACAGGATATTCGTCCAGTGAAAAACGGCTATGGTATCATGGTTATCTCAACTCCAAAGGGAGTGATGTCAGATGAAATGGCACGAAAAGAAAAGGTCGGAGGAGAAGCGTTGTGTACGTTATGGTAAAGTAAAAAGTCCATAAAGTCGAAAGTCCATAAAGTCAAGAAAAAAGAATCCAACTTTACAAACTTTACACTTTAGACTTTATAAACTAAAAAACATGTCACGAATCGGAAAAAAAATCATTTCAATACCAAAGAACACTGAAGTCACCTTTGCTTCAGGTCTTTTCACTGTAAAAGGCGCACAAGGCTCTCTTTCAAAGCATTTCACTGACCAAGTGACCCTCACCATCACTCCCGAGTCAATTACACTTGCTCCAGTAAAAGAGACAATCGCAAACCGAGCACTGTGGGGGACTTACGGTTCTCATATCATAAACATGATTACTGGAGTAAATACTCCATTCGTAAAAAAGCTTATTCTTGAAGGTATCGGATACAAGTCAGAGGTAAAAGGTGATAAGCTCGTCATGGCTCTTGGATTCTCACATCCTGTTAATATCACTATTCCAGCTACTCTCAAGGTAACAGCAGAAAAGAATATCATTACTGTCTCAGGTATCAATAAAGAAGAGGTCGGCGAATTCACGGCAAATATCCGCTCATGGAAAGAGCCAGAACCATATAAAGGCAAGGGTCTAAGATATGAAGGGGAAGTCATCAAACGCAAGCAAGGTAAGAAGTCAGCATAAGATAGAAGCTAGATGTTAGAGGATAGAAATACGATAAACATGCAAAATCCTCCAAACAAAACAAAAAATAAATTCACATGAAAAAATCAATCAGCAAAACAACACAGCGAATCCGACGAAAGCTCCGCATCCGAGCGAAGGTTTCTGGTACCGAAGCTCGTCCACGACTTGCTGTATTCAAATCAAACCAGCATGTCTCTGCCCAGCTTATCGACGACTCAAAAGGAGTTACGCTTGTTTCTGCTCATTCACAGACAATGAAAGGAAAGACACTTTCTCTCAAAGCGCTCGAAGTCGGCAAGCAGATCGCAGAAAAAGCAAAAGCAAAGAAAATCGAAACTGTGGTGTTTGATCGAGGAGGATTCATGTACACTGGTAATATCAAAGCGGTCGCAGAAGGCGCACGAGAAGGCGGACTAATATTTTAATCAAACGTATGACCGAAGAAACCCAAGTAAATAAAGCAACAAATACACCGACACCGGTAGCACCCGAGAGCGGGGATGCAGTCCGAGGTGGACGAGGTGGAGCAGGAGGTCAAGGGCGTAAGCCATCTCGAGACCGACGCGACACTCGCGAACCTCGAGTAAAACCTGAATTTGATCAGAAGATCATCAGTATTCGACGTGTAACTCGTGTGGTAACTGGTGGACGACGATTCAGCTTCTCTGTTGCAGTGGTAGTAGGAGACCGAAAGGGTAAAGTAGGTGTCGGACAAGGAAAAGCAACCGATACTCCTTTGGCAATCGACAAAGCAGCTCGAGATGCAAAGAAAAATATGATCAAGATTCCACTTACAAAGAACCAGTCGATCCCTCACGAAGTATCTGCAAAATTCTCTGGTTCTCAAGTGCTCATTATGCGAGCGCCAGGAAAGGGTGTTCTTGCTGGTTCTTCTGTGCGTACCGTACTTGACCTCGCGGGCGTCAAAGAAGTCGGTTCAAAGCTCTTCTCACGAAGCAAGAACAAGGTAAACAATGCGAAAGCAGCGATCAAAGCGCTTTCACAGATCCGGGCAAAGTAGATTAAGGTAAAAGGATTAAAGAACAAGAAAAATTCCATTCATTAATCCTGAATCTCTAATCCAATCAAATATATGTTAAACACACTAAAACGAACACATAAGAATAAGAAATCACGACAGGTTGGTCGTGGAGGAGCGAAAGCAAAGACAGCTGGCCGAGGAACAAAAGGCCAGAATGCTCGTGCTGGAAATAAGAAGCGACCTGAACTCCGAGACTTCATCAAGCGCATCCCAAAGCTTCGAGGGCGAGGAGTCAATATCAACACATCGATCCAGAAAGAGTCTGTTCCTGTAACACTCTCTGCTATTTCTGCTGTGTTTTCAAATGGAGACAAAGTAACTCCAGCAACACTCATCCAAAAAGGTCTTATTACGCTCGCGTATGGTAAGAAGCCAAAAGTAAAGATACTCTCAGTTGGTGAGATCACTAAGAAAGTCACTGTCTCAGGATGTGCATTCTCTCTTTCTGCAAAGACAAAGATTGAAACAGCAGGAGGTGTGGTAAAATAGACTTATGAAAAACTTTTTCTATAAATTCGGACTCGTACTACAGGACAGAGCGCTTCGTACACGCATTTTGTTTACACTCGGGGCACTCGTCGTGTTTCGCTTTCTTGCTATCATTCCAATCCCAGGCGTTGACCAAACTGCTCTGTCATCGCTCTTTGCGAACAATGAATTCCTCGGACTCTTGAACCTTTTCTCTGGAGGTGGGCTTTCACAACTTTCTATTGTCATGCTCGGTGTTGGTCCGTACATCACCGGTTCTATCATCATGCAGCTTATGACTGTCATGTCTTCACGCATGAAAGAAATGTATCAAGAAGAAGGGGAGATGGGACGCAAGAAGTTTGCTCAGTATGGACGCATGCTTGCTGTTCCGTTTGCACTTATCCAGGGCTTCAGCTTGATAAAGCTTCTCGAATCTCAGAATGTCATTGCTGCACTCACACCATTTGACCTTATGGTGAACCTCATTGTCATTACTGCAGGCTCAATGCTCCTTATGTGGATTGGAGAGCTTATCACTGAATACGGCATCGGAAACGGAGTCTCTCTCATCATTTTTGCAGGTATCGTCTCACAGCTTCCGACTGCGCTCTCTCAGCTCTTCTATACATTTGATCCCGCACAGCTTCCGCTCTACATCTTGTTTGCTGTTGTGGCAATTGTCGTAATATTGCTTGTGGTGATCGTCACCGAAGCAGAACGTCCGATACCAGTGACCTATGCAAAGCAAGTACGAGGTATGAAAGTATACGGTGGTGCATCTACCTACCTTCCACTCCGCATGAACCAGGCAGGAGTAATGCCAATCATCTTCGGATCATCAATTCTTTTGTTCCCACAGATCATTTCTCGATTCCTGGCAAATGTTGACTATCCGTTGATCAAAAGCGTGGCAACTGCAATCAATTCATTCATTTCAAATGCATGGATCTATGCAGTGGCTTACTTTATCCTTGTATTCATCTTCACCTACTTCTACACAGCAGTAACCTTTGACCCAGATCAGATTTCAAAGAACTTGCAGAAGAACGGCGCATTTATCCCAGGCATCCGTCCAGGAGTACCGACTGCAGACCATCTTGCCAAGACACTTACTCGGTTGACCCTCGTCGGTGCGCTCTTCCTCGGTGTGATTGCAGTCCTTCCACTTATCATCCGTGGTGTGACGGGTATTACAGCTATTTCGGTAGGGGGTACGGCGCTATTGATTGCGGTTTCTGTAGTCATAGATCTGATCAAGAAAATCGACGCTCAGGTCTCTATTAGGGAATACTAGTCGTCCATATTTGGTGTATTTCGTTGTTGGACTTCAAAAAATAATTCTCACCAGCGCACTCAGGCTGGCTCGCATTATTTTTCTTGTCCGCCTAGAACTACACTCAAATCTGAACGACTTAACTTCGTGGTTGTAT
>JBKJHK010000048.1:0-3238 GCA_046599035.1 Parcubacteria group bacterium | reverse complement strand
GTTTAAATCGATAAAGGAAATCCCTACATCATCTCGTTTACGAGATGATCGGGCGAGAGAGGTTCTTTATATCGGCAAGGCCACGAGCCTGCGCGATAGGGTTAAAAGTTACTGGGCAAATGATATTGCAGTTACGCGTGGGCCAAAAATATTAAAAATGCTCCTCGAATTTGATGCAATTACTTTTGAAAAAACTGACTCTGTGCTTGAAGCACTTTTGCTCGAGTCTCATCTCATCAAGAAATATCAGCCGATCTACAATACGGCTGCAAAGGATGGTAAGAGCAACCTCTATGTAGTTATTACAAAAGAAGACTACCCACGCATTCTCATGGTCCGAGGCAAGGACCTTTTGGTCTCTGCCGCTACCTTTGATGAAAGTAAGAAATTCCCATACTCGATTAAAGAAACCTTTGGTCCGTTCCCATACGGCTACACGTTGCGTGAAGCGATGAAAATAATCCGTCGTATCTTTCCATACCGCGATGCAAAATGCGTTTCGTGTGATGAACAGAGGAAAAAAAACCCTGTACCAGGTACAGGGGGAAGTGAAAAATTCTGCAAACCCTGCTTTAACCGTCAGATTGGACTTTGTCCTGGTGTGTGTACAGGAGAAATTAGTAAAGAAGAATATGGTGAGACGATACAAAACATAATTCATTTTTTTGAAGGTAACAAGAAGGCAGTGATAAAAAACCTCGAAAAGCGCATGAAAGAATGCGCCAAGCAAAAGCGATTTGAAGAAGCAGGAGTAGTAAAAAAACAGCTTTTTGCACTGACGCATATTCATGATGTTTCTCTCATTCGTGAAGAAACATGGAAGGACAAGGAGCCGACAGGTTTTCGTATCGAGTCCTATGACATTGCTCATATGGGCGGAGACAATGTAGTGGGAGTGATGACTGTAGTAGAAGACGGTTTTCCTGCAAAAGGGGAGTATCGAAAGTTTAAAATTAAAGATGATCCGGGAGTGAATGATACGAAGGCTCTGAAAGAAGTGCTTTCTCGTCGACTTGGGCACAACGAATGGCGGCTCCCTGACCTTATCGTAGTAGACGGCGGAGTAGCACAGAAACGCGCACTCGAAAAAGTCATAAGAGACAATTCTCTTAAAATTCCTGTTGTATCAGTCGTCAAAGATCTACGTCATAAGCCGAAGGAAATCTTGGGTGATAAATCTTTTCTTGTATACGAAAAAGAAATCCTCCTTTCAAATGCCGAAGCACATCGTTTTGCCCTTGGATTTCATAAAATTTTGAGACATAAAAATATGTTTCAATAAAAAATTGACAAAAGACTATACTATGCTATAATCTTATAAGATTAGGTGCACGAAGCCTAAAAGTACAAGTCATAGAACAAGAGTTCCCGCTACAATCCCACCTTTAATTGCCTCGAATGCAACCTCAGTGATACATCCCATATCTCTGCCTTATCAAACTCTTGTTCCAGTCCCACATATGTGGGACTTTCTTTTTCTAAAAAATATTTTTACGCACTTGTATAGTAGTAGAGGGTGTTTGTCTCCGTGATACAATGTTGGTATGAATAATCCATCACCGATCAGAGTTGCAGTTCTGCGTGGAGGTCCGTCGCACGAATATGATGTGTCGCTTCGCACTGGAGGAGAAGTTTTGAAGCATTTGCCTGCACAATACAAAGGAGTGGATATACTAATTGATAAAGATGGAGTGTGGCATATGAACGGCCTACCGAAATCTCCTGAGAAAATATTTCCCCATGTCGATATTGTTTGGAATGCGCTCCATGGTTACTGCGGTGAAGATGGAAAAATACAGAGCATGCTTGAAATGCATGGTATTCCACACACTAGTTCTGCTGTGCTTCCATCTGCATTTGGTATGAACAAGTCTTTATCTAAAAATATATTTGGAAAATACGGTATTCGGATGCCTGAGTCGACGACACTACATAAAGACGACATGACGAATGCCCGCATTCATGAAATTTTTACCACACTACCACATCCGGCAATCGTAAAACCAGTTTCTCTAGGCTCGTCTCTTGGTGTTAAAGTGGTCACCACCATTCCTGAACTCGTGGGAGCTTTAGAGGAAGCTTTTGCATACGGAGAAAAAGTAATGGTTGAAGAATACATTGCGGGGAGAGAAGCAACCTGTGGAGTGATCGCTGGATTTCGCGATGAAAGTCTGTACGCGCTTCCGGTCCTCGAAGTCAAAAAGCCAAATGGACAGTTGCATCACAGCTTTGAACACAAGACAATTGGCGGAGCGGAATTCGACCACTTGAGTCTCACACCACTCGAAAAAGCAGAAGCAAAGCGTGTGGCAATACTGGCGCACCGTGCTCTCGGACTCTCGCACTATTCACGGGCAGATATGATTGTCCATCCTCGACGTGGAGTATTTCTCCTTGAGGTCAACAGCCAGCCGGGACTAGCCGAAGGCTCTGCGTTTACCCATGGTTTGCAGCACGTGGGCACAACATTCTCTGATTTCTTAGGTCATGTGCTCGGAAGGGTAGGTAATAAGTAGACTTTAAAAAAATGCTGTGCCCTCTCAGCAAAGTATTTTTTTTGTGCACGGCATACTTTGGATAAAATTTCTTTTGCCAAAGGTGTCCCTTGCAATGAAATAGGGTTACATGTAAAATATTAATGTAATTTTAATACATGCGATTGTGATGCTCCAATTTTGGGGAATGAAATCTACACATAATTCATATTGTTTAAAATTAACCAGAGGTTAATAAATTTGATTTAGATTAAATTATACACAGGTTGCATTAGGTAACTGTAACAACCTCTGGTATTTTAAATATAAGATAGTTAAGTAGCTTAAGTATATCTACTTTTCTATCAAATTTATCAAAATTTATCAAAAGAGATATTAATTAACTCATATTACATATGATACATAAAAAAATAGTATATGGATTGTTGGCACTCTCTTTATTTGTAACCACAAGCTTTACTGCATTTGGTTCAAGTCACAGAGAAGCACCACTCATAAGTGGTGATCCAAAAGTTGATGCAACGGACCTCTATGCATTCGTAAGTCCTGACAATAAAGACACGGTTACCTTAATCGCAAACTACATTCCTTTTGAAGAACCTGCAGGAGGACCAAACTTCTTCTCGTTCGACGACAAGGCACTGTATGAAATAAAGATTGATAACAATGGTGATGCTAAAGAAGACATTGTATATCAGTTTAAATTTAAGACGACAACTCTAAACCCAAATACATTCTTGTAC
>JBKJHK010000025.1:0-13385 GCA_046599035.1 Parcubacteria group bacterium | reverse complement strand
TCTTTTTTGGCGGATTCCCTTGCGGATTCTGGGCGAAATTCAGGCGAAACTCAGTGGGACGCGCTTCGCGCGTCCCACATTCTTGCTTCTTCAAAACCATTCTGTCTGTTTAGGGAGCCGGCACGAGGGATCGAACCCCGGACATTTACTTTACAAAAGTAACGCTCTGCCAACTGAGCTATGCCGGCTTATTATCTTAAAAAACAACCATATCAACCAAAACAGCTATTCCAGCTACTGCTTATTAAATCGACTTACACTAGAATAGCTTACCAAGAAATTGATTCTATTTCAACTATTCTACTTTCTTACTCTCCTCACCCTGCACCTCTTCTTCTTTTTTCGGCTCTGCACTGATTTCCTGAAGGAAAGAAGAGACTGAGCCATTGGTCCGAAGCATGCGCTTATTCCCTTTCAGTTTCGACTGAGACTCGTAGTATTTCTTGTACACATAGTCTTTCATCTTTACCAAAAGCTCATAGGCATATGACGGTAAGAAGTTGAAGACAAAGAGATAGGCGATCTTCTTCCACAGCTGATACTTTCCAATGAGCATATCCATCCAGCTGTGCACCCATTCATCAGTTTTTGATACAAGGCGAGTCCACAACGGGAAGGATCCGAGTTTTTGTTCAATCATTTTCGTTCCTATCATGGCTAGAAGTGCCACAAGCGACGAGATGAATACTGTTGTTGTCATATATCTTATTTTGACACATGTGGAGTGAGGAGTGAGTGAATGTACACTCATTTTCACATCGTCCGAGAGCTGTCAAAAAGGCTCTTCGGTTTATTTGATAGAAAACCGCACGAAGCGAGTGATCGCTATCTTTTCTCCGAATTTCTGAGTACCCTGCTCGATCAGACTCTTAATCGTCACATCAGCATTTTTGATAAACGGCTGCTCAAGAAGCACCTGCTCATTAAAAAATGCATCAAGCTTGCCCGCGAGGATCTTCTCCTTGAGCTCTTCTGGCTTACCTTCGACTTCAGGAGCAAAGACTTCCATTGCTTTTGCTTTTGAGGCTTCACTGATTTCTTCTTTTGTAAGAACACTTGGGTTTGTCGCTGCAATATGCATTGCGATATCGTATGCAAGCTTTTTAAACTCATCGTTTCCAGACACAAAGTCTGTCTCACACATAAGCTCGATCATCGCTCCCACACCTTTTGTACTGTGGATATAGCTCTCTACGACACCTGCGCCGAGTTCTCGATCGCTTTTCTTCTGTGCACTTTCAGCACTGCGCTTTTTCAAAATAATGACAGCTTTCTCCATATCACCTCCTGCTTCTTCAAGGGCTTTCTTGCACTGCATGACCGACACACCGGTTTTATCTCGAAGTGCCTTGATAAGTTCTGTGGTGATTTCCATAATAAGTTTTAATTAAAGAATAAGTGAACAAGAAAACAATACGAGCTTCCCCCGCTGTGCCCTAAATTACTGAGTTTTTGAAATCTGTCCTGCCTTGTATGCAGCTATAATCTGGTCCACGAAGTAGCCTATACTTGCTTTTGATGAGTCATTGCCTGGAACTGGGTATGTACTTTCGTTTAGATTGCAATCAGAACCGACGAGAGAGATAACGGGGATATTGAGTGCTCGAGCTTCTGCCACTGCAGAATACTCTCGTTTTGTATCAACGATAAATACTGCCTGTGGCATTCCTTTAAGATTTGAAAGACCGGTGAAGAAAATCTTCATTCGTTCGATTTCTCGGTCGATAAGGAGTCTTTCTTTTTTAGTATACTTTGCGAGCTCACCTTTTTCTTTTTCAACGAGTCGGCCTTCGAGCTTATTGACTCGCTTTCTGATTTCTACAAAGTTTGTGAGGGTTCCTCCGAGCCATCGTCCTGCAACATAGGGGAAGTTGAGTGCCATTCCTGCTTTTTCAATTGCTTCTTTTGCTTCACTCTTACCTCC
Organism: Parcubacteria group bacterium; assembly: GCA_046599035.1. Classification (GTDB taxonomy): domain Bacteria; phylum Patescibacteriota; class Minisyncoccia; order Phycocordibacterales; family DATDWN01; genus UBA910. The sequence continues at coordinate 11,461 of JBKJHK010000025.1, read as the reverse complement.
GACGAAAAGGATAGTTGCATTCTTAGCACCGAGCTCTTTTACAAATTCAAGTGCTTTGTCGAAAGAAACCTTTGTCTTCTCAAGGTCAAAGATTTCAATTTTGTTTTTAGTTCCAAAAATAAATGGCTTGTGTGACGGGTGTCGGCGAGATTTTACAAAACCAAAATGAGCTCCTACTGCAAAGAGTGCGTCTACGGTGTTCTGACCTGAAGTGTTGTTTTTTTCCATATATGGGGAATAGTGTACCAGATTAGATAGGCTTTTGCAACCTGTTTTCCGAGTCTAAAAGCCCCTACTCAGCATATCTTTTTTAGAGCACGCATAAAATCGTTGGTACGATTTTTGCTCCCTCTCAGCTACACGCTTCCGAGAGTCTCTAAAAAAGATATGCTGAGTGGGATTTTAGATCTTTTACTCATCATCCGAACCTTCCACAACCTGCCCATTAAAGCTCTCAAAAGCCTCTAAAATAGGGTCTATCTCACCTGCGAGTAGTTTGGTGATGTTGTGCCAGGAGACACGGATACGGTGGTCGGTAATACGATCCTGGAGGATGTTGTAGGTACGGATCTTCTCAGAACGGTCAGCGGTTCCCACTTGGTCTTTGCGATCTGCTGAATACTTTTTGGCCTCCTGCTCATCTTTAAGAACTTGAAGTTTTGCAGTCAAAATAGAAAGTGCTTTTTCTCGGTTCTTGAGCTGGCTTCGCTCTGCAGTCGAACGTACGTCGATACCAGTAGGAACATGAATGATACGCACTGCAGTCTCCACCTTGTTTACATTTTGTCCCCCTGCCCCTCCTGAACGAGAAAATTCCATTTCAAGATCAGCGGGGTTGATATAGATATTTGTTTTCTTTCGTACAGGCAAAATGGCAACAGATGCGGTGGACGTATGCACGCGACCCATCTTTTCTGTAGATGGAACACGTTGCACTCGGTGTACGCCAGTCTCATACCGAAGCTTTTTGTAGACATCTTTTCCTCGGATCTCAAATGCAGCTTCTTTGTAACCCCCCACTGCACTGCGAGACTCATCTACAACTGAGACTCCCCAACCTTGAATTTCGGCATAGCGAGTGTACATATGAGCAAGCTCTTCCGCAAAAAGCGAAGCTTCTTCCCCACCCGCTCCAGCACGTACTTCAAGAATGATTTCGTTCGGAAATTCTTCTTCTTTCTTTTCCGCTTCAATGATTTCTTTCATCTGGGACATGAGCGCTTCCTTCTGAGCGTCAATGTTTGCTCGCTCAGTCTTTACCATTTCTGCCATCGAAGGGTCCGCTTCAAGTACAGCAATATCCTCTCCATCTTTCTGGAGTTTTGAATACATCTCATAGAGATATGCTGTTTTAGTATTTTCTTTAAATTGCTCTTCGTTCATATTGATTAATGATAACAAAATTCCCCACCATGTGGGGAATGTTGTTATTTAGCTTTAGCTGTAGCTTTAGATTGCTTAGCCTTGAAGCGCTCTACTCGTCCTGCTGTGTCGAGTGACTTTTCGTTTCCAGTATAGAAAGGGTGTGACTCGCTCGAGATTTCCACACGGAAAATAGGGTATTCCTTGCCGTCTTTTGCTTTTCCAGATTCTGTACTTTTTACCGCAGACGCGATAATAAACTCGGCACTGTTTGAGTTGTCGATAAACAAAACGTCTCGATAATTTGTAGGATGGATGTCTTTTTTCATTGCCCGAATACTCTACCAAGAATTCCTGATTTTTGCAAATTCATGAGTTTTTACTTAAGCGGTATTATGATTTTATATAAAACAAAACCCCGTCCAAACAGGCACAAGGCTTGTTTGAATACGGGGGGGGGTGAAAAACTATGCTGCTTTGCGAACTTCGACGTGGTTTTCGAGCCAGTCGAGTATGTCGCACATTGCTTGAATGTGTCCTCGCAGGAACGTAAGAGCTTGATCACTCGTAACGTCATACGGATTAAGGTGCTCCATGCCGGAGAAACCCCATCCACCTTTTGGCACGTCCTGACCTTGCTTCCATTTGGAAACCGGATGAGTAAAGAGTCCGAAGATGTTCCCGAGGAAAACTTTATCCTCGGTGACAACCTCACTTTTCTCTGTGCGATTCCAACCATATGGGTCACGACCAGCGTTGCAGATATGTTTACGGAGCAATTGGAGCTGGTTAATGAGCTCCTCGTACTGTCCATGATTAACTTCTTGCAGTGCCAGAATGATCTGACCGATCTCTTGCTGACGATCGTGCCACTGGGACACAATATTGAAAAAATCAACGATTGCATCCATCGGACGATAGGGACTATAGTCCCGAATCCTCCGGAGTTCGTTGCGGAACTGCAACAGCTCCGGTAACAGGACAGCAACCTTTTGATTCGGGTTGCCGAGAAAGTCACGAATACGCATCATTAGCTTCATTAGTAAGCTCCTTTTCTATTTATAATTATACACCATCTAATACATATTTGTCAAGTACCAAAAAGAGCCTTAAAATAAGGCTTTTTTAAGATAAATTATCACTTAGGTTAAACCTAGTGAAAGCTCTGCGGATTTTGGTTTATTACAATACTCGGAACGTGAGATTTACAGTTTGGAAAATTGCTTCAGATACCAAACTCGGAAGAAGGCTTAACTTCTAAATTTGGATGAAATCCGAGGCGGACAAGGAATTTGATTGGAGGCGTACTAATGTACGATGACAATCAAATTACCGAAGTCCAACAAAGGAGTTCGCCAAATTTAAAAGTTAAGCGGGTCGATCATGGTCTCTTGGATAACTTTTGCTTTAGCCATCACCTGATTCCCATAAAACGCATTCGCTGCCTTATTCCAATTCCCTCCTGCATAGTACTTCAATGCGGCCGTCCGTTCTGCGGTATATGTCTGTGCAGCTGCTCCGAGGTCTGTCAGGTACACCGATGAAGCCACGAATGCATCCTCTGCATCCCATGGGTTTGTGACGGTCTTGCCGAGTGCCTGCGCCACACGAGGCGCATAGGATTCCCATGTGGTTGGAATAAATTGTGATGGTCCCATTGCTCCTCCCCACCCTGCTCCACCGATCGGACATGAAAGCACACGGTCTCGAGGACCGACACCAAGAGAGGCAACAATGCGGAGGAATGCACTTTCGTCATCACGCTTTGAAAGACCCGCTTTAATGTCATCGGGTCCAGGCATGATCGCCTGCCACTGTTTCTCTACAGGACTATCCGCCTTATTACATGAGCCCTGGTTCTTACCGAGGTTGGTCTCTTGGGTCAAGATTGCAAGAAGGAATGCTGGCCTGATACCAGTCGCTTTCTCTGCTTCTTTTGCATATTCATATGCAGTTCCGAAAGGAATCGCCGCGCTGTCTCGAAGTGCAAAAAGCGCTGCGCGTATTTCAGCTGCTTTTTTCTGTCGTTCCTTGATCACCTGCTCATAGCTTTTTTCCTGAGTTTTGTTTACTGTAATCAAATACTGTTTTTCTTTTTCGTTTTTCTCCACCTGTTTCTTGTCTGCCTCAATTTTTGCTTTGATATCATTTTCTTCGTCTCTCTTTTTTGATAAAAGCTCTCTTTCTTTCTCGGTCAGATTTTTAGTTTCTTTAATGTCATCGAGTAATTCTTTGAGAGATTTGTTAATCGTATTAAAAGAGTCTGCGTCAGAAAAGAAGTCGGAAAGGTCTTTTTTAGCGAGTATTACTTCAGGCAACGTATATGAGTCTATTTCATAAGTCTTTCGTATAAGTTGAGCGAGAGAGTCCTGGCTGTTCTGGATCTTTTCTTCGAGAGTGCCTATGGTCTTATTTTTCGTATCAATGTCAAGGCGAAGTTTTTCTATAGCGATATTTCTTTTCTTTATAAACGCTTTTGCTTCATTGATCTTTGCATTCAATATACTCGCTTCTTTTTGGAGCGATGCAGTGCCTTTTTTCGTATTACTTAAAATATCCTGCCACTTTAGAATATCAGCTTCTGTTGCCGCAAGCTCAGCTTTCCACTGCGCTTCTTGAGCAGCAATTTCCTCAGGACTTTTCTGTGCAAAGGTGTGGGTAGGAAAAAAGACAGAAAACGCAAAAAAACAGATGAATAGTGGGAGTATGGATTTAAATTTCATAAAGTTGGAGCGGTCTTCTTTAAATTCCAAAACTTGTCGAAATCATATCTTTTGAAGAGACTCTCGGAGGCGGGTAGCCGAGAGGGAGCAAAAATCGTACCAACGATTTTATGCGTGCTCTGAAAAAGATGTGATGAGAAAGAGTTTTAGAATTTAAATATTTAAAAGGAATAGCGGAAAGGAAAACTGAAAGGAAGAAGACCAGACTTCATTATACCTCAAACGACGACCCTTGGTCGATAGCAGAAAAGAGGCCCTGTAGCCTCTTTTCTTAGGTTTTTATGTTTTAAATGGAAGTTACTCCGTTGTGGCAGGCACTTCACCCTCCTCGTCTTTCTTACCTTTCTTAGCCACTTCGATAGTCGATAGGTCTGGAGCAACAGTCGGCTCTTCTATTTCTTCTGCTTTTGGAGCAGATACTGAAGCGACTACTTCTTCAACATCTCCCGCAATAGTGACTCCTTTTGGAAGAGTAAGATCTTTTGCAAGGATCTGGGCATCAAAGTCGACGAGTAGAGAAATATCTACTTCGATCTCGTGTGGAAGGTTCTCAGGAGATGCCTCGATCGTAATCTCATGCATTACCTTTACCAAGTTTCCAGAAAGGTCTTTGACTGCCGGAGAAACACCGACGAATACAAGGGGGATAGAAACTTGGAGCTTCTTTCCTTTTTCAAATACATAAAAGTCTGCATGTCGAGGAATTTCAGTTACTGGATCCTGATCTACGTCATGGATCAATGCATCTACTACTCCAGCTGGACCAGTAAGAGACACAACACTTGATTCTCCGGCGACTTTCCAAACTTTTGAAAATTCGCTTCGGAGGATTGCAATAGAAGTAGAGGCCTGCTTCTTGCCATAAAATACAGCAGGAATAAAGCCTTGGTCTCGCAAAGCACTACTATCGCCAACCTCTTTTCGGGGAACGTAATTAAGAGTTATCATACGGGCAATTATACAGAAAAAGAGCCTAAATGCAAGTTACCAAGTGATAGCTCCTGGAGAATATACCTTCCAGGCCGTCGGTGTAGCTCCATCTACCACACTAGTGCTTGACCCCCCATCTCGAGCAGGATCAACCAATGCAGCCTGAGAAAGATAGTCTGCAGAGCTAAATTCAGTGATATTGGAATCCATTATGTAATAATCTGAACCATTTGACCGGTATACATAACAAGAATCACTTCCAGCCGCAACCATTTTTGGATCAGTTGGGATACGAGGTATGTAGTTGGGAACCAAACCTGGTATTACATTGTTTACAGTAAGAGAACCTCCTACAGCACATTCGCTCTGAAGTGCACCACTTGTATTAGGATACGCTCTATTTACAGCGTAATAATATTCAATCGCTACCTGCATTTGTTTGAGATCAGATACTCGCTTTGCGATACGAGACCTCTTCTGTGCTTGAGAAAAAGAAGCAAAAGTGATGGTACTCAAAATACCGATGATAGAAATGGTGACCATGAGCTCTACCACTGTAAAACCTTTTTTGTCTTTTGAAAAAAATTGAAATAGTGTCATATGTATTTTAATTACTATAATGTGATTACCACCCTACACCCCCTGGAGAACTAACCTTCCATGCCCAGGTCAACCGAACTGGATCCATTAATTCTGGATATTTACTGTAGATAGCACCTGGGCCCGATGAAAGCTCGGTAACATTGTGATCCAGAAAAGCATAGTCCAGCCCATCTGATCTGTAGAGATAACACGAAGTACTATTTATTACATCCATTTGTGGATCGCTCGGCATCGTAATCAAATAATCAGGGACGAGTGTCTTCCCAGTGGGAATATCCTTAATTACATCGGAAGGCGCATATCCTCCCCATGCAGAGCAAGTGCTTCTCCAGTTGCCGCTTGTAGAAGGATAGGCTTTATTATTGGCATAATACAGATCAAGCGCGCTCTGAACTTGCTTCATATCACTCACTCTTTGGGCTACTCGTCCACTCTTACGTGTTGCTCCCGTTCCTGCCATGATTACGGTCGCCAAGATACCGATAATAGACAGCGCAACTAAGAGTTCAATAAACGTAAAACCTTTGCTAGATATTCTCATTTATATAGTATACATCAGATGAAGTGTCCGCCTGCAAGGAGTTTTCCACTGCTACAAAAGCACTTTGTTTTTTGGATTTCCTTCTTCGAGAAAGTCGATAATATTTGAAGCAGCCAAGACTGCCATCTCATCGCGAGCTTTTACGGTCGCCGATGCGATATGTGGAGTGAGCACTACGTTAGGTAAATCTGCGAGACCCTCTGCGAGACTTGGTTCGTTTTCAAATACATCCAGTCCAGCACCTGCGATCGTCTTGTTTTTAAGTGCTTCTACTAAAGCTACCTCATCTACTATTGGCCCTCTTGCAGTGTTAATGAGAAATGCAGAGGGCTTCATGAGCTTTAGACGTCCTGCATCGATCATATGATGCGTAGAATCCATAAACGGCACATGAAGAGAAACAACATCAGAAATTTTAATAAGTTCATCCAGATCGCTATAGAAAGTAGCATTCAGATCTCGCTCGAACATCTCATTTCTCTCTATATCGTAATACGCTACCTTCATACCAAAACCTTTATTTAAGATATGCGCGACTCTATACCCGATACGGCCCCCTCCAAAAATTCCTACTGTCTTGTTTTCTAGATCTGTACCCATAAGAAGCATTGGATCCCATCCGGCATATTTCCCACTCCGTACAAAGTTATCTCCTTCGACAATACGCGAAGTCAGAGCGAGTATGAGTGCTACTGTGTGTTCACTGACTGTGTCTGTCAAAGCACCAGGAGTGTTGGTGATGGTAATACCTCGCTCTTTTGCATCAGGTAAATTTATATTATTGAAACCCACTGCATAATTTGCAAATATCTTTGCAGATGGCACTGCGTCGAATACTTCTTTGTCGATCTGATCAGTCAAAAGAGTGAGCACTGCGTCGTAAGGCTTTTTTGAGACTTCCTGAATTAGCTCATTTTTTTGCAAAATTCTGTCATGAGGATTGATATCAACCTCATAACCTTTGTCTTTCAGCATACTGATACCAATTTCCGGAATTCTCCTTGTTATGTAAATTTTCATAGTGAGTAAATAGACTCATGATTTCTTATTTCCTGTAGCTTTTGAGGAGCACGCATAAAACGTTCCCACGTTTTTTGCTCCCTCTCGGCTCCCTTACAGGGACGGTACACCTTTCGCCCTAAAGGCTCAAGGTCTTGCGAAGTGATACAATCACTTCTCACCCGCCTCCGAGAGTCTCCTCAAAAGCTACAGGAAAACAAAATCATTAAGTAATTAAAGATTATTAAACAATCGAAGCTTTGCTTCTGCAACAGCCTGTACTTCTTTGACTGCTTCCCGCAAGAACTTATACGGAGCTACTTCGTCTGGGTTTTCTTGGAGCGCAAGCTGAAGGCCTTTTTTGTAAGCAACGCGGATTTCAGTATTGATATGCACAATAGCCACACCCTCCGCAATTGCGGCTTTAAAGTCCTCGCCTGAGTTCCCTGAACCTCCATGAAGCACCAAGGGAATTCCCACCGCTTCGGAAATACTTTTAACAAGATCAATGCGAAGCTTTGGATCCACACCACCGCGGAGCATTCCGTGGACATTACCAACAGCCGGAGCGAGCATGTCGACACCAGTGAGATCTACAAACTCTTTTGCTTTCTCAGGGGAAGTGAGAGATGCATCGTCAAAGGAAACACCTTCAGGTATTTCATCGAGAATCTTTGAGGACTGACCGATATAGCCGAGCTCTCCTTCCACAAGCACATCGCGTCCGCATGCACGTGCGTATTCCACGCACTGCTTAGCGAGTTTTACATTTTCTTCAAATGAAATATTTGCTCCATCAAAAATCACAGAGTCGTACCCTGCATCGATCACTTCTTTTACCCGATCGAAAGAATAGGTATGATCCGCGTTAAGAAAAATAGGATAGTTATATTCATTTCGCAAAGAGTCGACGAGTGCTTTTGCCTGATGCACGCCGACAAAGTCACGTTCCCCTTCAGACACTCCAATAATCACCGGAACCCCAAGTGAATATGCTGCCTTAAACACTCCCCACAGTCCTTCAAGATTTGAAATATTGAAATGACCAATAGCGACTTTTTTTTGTTGTGCCTCGAGAACGCATTCACGTAATGTTTTCATCGATATATTGTAGCATAGTAAAAATTCTCTGCTATACTAAGTATATGAAAAACGTAGATATCCTCGCTATCGGTGATATTGTCACTGATGCATTTATTAGAATCAAAGAAGCAAGTGTTACATGTGAAGTTGATCACAAGAATTGCAAATTATGCGTTGCATTCGGAGAGAAGATTCCTTATGAATCTGTGGACGTGATCAAAGCTGTCGGAAACAGTGCAAATGCTGCAGTGTCCGCTACACGTCTTGGACTTAATTCTGCTCTACTTGCGTATATTGGAGACGATCGAGAAGGCGAAGAATGCCTCGAAGAACTTAAACGAAATAATGTCGTCACTGATTTTGTGCGTACTGAAAAAGGAAAGAAAACAAATTATCATTATGTACTGTGGTACGACGTAGAGCGGACAATCCTCATCAAGCATGAGACATTTAGCTACGATCTCGGTGATATTGGAAAGCCAAAATGGATATATCTTTCGTCCCTCGGTGAAAATTCCCTTCCATACCATGCGCAGATTGCAGAATATTTGAAAAATAATCCGGATACGAAGCTCGCATTCCAGCCAGGAACATTTCAGATACGACTCGGTAAAGACGTTCTTCGTGATATTTATGCATGCACCGACGTCTTCTTCTGTAATGTCGAAGAAGCAGGGCGCATACTTTCTGTCACTTCACGTGATATCAAATTTCTCATGAAAGGTCTCACTGCACTGGGTCCAAAGTATGTATTTATTACCGATGGGATCGAAGGTGCATATGCATATGATGGCACAGACGCATGGTTTATGCCCATATATCCACATACGCCCGTAGAACGTACTGGTGCAGGTGATGCATTTGCATCGACTGTTATATCAGCTCTTGCTCTGGGAAAATCGACAGAGGAAGCAATCACCTGGGGACCAATAAACTCGATGTCAGTCGTACAACAAGTCGGTGCTCAGAGAGGACTACTCACACTTCCACAGCTTGAAGAATTTATAAAAAATGCACCAGAGGAATACAAGGCTCAAAAAATTTAATACGAAAATGCCGGACCTTAGTCCGGCATTTTGCTAACGCAAAGAAAAATTCTTGATGAAGTCGTTGAAACGAAAATGTCCAACTGATCCGTTTGAAAAACAAACTGAGACGCATAATTCCATAGTATTGGATAACGGGTCAGTATCTACAGAGCACTCAAAGTTGGTGATTTTCCTCCCTCGGAACAGAGCAATGGGACATCCAGCACCGAGTGATCTTCTCCGGCAATATTTTCTAGACATAGCTATGAACCCTCTCCCCTCACTATATTCCAAATATTAAAAAGGTCAATACGTACTACGGCTTCCGCTTCATCACGGCTTTGACAGCGTTGGTAATTGAGAATTCACCCATACCATAGTACTCGATCAATTCTTCAGGAGTTCCTGACTGACCGAATACATTATGTACACCAATAAACTCGATCGGAGTCGGACGAGACTGCGCCAGATATTCTGCCACTGCTCCACCAAGACCTCCCACAATCTGATGCTCTTCAACAGTGACGACTGCCCCGCAATCTTTTGCAAGAGTGAGTACAGCATCCTGGTCGAGCGGTTTGATCGTATGCACATTTAAAACTTTTACAGAAATATTTTCTTTCTTCAGTGCTTCTGCAACACGAAGTGCTTTATAGACAAGTGCGCCTGTCGCAATGATCCCCACATCTGCTTTTACATCAGGAGTTCCATACATAAGGTTTGCTTTGCCGATTTCAAACGGAGATTCATCGGTCGTCACAACCGACGTCTTTTCTCGAGCAAGACGGATATAGACAGGGTGACCAACTTCGAGAGATGCGAGCACCGCTTTGCGTGCTTCGATATGGTCGCATGGAGAGATTATAGTTATATTGGGTATAGCACGAAGGATCGCAATATCTTCGATTGCTTGGTGTGTACCCCCATCGGGACCCACAGACACTCCTGCATGCGAACCTGCAATGATCACATGTCGGTCATTGTAACAGATCGTGGTGCGGATCTGCTCCCAGTTGCGTCCTGGACTAAACATCGCATAGCTTGTGATAAACGGTATTTTTCCCATTGCAGACATGCCAGATGCGACCGAAGCAAGGTTCTGCTCTGCCACACCCACCTCCACGAATCGTTCAGGGAATTTTGCTTTAAAAAGATGCATCTGAGTGGACTCGGTCAGGTCTGCACAGAGTCCCACTACGCGCTCATCCATATCTGCAGCCAACACCAAACCTTCTCCGAAGCCTTTTCGGATCGGCACCTTTTCGACATCTTTGTCGAATATTTTTGGATTTAAATGTTGGAGAGAATTTATCATAAATTTATATTCATTTGACATTCATTATAGCACCTGTATAATAGAATCATATTTGGGGTTTCCCACGACTTTCGATAGTAATATCGAAAGGTCTATAGATCAGGAAAGGTGTGTAAGGCAAGATATGCTTTACGCACTTTTTCTATTTCTACTTCCTCCATTTGACCGATTTTTTCTTTAAATCTACGGTAGTCGAAAATTCTCCCTTGATTAAGAGATACTATCTGTTGTTTAGATCCAAATTCTACCTGCGCATACCATGTACCTGTCTTAATTTTTGTACTTAATGGTAGACCTAAAAAAGAATACTTATCATATTTTTTTAAAATAAAAATAGGTCTAGTAAAGGCACCTCCTTTTCCATTTATTTCTATACCCATATTTTCGCCAATATGACACCACCACACTTCTCCATCTTTAAAAAGCGGTGGTTTATGGTCACTTGATTGCAACTTCTCTTTAATTTGAAACCAACCAATGAAATCTCTAGATCCTTCATTTGGACGTAAATAAAATTCTAAACGATAACCATCAGGATCATCGAACCAAATAAATTCTTTTCCTCCATATGTATCAACTTGAATACCGCTATGAGTAATACTGACTGTATTCAATTTCTCTTCAAATCTTTTTAATTCATCGATTGTTCTTACTCCAAAAGCAAGGTGATTCATACCACCTTTATCTTTATCGAGCTTTTCATAAGTATCAAAAGCTAAACCAAAAAATATTTTTGTATAACCAACTTGATATGCAACCTGGACTTCATCTTGTAGGATTGGCTCTCCTAAAAAGATATCATAAAAACTTCTTGTGGCAGCTATACTACTTACAATTATAACTATATGATCAATAAAATTTGGCTTTTTCATATCTC
>JBKJHK010000009.1:0-4150 GCA_046599035.1 Parcubacteria group bacterium | reverse complement strand
GTGCGCGTCCTGTTCCCTTTTGTTTCCAAGGTTTCTTACCTCCTCCGGATACTTCACCTCGAGTCTTTGCGTGAGCGACTGGTGTTCGAGCTGAAGATTCCATTGAAACTACAACCTGGTGTACCAAGTCGGCATTCCACTTAAGACCGAATACGCTTTCAGGTAACTGAATCTTTCCGACTTCTTTTGCTGTTTGATTGTAGATTGTTGCTTCCATTGTATTATCCTTTAATTTCTACAAGAGTGCCGCGTCGGCCTGCGACTGCACCTCTGACGAAAATTTCACCTGCTTCTACGTCGATACCTGCAATAGTAAGACCTCCAGTAGTGATACGGTCAGAGCCTGTTCGTCCTGCCATTCGCTTACCCTTAGCAACACGTCCTCCATCTCGTCCTCCTCCTCCGATAGAACCTGGCTCTCGTTCAGAGTGCTTTTGTCCGTGAGATCGTGGTCCTCCATGGAAACCATGTCGTTTTACGACACCCTGGAAACCTTTACCTTTTGAAATAGAAGATACGGTTACACCGTCGCCTGCAGCAAATGCAGAAATGTCGATAATGTCCCCTACTTTGTATTCACCTGTTTCTGTTCGAAATTCTTTGATATGAGCAAATGAACCAAGTTCTTTTACATGACCTTTGACAGCCTTTGAGATGTTTTTTGGATTTCGTGAGCCAAATCCTACCTGCACAGCAGTATAGCCATCTTTTGAGAGGTTTTTAACTTGAGTAACCACATTTGGACTTGTTTTGATCACAGTCACTGGATGCACGATTCCCGCTTCATCAAAGATTTGGGTCATATTTACTTTTGTTCCGAGAATGAATTTCATTTTTTAGGTGTTAGCCGGGCGATTTTTCCATAAGACTGTTACTGGTCAAAGAAAAACGCCACAAAGGCAATGGGGATACATTACCAGATAATGGTTTTTAATTCAAGGGGGTAAAACAGAGTAAACCTACGAGTTATCTGTACAATTCCGAATGAGTACCAATTTTCATAAAAATAACCATATCATCACCTTTTGGATCAAAGAGAGCTCTATAGTCTCCCGTAATATCAATACTCCTCCAACCAGGGTAAATAGGATCAACTGAATGATTCCCTAGTATCGGATCAAACTGGTTTTTTTCGAACAATCGTAACCTATCATAAAACCTACTTTTGATCTTGTGAGGCAATTTCTTAAAGACCTTAACAAACTTTTTATGATAGTCTATTTTCATTTAGGCTCGCTTTAAGTATGCAATCGCATCTTCAACATTATCAAAGCCTGGAGACAGGTTCTTACCCTCTTTGATATCCCTGGAGATCTTCAGCAACTCCTTAACAACTTTATCTTTTAACTGAGGTCGAATAATTAAGCCTAAATCTAACTCTCCTTCCACAAAAGATTGAGTGGCTGATTTATAGAAGTCGGTCAAAGTAATGCCTTTTATCTTTGCCTTCTTTTGAGCGGCTTGTTTGAGCTTTTTATCTATTTTAAATATTACTGTTTCCATATATATAAAGTATATATGACGTATATATCTTGTCAACTCTGTTGTCCGTAATCAAAAACCACCTTTCGGTGGTTTTTGATTACTTTTGACTTTATAGACCTGATGGACTTTCGACTAAATTATCTTTACATCAATGTTCACTCCAGATGGAAGTGACAAGTTTGTCAGAGATTCCATAATCTTTGGTGAAGGGTTCAAGATATCAATCAGTCGCTTGTGAGTTCTCATTTCAAACTGCTCTCGTGCATTCTTGTAAACGAATGAGGCTCGGTTTACAGTGTATTTCTTAATCTCTGTCGGAAGTGGGATTGGACCAAGCACCTTTGCGTCGTAACGAAGTGCAGTATCCATGATCTGTCGGACTGAGATATCGAGTACTTTGTACTCGTATGCTCGGACGCGGATTCGTAATTTTGAAACCGCCTCTTCCTTTGCTTTAACTGCTTTTTTAGGAGCCTTTTTTGTTGTTGTTTCTTTCGTTGCCATTTGGGAGTTAGCTTACCAAACAATTCAAATATTGGCAAGTTTATGTTGGTTCTATCTTTTAAGAATAGAATGAATTTCTAAGATCTTTTTCTGATATATACTCAAGTGCCTGAGAGTGTATAGTTTTAAGAGTTCCTTTTGCAATAGAAACATGATTAGGAACAACTAAAGTTTGGACCACTCCACTGTGGACCCGACGCATTTTAATATGACTACCTTCTTGACCCGAACGTATAAACCCAAAATCCTCAAATATTTTTATTAACTTTTTTCCTGAGATGACTCTCAATTTAGGCATGTAATGGCAAATTAAGAGAAATTGAGTAAGAATTTTTCTTTAATTTTTTTGATGTATCTTTAAAGTACAAATTTATTGCTTCTCGTATATTTTTAGACAACTCATCTAGAGTTTTACCCTGAGTAACGATAAAAAAACCTATTGCAGAAGCTGTGTAATACTTTCCTTCCTTTGAAATTTTAAATGAAATAGTATTTTTCATAGTATGTATATGCTATCATTCTAGATTTTTTAATTCAACTCAACCCTATCCACGCTTCCTTTTAGCGACACTCTTAAGATACGCAATGGCATCTTCAGCATTATCGAAACCTGGTGAAAGATTTTTTCCCGCCTCAATATTTACAATCGACTTCTTAATCATTCGAGCAACGGTAGGCTTGAACTCCTCCTTCATTTGAAGCATTGGCTCGAATCCCCCTTCTACATACTGATAGGAAGCCATTTTGAGAACATCAGAAAAGGTCAGCCCCCGTGATTTGGCTTTCTTTTGCGCAAGCTCCTTTATTTTCTTGTCTATTTTAAAAATTACTTGAGTAATCATGGTTTTAATTGATATATCTAATATATGCCTAAAGTATATACCAACTAAAATTAAAAGTAAATCAAAAAACCACCCGAAGGTGGTTTTTTGATTACCTGTTTATATTAGGATTGTTATCCCCTGCACTAAAGGCAACCAAATAAATCACAGAGAGGACTGAGATTACCTCTAGCAAAAAAGTAAAAGCTCCTATCATTTGGTTTGGTATGTACAAGGCAGCTAGATTAAAAATTCCTGTAATTATAAAAAGTATTCCTAGTTTCAGGACTTTTTTACCAGACAAAGTTCTTTTCGAAGAGATTTGGACACTTTTTTTGCTTATTATACCAACACCTAAAAATATAAAAATTGCAGCTAAGAGCATATATTGTTTTTAAATTTAAGAATAATATCCATTATTATATAACTCCTATTGAGACTTAGCTATAAGAAATTTGACTCGACGCTACCCCCCCCCGCTATAATTCATGTATACCAACTAATCAAAATATTATGGGAATGGAATCATTTGGAACACCTGCTGCATCAGAAAAAGAGCAAAAAATAAAAGAAATAGATGATAAAATTGCTGCCAAAAAAGCTGAATGGAGAAGATACGAAGAAATGAATTATAAATTTAGAAATAATTTCTCTGCAAACGCTGAGGGCAAATCTGTAGATTTTGTAGAACTCAAAAATGAATACAGAAACGGAGCTGGTTTGGAAACAGAAAAATACAAAGCTTATAAAGACGGAGAGCGGGCTACAAAATCTCAGATGGATCAGGCACAAGCTGAAATAGATGAACTTGAACGACAGAAAACTAGTTTGCATTAAAAACCACAAACAAATCAAAAAACCACCTTCGGGTGGTTTTTTGATTTTCTTTTGAGATGAAAATTAAAATCTAGCGTACCTAAAAAATTTCAATTTTGGATGAAATCCGCGAAGGAAACCGATTGATGATCCCGAGCCTTACTCGTTGTAAGGTGAGCGGTCGTCAATCGGAATTCCGACAAAGGAGTTCGCCAAAAGTGGAATTTCCGTGGTTATGCCACTATCTTCGTGACGACTCCCGCGCCGACGGTTTTACCTCCCTCTCGAATCGCAAACCGTGTATTGTCTTCAAGCGCAACTGGAGCAATAAGTTTAACCTTGAATGTCGCTGTGTCTCCTGGCATAACCATTTCAACACCTTCTTTCAAAGTCACATCTCCTGTTACGTCTGTAGTTCGGATGTAGAACTGTGGCTTGTAACCTGAGAAGAATGGAGTATGTCGTCCACCTTCTTCTTTCTTGAGAACGTAAACCTCAGCCTCAAATTCTGTATGAGGATTTAC
>JBKJHK010000003.1:0-41355 GCA_046599035.1 Parcubacteria group bacterium | reverse complement strand
TACTGCGAGCGTAGACCGTAAATCTGTTTGAATCTCACCCGAAAAATTTTAAATTTTTCTTCCTCCGACAAGTCAAAACCGCCTTTTAGGCGGTTTTGCTTGCGGAGGAGGTGAGATTCGAACTCACGGTCCAGTTACCCAGACTCTTGTTTTCAAGACAAGTGCATTCGACCACTCTGCCACTCCTCCGAGTTTTGTCAATAGTAGCTAGTTTAAAACCTCATTACTGACAGAGTCTATAGTATCAGAAAAAGCTGATTTTGCAATTGAAAGAGGCATTGTAGGGTGTTTAGTTTACCTATACAATATCCCTATGAGAACACTAGGAATTGATTTCGGATCAAAACGTATCGGGATTGCATTGTCGGACGAATCGAATAGCTTTGCCTTGCCATATGGGGTGGTGGAAAATAATGAGCATATTGTGAGAGAGGTGAAAGAGCTCTGTACTTTAAACGATGTAGGAGAGATTGTTGTAGGGGACAGCAAGGATTTCAAAGGGGAGGATAATGTCATTATGCAAGAGATCACCCCTTTTATCGAAAGTTTGAAGCAAGCAGTTACTATCCCTGTTGTCCTGCATCCTGAATTTATGACTTCGAGCCAGGCAGAGCGACTACAGGGTAAAAATGATATGCTCGATGCGTCTGCTGCGGCACTTATCTTAAGTAGTTACTTAGACTTAAAGAAATATAAAGAAGAAACTGTATGATCACTATTGATGATGTAAAAAAAGTTGAAATACGTGCAGGGAAAATACTGGAGGTTGCTTTGATAGAAGGATCGGATAAATTATTGAAACTCACTGTTGATTTTGGCGAGGAAGCTCCACGTACGGTTCTTTCTGGTATTGCAAAATATTTTCCTGAAGGGGAAGGACTTGCGGGTATTACCTGCGGTTTTGTTGCAAATCTTGAGCCACGTCCAATGATGGGACTTCTGAGTCAGGGAATGATTCTTGCAGTTTCCGGTGAAGGATACTTTTCGTTGTTGAAATTGGACGACAACGTACCCCCAGGTTCTCTCGTTAAGTAATCTTGAGTTCTTTTTTTTACTTCTAACTTCTAACTTCTAACTTCTAACTTCTATCATCTAACCTCTATCATCTAACTTCTACCCAAAGGGGACAACTCAGTTTTAAAACTAAGAATTGCATTATATACTTATGACATAATGCAGAATCGTTTTTTAAAGTTTTTTCCAACACCAAAATTTCTTGATCCAGAGTATTCTGGCGTGTCAGTTTCTGATACCTCGATCAGGTTTTTCCAGTTTGAAAAGAGTGGAAGAAATCTAGCTATTAAAAAATATCTTGAGCGACCGCTTCCTGCCGGTGCTATCGTCTCAGGTCATATTCACAACACCGACGAGGTGATCGCGGTTCTTAAAGATATAAAGAAAGAGATCAAGACTCCGTACGTACGAGCATCACTCCCCGAAGAGAAGGCATACCTCTTCAAAACAAACATACCATTTGTTCCTTCAAATGAGATTAGGAGTAATATAGAATTCAAATTGGAAGAGAATGTTCCTCTTCCTGCAAACACTCTTGTGTTTGACTTTGCGGTCATTGATCCTAAGGATCCAAAGAAAGAGCATTTTGATGTAGTGGTCTCTGCGATCCCGTCTCTACTTATTGATCTGTATGTAGAAGTATTTGAATCTGCAGGGTTTATAACATATTCTCTTGAAATGGAATCCCAAGCAATCGCCCGCGCACTTCTCACAAAAGCTGAGCGAGGCACATATGTTATCGTCCACTGTGCTCCAGAGAAAGTTGGCTTATACATCGTGAGCCATAGTATTATACATTTCACTTCTACTTTTAATACCACAAAGACAGATGGAGGATTTGATCCGAGTATGGTCGCTCCGGAAATAAAGAAAGTGATTACATATTGGAAGAACTCTCATGTTTCCGACGACACTGTTTCAAAAGACATTGAACATATTTTCGTAACAGGGGAAGGCTTTAATGATGATTTTGCGCCCACCTTAACCGCACTTGTTAAAGTGGATGTGACGGTGGGAAATGTGTGGACCAATGCATTCAATATACACGAGTCTGTACCAGAGCTTTCTTTTATCGATTCGGTAAAATATGCTCCGGCGATCGGCCTTGCATTACCGACCCATATTTTGATTTAAATTATATGTTCAACCTTGTTCCCGATATCGTAAAAGAGAGAATCTTGAAAGACTACAAGCACCGTCGCATTGTCGTTTGGCTTTTTGGCTTGCTTGTGTGTGTAGTGATGCTTCTCATATTTCTCCTACCCACCTATGCCTATATCTTTTTTGAAGAAAAAAATACACTTGCGGATACTGTACTTATAAATAATTCGCTTCAACTAAAGGAAGCGGATGTTGTAGTGGAGACAATAAAAGAGACCAATGAGCAACTACGGGCACTCGCGATGTCAGGGAACCCGATTGACCCTCTCCTCACTTTGGAGAAAGTGGGGGAAGCAAAGAATTCATTTATACATGTAAATGAAATAGAATATAGGGAAGATACCGCAAGTACGTCAGTGCTTGTACTCAAAGGTATTGCTCTCAAACGTGAAGCCCTCCGAGAATTTGTAAATAAACTTGAATCTACAAAAGGATTCTTTGATGTTGTACTGCCCGTATCTAATTTTGCCAAGGATAAAGATATCGAGTTTTCTGTAAATGTAAAAATACGATGATTGAGAAAAAGCATTATTACAGTATGGCTCTCCTTAGTTTGTGCATTGGCTTGGCAATGGCCGCATATTTTTTCCTGATACAAAATGTGTGGGAAAAGGCTGCTCGTGTCTCTGCATACAAAAATGACATCATTTTCGGAGGGGAGAAAAAACAATATGCAGAAGACCTGCTGCGTTCGTTTCAGACGACGCAGCCAGATATCGACAATCTCAGAAACTTCTTTGTGAAAAAACAAGGAGAAGTTGATTTTATCGAATTTGTGGAAAAAACTGCTCGAGATCAGGGGTTGGAGATAAAAATCAACTCGGTTTCGCTCGATGCACCCACTTCACTTGCAACTCATGGAATGGAGTATCTCGTGCTTCGAGTGGAGGTAAAAGGGACATGGCTTTCAGTCTGGAATTTCTCAAAGCTTCTTCCTACATTGCCATATTCGGTAGATGTGAATTCTATCGCTCTCTTCAGTACGCCGGCTGAAAAAGATAAACCTGTCATATGGAGAGGGGTTTATAGTATCCGTGTGCTTAAGCAGAAAAATATATGAAAAATCTATTTTCTTCGTTTACAGCATTCTATAATAAGAAGACGAACCAAGTGCGAGGCATCTATCGCAAGAAAGGTGTTCGGCCAGGTACTGACTGGAAGATTATTGTCTTCACATTCATTTTTTTAGTACTGTGCGCTGCATGCGTCCATGTCTTTATTTATATCGGCGTAAAAAATAATTCATGGTGGCCAGTTCCCGAAGTAGGTGCATCCTATCAAGTAAAAATAGATAAAAAACTTCTACAGATTGCTTTGGAGCGTTTTAACAAGCAGGCAGAAGAGTTCCAGAGACTGAAAGAAACCCCTTCGGTACAAGCAGACCCTTCACTCTAATAATTCTTCGTGCTAAGGTGGGGTATTGCTCCCGTAGTTCAATGGATAGAACAGCGGACTTCTAAGCCGTTAATGTAGGTTCGATTCCTACCGGGAGCACAAATGAAAAAACTCCTTTTTGGGTAAGTCAAATGTGGTCAGGAATAATTTCCTCGTCGCCACTCGGAAATTTTCATGACCGTGCCTCGACCGTTTCGTCTACTGACGAAACATGTCTCCGGCTCGCACATAATATAAAAAACCTGGATCAGTCCAGGTTTTTTATATTATGTGCGCGATGCAGGACTCGAACCTGCGGCATCTTCAGTGTAAATGAAGCGCTCTACCAACTGAGCTAATCGCGCAACCTTTTAACCCACTATTTATATACTAAATAACTTGTTTTTACAATACTTTCGTGTAGAGTCTCTGGTATACTATACAATTATATGGAAAAACCACAGTGTATCGGCGTGATCATGGACGGTAATCGAAGATGGGCTAAAGGTAAGGAGTTACCCGTATTTGAAGGACACCGGGCAGGAGGGAAGAAGCTCAAAGAAGTAGTGCAGTGGGTAAAAGAATGCGGCATACAGCATGTTGTTTTTTTTACGTTTTCCACCGAAAACTGGAACAGGAAGATTGAGGAAGTCTCGTATCTACTTTCTTTGATCGGAGAATTCATCACGAAAGAACTGGACAATTTTCATGCTGAAGGTGGTGTGCTGCATTGTGTGGGGGATACGCTAAAGTTTCCAAATGATCTGCAGCAGATTTTTAAGAACGCAGAAGAGAAAACGAAAGATAACAAGGGTCCTCATATTTACTTTGCACTCAACTACGGTGGTCGGCAGGAAATTTTGAGTGCAGTGAAAAAAATAGTGGAGGAGCATCCGAAAATAGAGGAGATCAACGAAGAATATTTCAATAAGCATTTGCAGACGCAGCCGATGCCTGATCCGGACATGATCATTCGCACTTCGGGAGAAAAGCGTCTTTCTGGTTTTCTACCATGGCAAAGTGTATACAGTGAGCTTTTCTTTACAGAGACACTCTGGCCCGATTTCTCTAAAGACGAATTTTTAGGTATGATGCGAGAATATGCTGAGCGTCAGCGACGTTTTGGCGCATAACACTCTATGGAAGAACCAACTATTTTATACGAAGACAACGATATAGCGGCGGTGAACAAGCCGAGTGGTCTTGTGGTGCATGGAGATGGGAAATCCACTGAACCAACTCTTACTGACTGGGTTGTAAAGAAATTTCCCGGTATTAAGGACGTGGGGGAGCCAATGGAAATCGATGAAGATGAATTTATCGACCGGCCTGGTATTGTGCACAGGTTGGACCGTGATACGTCAGGGGTAATGCTCATTGCAAAAACAGAAGAAGGGTTCCAAACACTGAAGAGTCAATTTCAGAATCGAGAAATCAAGAAAATATATCATGCATTTGTGCATGGTGTTCCAAAACACCCAAGGGGACTCATCGACAAGCCAATCGGGCGCAGCCAGCACGACGTCCGTCTCTGGTCTTCTGAAAGAGGGGCTCGAGGACAGAAGCGGGAAGCAGTCACTCGGTATGTGGTCAAGGAGTCAGGTCATGGTATTGCATTTGTACAGGCTATGCCCGAAACCGGGCGAACTCACCAAATACGAGTGCATTTCAAGGTGATCCGACACCCGCTTGTAGGGGATAGCTTGTATGCTCCTACCATGCCTCCTGCTCTCGGTTTTACCCATACCGCTCTCCATGCCCGCTCTATAGAATTTACCAATACTGAGGGGAAACAAGTGAGGGTCGAGGCACCGTACCCGGCCGATTTTGAAGAAGGTTTGAGGTTGTTGCGGAATTAGCATATCTATGCTAAATTGCTTATCACTATGGCAACAAAAGCAACCGGCACTACAATACATTCTCCTGTTACCGTCGCAGATCGAAAGAAGATGGATATTCGATCTGGAGATACGATTCGTGTATGGCAGAAGATTCAGGAAAAAGGAAAGACTCGACTTCAGGCATTTGAAGGTCTCACAATTGCAGTCAAGCACGGCAAAGAAGCCGGCTCTACATTTACAGTACGAAAAATCGCTTCAGGAGTAGGGGTTGAGAAAATTTTCCCACTTTATTCTCCAATGATTGACTCGATAGAAGTTTTGAAGCGAGCAAAGGTACGACGAGCAAAGCTCTACCATATCCGAGACAAGGCAGCGAAAGAGATCCGCCGACAGATGCGAAATATCCGAACTACAAAAAAATCTACAGAGGAAGAAGTTGTCGAAGAGGAAGCCTCAGTAGAAGTAGCAGCAGAATAAAAAACAAAAAACACCTCAGCCCAGTAGGTCATTCTACTAAATGAGGTGTTTTTTTAATTGACGTAAAAATAACCGTTGTGTATACTTTGGTTATGAAAACAGTACTAAATGTAAAGGTGGATCCAGTCGTTAAGAAAGAGGCTCAAAGAGTGGCTCAGGAGATGAACCTCCCACTTTCTATTCTTGTAAACAATTATCTTAAAGAGTTTATTAGAAACAAAGAAGCGTATTTTTCTGCACATACAGTGAATAAAAAAACATCAAGACTCTTGAAGAGTATTGATCAAGATATAAAGAATGGGAAAAACCTATCGCCTAAATTTCGTACTGCTCGAGAAATGGACACATACCTCGCATCTCTATAAGTATATGATAATTGTCATTCATAAAAATTTTGGCAAGAAATTTAAAAAACTTCGAGAGGGAGAGAAAATAAGATTTAAAAAAAGAAGAAATTTGTTTTTAGTAGATCCTCACGATCCTTTATTACAAAATCATCAATTAAAAGGAGATCAAATGGGAAAGTGGAGTATTAACGTCGGAGGGGACCTGAGAGTAATATATAAGTTTGAAGATAGTGGAACAATTATATTTCTAGATATAGACACGCATTCAAATCTGTATAATTGAAAAGATTGAAAATTAACAAATCTTTAGGTATCATGGGTGTACCTCAAGTGACCTAAGTGTATTTTGATAAAATATTGCCCAGGTGGTGTAACTGGTAACCACGTACGATTGAGGTTCGTATGGCGCAAGCCGTGGAGGTTCAAGTCCTCTCCTGGGCACAAATGAAAAAACTTCCGTAAGGGAGTTTTTTCATTTGTGCCCAGGAAGTAAAAGTGCGTTGCACTTTTACGTGAGGACTTGAACGGATTTCCGGTTTACGCGAGCAGTAGCTCGTGTCGGAAATCCGGTGCCCAGAAATTCTTCATCTGACAAGATGAAGAATTTTGAGGGAAAGACTCCTCTCTAAACCATAAAAATGTTAATATATAACCATGGAAGGTGTGCCACAAAATCAAGAAAATTTTGAAGGAAGAATGGAAATTGCAGATAGAAAGATTATGCTCGACGGTAAGCGAGTTGGAGTTGTAGCATTAAGTGACCATGGAGATTATTATAGTGTTGGTTTTATAACTATTGATGAAAGTCTAAGAGGAAAAGGTTTGGGTGAAGTTGTTTATAAAAAAGTAGTTGAGTCTCTCGATAAACCACTACGATCTGATATGCAACTTTCTGAATTAGGTGAAAATCTTTGGGAGAAATTTGTTCGCAAGGGTCTAGCAAAACAGATAGGTACTATTGCAAATGGTAGAGGATTGTATGAATGGATAGGATGAAATATATGGAAATCTTACAAATAAAACAAAAGATTAGAGAGAAATGGCCGAATGATTATATCCAAGAACATGCTCTCTTAGTGACACTTGAAGATATTGAAAAACTTTCTGAACCTTTACGAACCGAATTTGAAAAATTCTTGGAAACTGGTGACCTACCAGACTTAGAAGTTGAAGGATGGAATCTTGAAAGACTTATGAAAGAAAAAAATCTTCATCCAGTCGGGGCGTTTCTTATGCTTGATTGGCTAAAAAAAGAACCGCAAAAGGCAAAACAGATTCTTGCACGAGGTTTTGATAGTAGGTAGTCAAAATCAATAAGCTTTTGTATTATTACTCCATAAAACCATTCGGACGTCGTCCCAGACGGAACATCCCTTAAATTTTAAAAATATAGCGGAGTCTTTCGACTCCGCTACTTATGCAGGGACAAGAATTTCTCTTCGTGAGTATTCTTGCCAAACGATTCGATTAACCTCCACTGTCTGAGAGAGGTGATTACTCGATATTTCATCAAGACAAGAGAGATCAAGTCTCGAAAGCAGACTAGCAAGATTTGCGAGCTCCTTAGGGAGCAAGAAGGTACACTTGGCGAAAGTTTTGCAAATCTCGCCTAAGTCCTTGGATTCAGATATTGCTCCAAACTCATAGAGTTCTCTAGGAGTTAAAAAACTAAGATTTTGCATGAATACTCCTAGAACTAGAGTATATTTTTAAAAAAATAAGTCAAATGTATTGGGTATCAAAAAAACCGCTCAACCCAGTAGGTCAGCCCCGAGGCGATTTTACTAAATCGTCTACTGAATGAGCGGTTTTTTCTTACTTCAAGGACGGCAGTATCACCTCTGTCACTGTATACTTCGGATCAAACATATACTTCCCAGCTTTCTGCATATCCTCAAATGTCATCGCTTCTCGATTTTCTATTGCTTCCTTCAAGGTCTTAATCTTCTGTTTTCGTACGAGCTCAGTAGTGGAACTATGAGCAATATCTTCTGAGTCATGTTCGGCAGCTCGGAGGCGTTCTAGACTTGTCGTCTTTACTTGTTCAAAACGCTCTTTATATGTATCGGTGTCGAGTACAAGCCCGATTTCTTCATGTATTATTTTTTTTACGATATCGATATGTTCTTCGGATGTTTTGATGTCGATACCGAGATTGACGTAGTCAGTACCTCGACTTGTGGATACACCCACCCCATAGCACAATGCATTTTCATCACGTAGTTTCTCGTGGAGAATATCGTGGAGAAGACTACCAAATGCTCTCTCGTGTTCTCGGAGGTGCTCAGGCTTGTTTTTATAACTTGAAATACTAATCTCAACTTGCTCTTTTACGAGGCCAATCTCATCTGCTGTCTTTATGATCTCATACAGAAGAGGTGTGGGTATGAATTCTCTAAGTATAGGTCTTTTCTCGCTCTGGGGAATGTCATTCATCACGGTACGAAACGTTTCGATTGATTGCTCGTCAATATTTCCGGTCACCACGATCGATAGATTGCCCGCGTGATAGTTCTTTTTGTGCCACATCCTAATATCTTCTGCTGTAATAGCAAGGATTGTTTTTGGCCAGCCAAGAGCACTTGCCACTCGAGAAAGTGAGTGTCCAGGGAAAATCTTTTCAGTGTATTCCTTTGTATAGTTCAAAAGTTTTTCGTTTTGATACCGTCCCCATGCTTCTTGAGTGATCACTTTTCTTTCATGCTCCACATCTTCTGCTCGAAGGAGGGGAGAGAATATCTGCTCTTTCATAAGGGTAAGTACGCTCTCGAGCTTTTCAGGAAAACACTTCAGATGGTAGGCGGTGTTGTAGTGGCTCGTATATGCATTCCAACTTCCGAGAGTTTCTGTTTTTCTCCATTCATGAGTTGCTTTCCGGGTGGGTAAGCTTGGCGAGCCGTCAAAAATCATATGTTCGAGAAAATGAGAAAGGCCTTCCTTTTCTACAGGGTCATGAAATGCTCCGATTTCAAATGACATGTAGATATGGATACATGATGCCCAGGGGAGATTCTTGTAATACAGAGGGACTCCGTTCACTTCAGTCTTTGAGAAATCGTAAGGATCAAAAGCGATCGGTTTTGAGGTTTTCATGTGTTGAGTATATGCTGAAAGTCCGCACTCGAGCAAGGGGAGGGCCGTATGGTATAATTGATATTCAAAAATATGAAAAAAGGAATTGATTTTGTCGGAGTGTGCGTGACATTTTTCTGTCATGATGGAAAGGGGAATTTTCTGATGCAACTTCGAAGTAAAAATTGTAGAGATGAACATGAAAAGTGGGATATTGGTGGGGGGGGACTTGAGATTCATGACACAGTAGAAAATACGCTTTTGAAAGAAATCAAGGAAGAATATTCTGTTGATGCAAAAGAAGTTCTATTCCTCGGCGTAAGAGATATGCATCGAATTGATAATGATACTCCGACTCATTGGATTGCAATCGATCATGCAGTCTTGATAGATCCAGAAAAAGTAAAAAATGGAGAGCCACATAAATTTGACGATATTCAGTGGTTTACATTGGATACGGTGCCAGAAAATCTTCATTCAGGGACTGCTGTGGTACTGCAGAAATATAGGGATGTGTTAAAAGGACTTTAAACAGTCGTCTTGATTTATTTTGTACAAAATGTACAATATTTGTATGAAAATAAATTCTATATCTACAACCAAAGCGCGAGCGAATATGAGAGTGCTTATAGAGAAGGTTAGACTGACTAATGAGGTTTTTGTCATTGGTTCGCATAAAAATCCGGAGGTAATCATTATGAAATTCCCTGAAGCGTATAATCCAAATCTGTCTCTCCTTTCAAATATAAATGCGTACTCTCAAAGCTTTCAGTTTTTAAAATCAGAGCCTGATCTCTACTCTGCTTCTGACATAATTAAAAAACATGTACGATCAAGGTAATATCGTTCTTGTACCTTTTCCGTTCACCGACCTGTCGAGCGAGAAGGTGAGACCTGCGCTCATAATCTCAAAGAAACCACTTGGTAATGATGTGGTCTTGTGTTTCTTCACTTCTAAAAAACCGAATACAAAAAACTTTGTTTTGGTGGTGCAAAGCAAAAGTAACGGCTTGAAGCAGAATTCCTTCCTCCTTCCACAAAAGATAGCTACCTTGGAAAAGAAGATGATACTGGGAAAAATAGGTGGTATTGAGAGGCAGGATATGAGTAGGGTTTTGGAAAAGTTTAAAGAGATATTTCTAGGTTAGCATTTTGAGCTAGATTTTTACTAATTTTTCTGGTATAAAGAAGTGGCTTAATCATTCCGTTAAGCTTTTATGGTGGCTATCGTTCAACGGTTAGGACTTTGCTTTGTGGAAGCAAAAATGAGGGTTCGATTCCCTCTAGTCACCCCATAATATAAAATATGTTTTGTCAAATACTAAAAAATCCCTACATTGTAGGGATTTTTTAGTTTATCATGATAGACTTTTTGTATGGATTTTAATTTTTCTGGTTCATACACCTATAATCAAAAGGATATTTTGGTAAAAGCTGTTTTAGATTTGATCTTCTCTTGCGAAGTAACTTCAATGTTAGACATTGGAGCAGGGGATTTAAAAACAGCGAAATCTTACAAGGAAAGTGTCAAAAAATATCAAGCTATTGAGCAAGACGAAAAGAGAGCTAAGAAATTGCTAGAAGCAAATATTCCAGTTATTAATAAAAAATTTCCCTGCGAAATAGAAGAAAAATTTGATTTAGTGTTGTCTTCACATTCAATACCAGAAATAATTAGTGAATATGAATTATTTTTACACAAAGCATGGAGTCTTGTAAACAACAGTGGATATTTGGTCATAATTACTTTTAAAGGAGCAAATGATACTTTATCAAAATTTGAGTGTGAACTTATGGGAAAATGTGAAATATACGATGGGGATAAATACAATGAAATGATGCGAATACTCAATAAACTCGGTCAACCAAAAATAAAAAAAATTATAAGTACTGAAAAGACTGCAAACGTTAATGATTTGATTGATGTCATTTGTTGGTCTTTAAAGTTAGAAAAAAATAAATGGCAAGATAAGATTGCAGATAAATTACAAAGTGAATTTAAAAAAGGAAATGAATTATTTTTTCCACATGAACATCTTTTTATTATATTGCAAAAGTAAGTATGAAATTGGCATAGCATTTTTTCTCTCAAGCACAGTTCTAACATCTTCTAATGTGGCACCGAGAATAAAATTCAACTAAAAATTATTAATTAGTAAGGATTTTTTAGTTCTAACTCAGTATGATTGCAGTCTAGAGGATTAACACAAAATCAGTTGACCCATTATACCCCATGGGGGTATAATGGGTCTATGAACGAACATAAAACTAAATTAATTCGGCGACTCAAGATTATAGAAGGGCAGGTACGTGGACTGCAGGACATGATAGAAAAAAATGCATACTGCATTGATGTGATTACTCAGACATCGGCAGTCAAGCAGGCTCTTTCAGGTATAGAGGATGCACTGATGGAGAATCATTTGAGTACCTGTGTTATAAGCCAGATAAAGAAAGGAGAGCAAAAGAAACCGATTGATGAAATATTAAAAGTATATCGCCTTAAGCGAAAGTAATTTTATGAATACATCTAAAACATATCACATAAAAGGAATGCATTGCGCTTCCTGTGCAAGTATCATTGAGAAGACGTTCAGGAAAACTGACGGTGTAGAATCCGCAGAGGTTAACTACGGTACGGAAACCGCTCAGGTGTCTTTCGATGAATCGAAAACAAACCCACACCACCTTTCGAAAAAAATCGAACCATTAGGGTATTCTCTTATTATGGGGCAGACTGCAGAGGAGATGGGGATGACTGCAGATGAGCACAGAGGGCATCTTGGCTTGAATCAATCAAAGAAGGAAAAGCTCGCTGAAGTAGCAAGTCAAAAGACATTGGTGGTATCAGCTATACCGCTCGCAATTTTCAGTATAGTTATTATGACTTGGGATATTTTGGCGGAATATGGTGCTGTTTCAGAAATGAGCACCACTGTGTATGAGTTTGTCCACCACCTGCTACCTCTTATGGCGACATACATGCTTTTCGTGGTGGGTAAGCCGTACCTTCTTGGTTTCTATCGCTTTCTCCGTTATGGCAAGGCCAACATGGACACGCTCATTGGTATCGGAACAGTCGCAGCGTACGTGTATAGTTTTGTTATCACAGCTTTTGAAGAATCACTTCGTCCGTTTATAAACGTGGATCACACCTACTACGACGTTACGATTGTGGTCATCACCTTTATTGCGCTTGGTAAATATTTGGAAGCTCGATCAAAAATAAAGACAGGGGACGCTATTGAAAAACTTCTCAACTTACAGGCAAAAACTGCACTCGTAATGCGTGATAGAAAAGAAGTAGAAATATCTGTACATGAAGTGAAGCATGGAGATTTGATTATCATAAAACCAGGTGCGAAAATTCCGGTTGATGGCGTCGTAAGTGAAGGCTCATCGTTTGTAGATGAATCAATGGTGACTGGTGAACCAATGCCTGCCCAGAAGAACATAGGAGACTCTGTTGTTGCGGGAACAATTAATACAAACGGAGCATTCATTTTCAAAGCAACTAAAGTCGGGTCTGAAACACTGCTCGCTTCGATCATAAAAATGGTGGAAGAAGCCCAAGGAAGTCGTGCCCCGATCCAAGCACTGGCAGATAAAATATCGTCAGTATTTGTTCCTATCGTACTTGTCATTGCAGTTCTTTCACTCGGAGCATGGTTATTCTTTGGAACTCCTGCACTTGGATTCTCGCAAGCACTCTCATATGGCCTTGTTTCATTTGTCGGAGTCCTTGTTATTGCTTGTCCGTGTGCACTTGGACTGGCAACACCAACAGCTATCATTGTCGGAGTCGGCAAAGGAGCAAAAGAGGGTATTTTAATAAAGGACGCAGCTACACTTGAGAAACTTCACAAGGTAGATACGGTAGTGGTGGACAAGACAGGTACGATTACAAAAGGGAAGCCGACGCTTGTAGACATAGTTAGTCTATCAGGTGAGAAAAACGAAGAATTAGTATCAATACTCGCCTCACTTGAAAAGAAGTCCGAGCATCCGATCGCTCATGCAATTGTAAGTTACGCAGAGGAGAAAAATATTCCCGTATCAGAAATCTCGAATTTTGAAGGTATGCAAGGTAAAGGACTTAAGGGCAGAGTTAATGGTGTAGAATATTTTGTCGGTAATACAAAACTTATACATGATCTCAATATTTCTTTTGATGCTGAAACGTTACATGAATTTACGTTGCAAGGTAAGACCCCTGTTATTCTCGCAACTAAAGAAAAAGTCCTCGGTTTTGTAATGGTGTCTGACCCGATAAAAGAAGAATCAGTCGAGGCAGTGAAAGATCTCCATGCCCTCGGGATTAAAGTAGTGATGCTTACTGGTGATGATGAAAAGACCGCAAAATATATTGGGTCCCTGGTCGGTATTACTGACGTCGTGGCTCATGTCTTACCACAAGATAAACTAGAAAAAATTAAAGAGCTGCAGTCACAGGGAAGAATCGTAGCAATGGCAGGGGATGGTGTAAATGACGCTCCGGCGCTTGCACAGGCGGACGTAGGTATTGCGATGGGTACAGGAACTGACGTTGCAATAGAATCGGCGGGTATTACGCTTCTTGGTGGTGACATTTCAAAATTGGTGAAGGCGATAAAGCTATCGAAAATGACCATGCGAGGTATTAAGCAAAATCTCTTTTGGGCATTTATCTACAACATCGTAGGTATTCCTCTTGCGGCAGGGATATTTTACCCGATCTTTGGTTGGCTCCTCAATCCGGTGTTTGCAGGATTAGCGATGGCATTATCAAGTGTGTCGGTCGTGTCGAATTCACTTCGAATTAAGGCTAAGTCACTATAACAAATAGAATAATTATTATGATTACCAACAATAAAAATAATTTGCAGAGGTATACCTTCCATGTTCACGGCATGCATTGTAATGCATGTGTCTTCATGACTGAAAGTGAGTTGAAAGACTTACCTTATATTACTCACGCAACATCAAACCTCGAAAATCATTCGGTGGAAGTAAGTGGTGACTTTGGCGACAAAACACAGGAGCAGATTGCAGAAGAGTTAACTATACCGCTCAAACCTTATGGCTACACTGTCTCTATAAAAAAAGAAAATAATAGTGGGGAAAATAAGTGGTCTGATTTTAACATTGCAGTTCCGATTGCAGTTGGATTTGCAGTTTTGTTTATTGTCCTTCAAAAGATCGGTCTTGTTAACTTGGTTGGAGGGGGAAATGTCACGTACGGCACGGCATTTACGATTGGTATCATTGCTTCACTTTCGACCTGCATGGCTGTGGTCGGAGGTCTTCTCCTTTCAATGTCGGCCACCTTTGCGAAAGGAGGTGATAAAATAAAGCCCCAGCTTATGTTCCATGCTGGTCGAATAGTTTCATTTTTTATTCTTGGGGGGATTATCGGAGCAATCGGATCAGCCTTTACATTAAACACCTCAGGAACTTTTGTACTGAGCCTCATTATTGGCATCGTCATGCTTATTCTGGGTATAAATCTTCTCGATGTTTTTCCATGGGTAAAAAAACTAGAGCCGAGTATGCCAAAATTTCTCTCAAAACACGCACTCGGTGTAAGTAAATTGAATCACGTACTCACGCCACTACTTGTGGGTGTCGCTACGTTCTTCTTGCCGTGCGGGTTTACTCAGTCAATGCAACTCTATGCCTTAAGTACAGGGAGCTTTATCACTGGAGGTCTCACCATGCTTGCATTTGCCCTAGGAACATTTCCTGTACTTGCACTCCTGAGCTTCAGTTCATTCAGTATTCAAAACAGTTCAAAGTCGGGAGTTTTCTTCAAGACTGCAGGACTTGTGGTGATTATGTTTGCACTATTCAATCTTTTGAATAGTTTGGTGGTGATTGGGGTTATTCCACCCTTGTTTAATTTCTAGATTAATATTCAGTATGAAAAAAACGATTGCGACAGCACTTATAACTTCATTTTTTCTCAATTTAATTTGGGAGAACGGACAAATGTTTTTGTATAATGGGTATGATGGATTTTTGTCCAGTTTTTTGATGTGCTTGGCGGCAACCCTAGGAGATGTTGTGATAATCACTTTGATATATCTTATAATGTCCTTTGTTTTTAGAGGATGGAATTGGTTTCAGTATTTCTCAAAAGGAAAATTAACTATTCTTTTGGTTGTTAGTCTAATTTTTGCTGTAATAATTGAGCTTTATGGACTAGGAACTGAAAGATGGTCCTACAACGAGCTCATGCCCACCATCCCGTTTCTTGATGTGGGTTTTACACCAATTTTACAAATGATCATTATAGTTCCCATTGTTTTTTTCCTCACTCGATTAGTATATAATAAATGGTATTGAACCAAAGGCGCAGAGTCCAGGTTATTTACCATTTCTGAGCTGAGGAACTAATAAAGAAAATCTATGAAATCAACCATTATATCAATAATTGTAGCAGGCGTTCTCATTGGAGGAGCTTTTATGCTTACAAAAAATGCTGGAAGCACAGAGCCGGTGGTAAATGTAAATAATGTTGTTATCGTCGATGGAAAACAGATCATCACCATTAATGCTAAAAGCGGATA
The DNA here is from genome assembly GCA_046599035.1 of Parcubacteria group bacterium. GTDB lineage: Bacteria > Patescibacteriota > Minisyncoccia > Phycocordibacterales > DATDWN01 > UBA910. Next base: position 25,521 of record JBKJHK010000003.1, on the reverse strand, counting down.
CGAGCCACGAAAGAGCATCGCTCGCGCAGGCATTCCTACAGTCATACGATTCGATACGAGCGGAACATTCGACTGTTCCTCATCGGTCCGTATTCCGAGCATGGATATAAGCCAGGTGCTTCCGCAAACTGGCTCGACTGATATTGATATTGGTACACAAAAAGTAGCTACTCTAGAGGGGACCTGTGGGATGGGGATGTACCCGTTTGAAGTTGAATTTAAAAACTAAACTATAATTACATGAACAAAAAAATACTTATAGGAATTATCTTAGTAGTAGTTATAGTCGCAGGGGGAATATTTACTTTAAATAAGTCGGATAAAAATCCACAAGTCTTCACTAAAGATCAGGGCAAGGTTTATTGTTCGTCAGGTGGCACACTGATTGATACGATGCCAATCCAAAGTCACAGAAGCTATTGCATAAAATCTAATGCTGATATAAAAAGCTTTGCACCCAATACTCCTACGAGCTTCACATACTCAATTATTGACGATCAAGGAAATACTTTAAAAAATCTTGATGTTGTCCATGAGAAACGTATGCATTTTATAATTGTCCGAAAAGACCTTGCTAACTTCCAGCATGTACATCCGGAATTTAATCAAACAACAGGAGAATTTGCTTTTTCCGACCTCACTCTACCATCCGATGGAGATTACCGCATTTTTGCAGACTTTACTCCAACCACAAGTCAAATGGACCAAAATGGCACTAAGTTACCAGTTATTATATCCGAAGACATAAGAGTAGGAAGTCAGGCAAATTACAAACCACAATCCATTGGAGACACCACTACGAGTAAAATATTTGACAGGTATCAGGTTAGCTTAGTTTCAGCCCTGCCTTCTATCGAATCAGGAAAATCAACAGGATTTGACTTTGAAATTAAAAAAGACGGAAAATCTGTCACAAATCTAGAAAAGTATTTAGGGGCGCTTGGACACACTGTTGTTCTGCGAGAAAGTGATCTTCAGTTCATTCATGCTCATGCAACCCAAAAGCTTACTGATATTCAAACAGGAAAAGTTAACTTCGAGATTACGTTTCCTGAAGCCGGAAATTATAAACTTTTCTCGCAGTTCCAACACGAAGGAAATATTATTACCTCTGACTTTGTGGTAAATGTGGCTAAGGGACAAACGAATCAATCAGGAGGAGCAATGATGCATTAAAATAATATGGAACTCCCAATACTTATTTTAAGAATCGGTCTCGGAATAACTTTTGTTCTAACAGGTGTTTTGATTCTAAAAGATAAAGATAAGTGGACCCACATGTTGCCGAAATGGTTTTCTAGATATCTTTTGTCTGCCAGATCTTTCATGCTCGGGACAGCAGTAGGAGATCTCTTTATTGGAGCGTGGCTTATAAGTGGTTATTTTACCGGTATAGCTGCAGTATTAGCGGCTACACATCTTTTAGGTGTTCTTGTAGTTTCAAGTAGACATGAGTTTCATGAAGTCTATCGAGATATTGGACTTTTATTCGGGTGCAGTGCCCTAGCAGTATATTTCCTTTAAGGAAGTAATTTAATTATTAACTAACAATTAATTTTATGGAAATGGAAAATTCAATGAATAGTAAGCAGTATCGTAATTTGCTCGTTATGGTTATACTGTCGTTTATATCAATGTTTGTTTTTATGTATGCAATGGTTAACACATTTGCCAATGTTTTGATTAATTATAACCAGTTTTATATGGCAGGCTTGATGACAGCTCCAATGGTGATTATTGAGCTTTTTGTTATGAGGGCTATGTATTATAACAAAAAATGGAATACCTTTATAATTGCCAGTAGCGTCCTACTATTAATTATTTTTCTTACTTTAATCAGACAGCAAACCGGTATTTCGGATAGACAGTTTTTAAAATCGATGATTACTCACCACGCCAGTGCAATTCTTATGTGCGAAAAAGCACCTGTAGAGGATTCTGAATTAAAAGAATTATGTAAAGATATTCTCTCAAGCCAGCAATCACAAATTGATCAGATGAAAGCAAAACTAAATTCTTTAAGTATTTGAGTCGTATTTTTAATAATGTTACAATGAGTAGATTATGTTTATAAACCATAAAAAATTAATATTAAGTTTAATTTTTCCGATAACTATTTTGGTTTCGTTTGTTTTCTTGTTATCTTCCTGTAACTCATTAGAATTCAACGCACATAGTCAAAAAGTCGATGATTACGAATCATCGACAGTTGAATGTCATGAATCTACATTTACTACAACAGCAAGAAATAACACACAGTTAGGATTTATCCTTGTACTAATGATGTCTGGTTTTTTTGCCAACTCCGTCATTAGTCTATCTTTACTGTTGAAACGAACACAAAAGCTATCTTCTCTCACCGAAGGCTCACCACCTCGATTATTTAATCTATACACATTACTTTTTTCAAGAGGCATTCTTAACTCTAAGTCGTTTTAACTTAATGATTTATATTAACCTTTGCAAACACAATAGGTTTTTTGGTATGTATTAACTATTAACTTAAACTAACTTATGAAAAAGAATCTTATTATTGTTTCTGTTCTCATTATCCTTGCAATTGGTGCTGCATTTTTTATCTTAAGACCGGGAACTAATCCTGCATCAGATGGTCACACAGATCATACTCATGAAACTACGGGTGAGCATACCCCTATCCAAGATGAGAGCCAGCCACATGGACATGACGAGTAATTACTAGACCAATATTTATTACCTATGAAAGAAAACAAACTTCTTATTATAGGTGTACTTGTAGCTGTGCTTATCGTGGGAGGCGCTATTGGATATAAAAAAATTTCAAGTAAGGATACTATACAAACACATCTACTATCCGATGAAAATAATTATCCGAAAGTATCCGTACTAACGATCGGACAAACAACTACACCTGAAAACACTCTCGATATCGGCTCTGGTGTTTCGTGGTCTGGAGAAATACTCTCAGCCAATGATGTAAACGTCCAACCAAAGCGTGAAGGAACAATTGCAGAGTGGAATGTGAAAATCGGACAAAAAGTATACCAAGGTCAAGCCTTGGGTAAGCTTTCTGCTCCACCAAAAACAGCAGATATCGTCCAAGCTATAGCTTCAGAGTCAGAAGAGCTTGTGCGCGCAAAAGCACAGGCCCAAGCAACCATAGTATTCAATCAAAAGAAAATAGAACAATTAAACTCGTTAAAAGATTCCTATTCTAATCTAAAAAATTCTTATTCCACTTCCAATCTTGGAAGTAACACTAACTCTCTTACTCAAACAAAAAAGAGTAACGTTCAGATAGTGCTCCAAGGATCAATATCAAAAATATATCCCACAATTTCAGCAAATAGTGGATACCCAAACATAAATTCCTTAGTTAATTTGAGATGGAATGTAGGTTTTTTCGGTTCAAGTAGAAACAGCTATCCTGAAAAAATTCACCAAGCCTTAAAAGATCTAAGTAACAAGGAGCTTGTTCCTGAGGTAAGCGGACTTGCATATTTTGATGCAACAGTAAAACTTCTCTCAGAAACAATAACAGACGGAGACTTGGACTCAACGGTACTTGCTAATCTTAAGTCTGTTGTTACGACTGAACAACAAGAATTTGTTACTACATTGAAAGAATACAAAGAATCGCTTGTAGATAATGACGTAAAGATTCAAGAAATTGCCGGGAAAAATCAAGATATCGTGGCTAAGAACCAAGAGATTGATGCAGAAATCATTCAGCTTGAAAAAGATCTTGCACTAGCTAATGCAGAAGTAATAGCAAAACAAGCTTCGTATAACAGTGTGGTAGGTGGCCTCACAGGAGGTTTAGAAATAGTGGCAACACGAAGTGGGACTATTTCAACTATTGCAAAGCGAGTTGGAGAATTTGTACGACCCGAAGACACACTCGCTTCAATAAATGGAACGAGCAATAAGGAAAAATTGATACGGTTCCGCATTCCAAGCAATGCAATCGCCCCAAAATCTGGCGATATGCTCACTGTGGTTCGTCCGGGATTCTTGGATACTAAGATTAAAATTAAAGTTATTGGCGTAGGTGTATCACTCGATACAAACGGCTCATACATGGCAGATGCACAATTTACCGAACCTACAGACTGGCCTGTACATGCATCTGTTCGAGTCATACCAAGTAATACAGGTGCTACAACAGCAGTAGTACCTTTCACTGCAATTTTCTGGAGTGATGAGGGTGAAACTCGTGTGTGGACAGTGACAGCAGAAAATAAGTTGCTATCAAAAGAAATAACTGCAGGGAGAACATTTGGTGATACAGTCGAAATCACTACAGGATTAATAGATGGTGATCGTATCGTAACTCGTCCGATTTCTGATATGAAAGATGGTATGCAAGTAAAAGCGACAGACAATGCTACCCCACAAATAGTTCCATCAGAGAAAAAAACAGAAGTCCAAGACGAAAGCCAGCCTCACGGTCATGATGAATAGGATATAATATGTTCAATAAAATAATCAAATGGTCCCTCGACCATACAGGAATCGTAGTTTTACTGTCACTTATCGTCGTTATAGGAGGTATTTGGAGCTTTAGCACTATGAAGGTTGATGTCCTTCCAGACATTAATAAACCTACTGTTGCTATATTTACTGAAGGTGAAGGTATGTCTGCTGAAGATGTAGAAAAACTGATACTTTTTCCTGTGGAGTCTGCTGTATCAGGAGCTCCTGGTGTGACCCGTGTTCGCAGCACTGCTTCATTTGGGCTTGCAATTGTAAATGCAGAATTTGAATGGGGTTCGGATATTTTTCGCAATAGACAAATTATCCAAGAGCGACTATCACGATTAGAGTTGCCAAACGGCGCTCGACCGGTGTTGGGTCCTGTGGGGTCAATTTTAGGTGAAGTAATGTGGATCGGAGTAACATCGGACGATCCAAATATGTCAGGTATGGATTTGCGTACGCTTGCTGATTGGACGGTACGTCCAGCACTACTGCGTGTAACCGGAGTATCTGACATCATCGTCTTAGGTGGAGATGTAAAGGAATGGCAGATTCAAATGAATGCCACTGCGATGAAAAGTCTAGGTATAGGTGTCGAAGATATTGCAGGTTCACTTGAGCCTATACTTAATAATAAAAGTGGAGGTCTTCTGGTTGAGAAAAATAAAGAGTATCCAATCCGTATTATGGTTGCACCTCGAGAAATTGCAGATCTACAAAATGTAGTAGTCGGAAAAGATAAAGCTGGAGGAACTGTCAGGCTTGCGGACGTAGCAGCAATCATTGAAGGTCCGAGTCTTGTTCGTGGAGCTGCGACGATAGACGGGAAGCCTGGTGTAATCATGCGTATTTCTCGTCAACCTGATGCAGAAACACTAAAAGTTACGACGTCGGTAGATGAAGCGCTTGTAACAATCGGTAAAAGCTTGCCTACAGGTGTTAAAATTCAAAATGATCTTTTCCGTCAACAGTGGTTTATTGATTCTGGACTTAGTAATGTAAAAAAAGCCCTTGCTGAAGGTATTCTGCTTGTGATATTGATTGTTTCACTCTTTCTCATGAGATGGAGAATTACACTCATTACACTCACAGCTATTCCAGTATCAATTCTAGTCAGCGCAATCATATTTAAGTTTATAGGAGTGTCGGTTAATGTAATGACCCTCGGTGGTATTGCCATCGCTATCGGCGAGCTCGTGGATGATGCTATTGTTGATGTAGAAAATATCCACCATCGGTTAACAGAGTGGAAGAATAAAGGACTCAGCACCCCATTTAAGGATGTCATATTCAATGCTTCAGTCGAAGTCAGAAATTCAATCGTCTATGCAACATTACTGGTTGTTGTGGTTTTCTTACCAGTATTCTTTATCCCAGATGTCGAAGGTAAGCTACTTTCCTCAATCGGTATTGCGTATCTGATATCTCTCGTTGCATCGCTTATAGTTTCACTCACTCTTACACCAGCGTTATCGGCACTGCTATTAAAAAATATAGAGGCAAACGAACGAGGTGAAACAAAACTGGTCGTATGGTTAAAAACAAAAATAACCCCACATATCTACTGGAGCATCAATAACATAAAGAAGCTTAGTTTGGGAGTATTAATCTCCCTTATTGTCGCAGTCGGACTCTATTCGTTTGCAGGAAAAGAAGGTATTCCGCCATTTAATGAAAACTCACTTGTTATCTCGGTCACGCTTCCTACGGGAACAGATCTCAATACCTCAAATACCTTTGCGTCTATTTTAGAAAAAGAAATAGGAAACATTGAAGGTGTTGCGCGTGTAAGCCATATCACTGGGCGTGCCGGGGCCGATCCTCATGATAGTGGTGCAAATACGAGCGAGATACAAGTAATCTTTGAACCTGGACTCGAAAATAAAATAGACGATTTGTCGAAAGAGATACAGGGGATTTTAGACCTCTATAAAGGTGCTGATTATGGGCTTGGAAAACCAATTACGCATAAAGTAGAAGAATCTCTGTCCGGGGTAAGAGCGCCTATTGTCATGAAAGTATTCGGTGATGATCTAGGGGCGATGAAAGAAACTGCCGAAACCATCAAGGTCGAATTAGCAAAGCAAGATGGTGTAAAAAATCCTCAAATTCAAAAAGAGGTGATTGTCCCTGAATTTAGAATTTATCTCGATACTAATAGACTTGGTGAAAACGGTGTCTCTGTCGCTCGTGTCGCCGATGCCCTCGAAGAGGGCTTACTTGGGAAAGAAATTGGTCAAGTTCAGAAAGAAGGTGCTCGTATTAATGTAGTGCTTCGGTTTGATCAGAATTCAAAAGGTAGCGCTACTGCACTCCGTGATTTATCGTTACCAATCGAATCAGTCGATACGCTTTCTGATGCTGGGGATATCAGAATAGAGGGTGGTCGCAATAAATATAGTCATGAAGGAGGTAAACGAGTAATGAATGTCACTGCAAATTATCAAGGTAAGGATATTGTTGGTGCAGTTGAAAATGTAAAAAAGATAATGGATACAAAACAGTTGAAAACGGGTATTGCTATATCCTACGAAGGGACATACAAAAGTCAAAAGGAAAATAGTACTCGTCTCGCATTGATGTTTGTCATTGCACTCGGTTTAATTTTTGGAATATTGTTCTATGCCTTTCGAAAAATTCCAATTGTACTACAGATCATGTTGAACATCCCAACTGTTTTTATTGGTGGAATTATTGCTATCTGGCTAACTGGGGGAGTGATCAATCTCGCCCATACTGTTGGATTCATATCTCTTGCGGGTATCGTGTCTCGTAATGGAATATTGTTGATCGAACGATGCCTAAGTAAAGTAAGAGAAGCTGGTAAACTTACAAAAGAGGTTGTAGTCGAAGCAACGATAGACAGACTGGTGCCAGTACTCATGACATCTATGGTTACCGCTCTCGCCCTCATTCCTCTTATGTTAGCAGCAGAAGAGCCGGGTAAAGAATTACTCCACCCACTCGCAGTTGTGATATTTGGTGGACTCGTGTCATCTACTATTATCTCAATATTCTTAACTCCTGCGGTATTCTATTTTGTCGGTATGCATCCTGATATGTTCATTCGTGCTCGCAAATGGATTCGTGGAGTTCTACACAAGAGTGATAATATCAATTGATAAATTAGCAAACTAAAAACCCTTGGCTTTGAACCAAGGGTTTTTAGTTGTGAAAGAGATTTAGAAAATACTAAGTTCAAGTAGACACAGTCATATCTATTTACAAGATAGGGTATAGGGGTATATACTATATGAAAGGTCGATAATCTAAGATTATTAACTCATATATAAAATATGCACTCTCCAGTAGACCAAAAACTAAAAAGTAGAGCTATCCATCGAGCAAAGATAATTCGAGGTCAAGTCGATGGTCTCACTAAAGCTATTGAAAAAGAAGAGTATTGCCCAACCCTGTTGGAGCAATCTCGTTCTATTGAAAGATCATTGAAAAGCCTCGAGAGCTTTCTTTTAGAGAATCATCTTCGTACTCACGTAAAGAATAAAATGCAAACTAAAGGTGAAGACGAGAAAGCCATTAAAGAATTAATTAGAATTTACACATTATCAAATAAATAAAAAAGCACTATGAAAATCTCAAAAACTTTGCACATCTTAAGTATGGTTGTTGGGTTTGCCGGTATTGTTTCCGCTATTGTAGGAGCAACGATGAGTGAAGATGCGCTTGTGTGAGGTGTCACACGAGAGCATTGGCTATTTTGTTCTGGCCTTTTGATGCTTATCGCTATTTGGTTTACGGTAAGTACTATGCACCACATAATGCTCGAAAAGAAGGGTGAGATTGTTTAATAACGAGCTTAAAATTATGGAAAATAACAACACAATACGTTGGGTACTCATTGTCTCTCTTGTGGTCATTGGAATATATCTTGTGATCGATCATGGACAGCATGTATTTCCGTACTTACCTTTTACATTTCTATTCGGTTGTCTTTTCATGCACTTATTTATACATGGAAAACATGGCATTTCACACGATTCTAAGGATACGAATAATAAAATGGAAAGAGATTCTACTTCCATTCACAAATAATAGTATGTGTTTCTCAGCAATGATCCCACTGCTTTTTGGTATCCAGCAACTGATTGAAGGGTTCGTCTGGCTCTCATTTAGTTGGCATTCCACAATACTCAATGCAGTAATGATCTATGCATTCTCATTGTTTGCATTTGTGGTATGGTCGATTTTTGTTCCGTTTGCAATAGGATCACTAGAAACAGAGCCTTGGCGGAAAAAAGTCTTGTACGTATTTCAGCTTATTGGGATCGTAGTCGGAGGATACCTTCTCTATTCTCATACGCTATCTCTAGTTACTTCGGAAATAATTAATAAAAGCATTGCCTATAATAATTCACATTTCTATGGTTATTGGGTATTAGGATTTTATTTTTCAGCAACTATTCTTAGTTGTTTCTTCTCTAGTAAAAAGATAATCAATATTTTCGGAGTTCTAGTATTTTTTTCGGCACTCACAGCATACTGGTTTTATTCGGTTTCATTTGTGTCTGTCTGGTGTTTTTTCGCAGCAATAGTAAGTTTTATGGTTTACTTTTATTTTTCAAAACGAAAACTCTCGACAGTAGGTAACTTAACTTCACATACATAATTTATGAATCACGATCACTCACAACATAATAAAGAAGTCGCACCTACTGAGCATTCAGGTCATGAAGACCACACCATGAAACCTGTAGCCGAAATGACATTCTGGCAACGTTTCAAAATGAGCATGACTATGAGTATGGGTATGGAACATGGTGGACTTGCAGGGCGAGAGATGGCCAAGCTCATGGAAATTGACATACGCAACAAATTTTTTGTTGCGCTCGTCTTTACACTACCGATCATCGCGTATTCTCCACTCGGTGAGAAAATATTCGGCCTCATGCTCCCATCACCGATTTCTGTCCCATGGCTTCTTTTTATTCTTACCACCCCAGTCTTCTTTTATTCCGGCTGGATTTTTCTCTACTCAACATATAAAGCATTTCAAGCGCGAGTACTTAATATGGCAGTGCTTATCGCTGTCGGTATTACGGCCGCTTATGCCTTTAGTGTGTTTCTAACCTTTCAAGGAAGCAGTGATTCATTTTACGAAGCGGCGGCGATGCTCGTTACCTTTGTTCTCTTTGGGCATTGGATGGAAATGAAATCACGCCGTGGCACGACCGATGCCCTGCAAGCCCTGTTTGCTTTGGTGCCACCTCAAGCGAGAGTGTTTCGAGATGGCAAAGAAATACTTGTGTCGACTGCTGAAGTTCTTCTTGGAGATATTGTCATTTTAAAGCCGGGTGACAAAGTTCCTGTCGATGGTGAAATTACTGAAGGAGAAACATCTATTGATGAGTCACTTGTTACTGGAGAATCATTGCCTGTGCTAAGGGGTATCGGCGATAAAGTTATTGGAGGATCAATTAACCAAAGTGGTTCGGTTAGATTTAAAGCGACAAAAGTGGGCAACGACACTGCACTCGCTCAGATAGTGAAGATGGTAGAGACGGCACAGAATTCTAAAGCTCCCGGACAAAGGCTGGCAGATCGATTTGCAAAGTATTTGGTTATTGTTGCTGTCGGCGGGGGGCTTCTCGCATTCGGAATTTGGTATTTTGTTCTCGGAGCTTCGTTTATGGTTGCCCTCACATTTGCTATTTCTACAATAGTGATCGCCTGTCCTGATGCTCTTGGGCTCGCTACACCGACTGCAGTTGCAGTCGGCACAGGTCTTGGCGCTAAACATAATATTCTTATTAAGGATGCTACGACACTCGAGCAAGCTGCAAAAATTCAAGCAGTAGTACTGGATAAAACAGGGACGCTCACTGAGGGCAAACCGAAAGTGACTTCCATAGCTGTGGCGGAAGGATTTGATGAAAATGAGGCGCTCAAACTCGTTGCTGCAGCGGAAACAAAATCAAATCATCCACTTAGTAATGCGATTTTGGAAGAACTGAAAAAAAGAAAACTTGAAATGCCGACTCAAATTGAAAAATTTGAAAACCTCTCTGGACTTGGAGTGAAAGCAGTCGTGGATGGAAAACAAGTGCTTGTCGGTACTGCTCGGCTTATGAAAGAAAGTAATGTAATACTTGGATCTCTTGAATCTAAAATCACCGAATTCCTCGGGCGTGGAGAAACGATCATGATCCTTGCAGTTGACGGAAAAATTGCAGCTGTTATCGGTGCCATTGATCCCATAAAACAAAACGCAAAAATAACGATTGAGAGATTGAATGAAATGGGTATTGAAGTGGCGATGATCACAGGAGATAACAAGCAGACAGCAGAGGCAGTCGCAAACGCGATTGGTATTAAACGAGTTTTTTCTGAAGTCATGCCAGAGGACAAAGCAAAGTATGTTAAAAAGCTTCAAGATGAAGGTAAGTTTGTGGCAATGGTCGGCGATGGGGTAAACGACGCTCCCGCTCTTGCTACAGCCGACATTGGTATTGCTATTGGTGCGGGTACTGATGTAGCTATTGAAACTGCAAAAGTAGTTCTCATGAAATCTGACCCCGCAGATGTATTACGGGCAATCCGTTTGAGTAAAGCCACAGTTCGCAAAATGAAGCAAAATCTTTTCTGGGCCTCAATTTACAATGTTCTTGCAATCCCAGTTGCCGCTGGTGTCCTCTATCCATCTTATGGCATCTCACTTCGTCCGGAGTTTGCGGCGCTCCTCATGAGCATATCCTCGATTATTGTGGCAGTAAATGCAGTGCTCCTGAAGCGAGCTGAGAAGGAATTAATAGAAATATAATAAAAATTATTATGATACATACATATAAAGTAAGCGGAATGAGTTGTGGTGGGTGCGCTCACAATGTAGAAGAAATGTTGTTAGAAATAGAAGGTGTGGTTTCTGCCAATGTTAATATTGCAACCGGCACAGCCCAGGTAGAAATGAAAGAACATATTGGAATTGATTTTATTAGTGGTTATTTCAAAAATACAAAATATACACTCACGGAAGTGTAAAATTACAGATTGGTTGAATATTAGTAAAATTATAAATTGTTAGTTAAAATAAAAAAATATGAACAATCAAAACAATAAAATAACCTACGGAATCGGAGGAATTGTCGTTGGAGTACTACTCGCAATGCTTTTCACTTCAACTATGTTTTCTGGGTACGGAAATGGCGGCTATGGAATGATGAATGGAAACAATAATCAGATGATGGGGAATATCGATAAGCACTTCATTGAGCAAATGATTCCTCATCACGAAGGAGCTGTATTGATGGCACAACTTGCACTTCAAAAATCAAAACGTACAGAGATCAAAACTCTTGCCACTGCAATTATAGAAGGCCAGACGAAAGAAATTCAGGATATGAACGTATGGTATAAAAATTGGTTTGGGGAAGATGTCCCTCAAGGAAGTACAACTATGATGGGAGGTGGAATGATGTCAGGAGGAGGAATACATAATGGAAGTGGAGATGACATAAAAGCATTAGAAACTAATGTTGATTTTGATAAGATGTTTATTGAACAAATGATTCCTCATCATCAGATGGCAATCATGATGACAGAGATGCTTCAATCGGGTACCAAGCGTCCGGAAATGCAGCAGTTAGCAAAAAATATTATCGAATCACAGTCAAAGGAAATTCGAGAAATGCAGGACTGGTATCGACAGTGGTATAAATAGTAAGATTAAAAATTATAATGATTTAAGGAAAAAGTATACTAATGAAAAAAGCCATTCTTTTCATGTGTATGAGTATTGCTATTTTTCTCATTGTATTTTTATTCCTTTATAAGAATGAAACCATAGTTAGATCTCTCCAATCTGTAGGTCTTGTTAAAAAAGAATCAATTGGAATTCTTAATTTTGGAGATGTGATGTTCGATCGAGGAGTGCGCAACATTATTGTAAACAAAAAAAGAGATCCGTTTGAGTATATAAAAAAGGACAGAGATCTCATAAAAGATTTTGATGTTACGATTGCAAACCTCGAAGGTCCGATCGTCGAGATGGATAGGGCCAAGTGCCAAGAGAAAGCCTACAACTTCCAGTTTGGAAGCGATACACCACAACGCCTCAAAAGTATCGGTATTACAATGGTGACGATTGCTAATAATCATGCATTTGACTGCTATCGAGTCGGGTTTGAAAGTACGAAGAAATATCTTACTGAAGCTCAGATTGATTTCATGGGAGACAGGAGTCTCGAGAAGAGTTATATCATTAAGACAATCAATGATAAAAAAGTGGCTTTTATTGGCATCGACGAAACTACAGTCCCGATCCCAGTTTCAGATTTTTATCCGCTCATAAAAAGATTGAGTACGGAAAATGACTTTGTGGTGGTAAATATTCATTGGGGCACTGAGTATGCACTCACAGAAACTCCTGTTCAAGAGAAGATTGCGCATGCACTGATTGATAATGGTGCAGATGTAATCTTTGGGCATCACCCACATGTTGTAGAACCAGTTCGTATATACAAAGGGAAAGCAATTTTTTATTCTCTTGGTAACTTTGTTTTTGATCAAAATACACCCCGTACCACCGAAGGTCTCGGTGCCGGAGTGAGGTTTTATTCTGACAAAGCGGTGTTCACGCTGTTTCCATACAAGCTCAATGTGTTTGCTCCAAAATTCTTGAAAGATACCGAGCGAGATGCTTTCTGCAGTACCTTCTTGAAAGATTTAGAGCATACAAAATGCAGTTTTGAGTTACCACTCTAAAATACCATGTACACAGTCTATATTCTCGAATGTGCGGATAAAACTTTGTATGTAGGATCTACTCCGGACCTAGAAAAACGCCTCTACGCACACAATCATTTAAAAAGTGGTGCGCACTATACAAAGATACGTCGACCAGTCGTTTTGAAATATAAAGAAACAGTAAAAAACCTCGGAGAAGCGCGTCGGCGCGAAGCTGAACTCAAAAGGCTTCCAAGGGAAAAGAAGCTCGCGCTATCACGTGCTCTTGCGGTGCGTGCTCTAAAAATATAAGCTTAGGCGATGAATACGCTTTTTATCTATCTCAAGAAATATTGGAAGCTTTGTCTGGGTGTCCTTGTACTCGCTTTAATTAATCAAGTGTTTACCTTGATTGACCCACTTATCTTCAGACATATTATCGACGGGTATGCGACAAACTCGGGTGCGCATACAGAACAGGAATTCTTTAAAGGAGTGACAAAACTTCTTCTGCTTGCTATAGGTGCAGCATTTGTTTCTCGTGTTGCAAAGAATTTCCAAGACTACTTTTTAAACGAAGTCACTCAGCGAGTCGGAGCAGAACTCTATGGTGATGGAATACAGCATTCACTTAGTCTGCCGTATGGTGTCTTTGAAGATCAGAGAAGTGGAGAGACGCTCGGAATATTACAGAAAGTTCGTACGGATGTTGAAAAGTTTATTGCTTCATCTATCAATATTACGTTCGTATCGCTTGTCGGATTTATATTTGTATCAGTATACGCACTCACTATCTACTGGGGAGTTGCTCTTGCATATGCACTGACGATCCCGATCATTGGAGGGCTCAGCTACGTCCTTACTCGAAAGGTAAAGGTGATTCAACAAGAGATTGTCAAAGAAACCACAGTACTTGCTGGCTCTACGACCGAGTCCTTGCGCAATATAGAGCTTGTGAAAAGTCTCGGACTGGTTGACCAGGAAATACATCGCCTGAATACAACAACAGAAAAGATCTTGGCGCTTGAATTGCGGAAACTCCGATATGTACGAAGTGTTAGTTTCGTCCAAGGCACATTCATCAATCTCTTGCGATCATCGATACTTCTGTTCATGCTCTATCTCATATTTGCTGGAGTTATCACCTTTGGACAATTTTTTTCTCTCTTTATCTATTCATTTTTCGTCTTCGGCCCGCTTCAGGAACTTGGAAATGTTGTCAATATGTATCGGGAAGTTGAAGTGTCGCTTAAAAAATACCAAGCGATCCTCGATATGCCTGTCGAAGAAACTCCACTTCACCCAAAGAAAATAGAGAGTATTGGCCGTATCGGTTTCAATGATCTGACGTTTTCATATCCTTCTGGAATAGAACCAGCACTGTCCCACGTTTCTTTTGAAGTAACTTCTGGAGAAACAGTTGCATTTGTGGGACCATCGGGTTCTGGTAAGACGAGCTTAGTAAAGCTCCTTGTCGGTTTATACAAGCCGAGTGCGGGTAGTGTTTTTTATAATGATATTTCACAAAGTGACGCAGACATGCAGAGCATTCGTTCGCGTATCGGCTTTGTGACGCAAGATACGCAGCTGTTCGCCGGTACGATCCGAGAAAATTTATTATTTGTAAAACCTCTCGCCACAGATCAAGAGTGCATGGAAGCTCTGCAGAAAAGTGCATGCACCGCACTTCTCGAAAGAGGAGGAAAAGGACTTGATACGGTTATTGGAGAAGGGGGAGTCAAGGTTTCTGGTGGCGAAAAGCAAAGACTTTCTATTGCCAGGGCGCTCCTCCGTAAGCCGCAAATGATTATCTTTGACGAAGCGACATCTGCACTTGATTCGCTGACTGAGGAAGAAATCACGAAAACGATGCGGGATGTGACCAAAGATGCAGGTCATGTCACTATTTTAATTGCACACAGACTGGGGACTATCATGCACGCAAACCGCATCTATGTGCTTGAAAAAGGAAAGATAGTCGAAGTCGGGTCTCATGATGAACTGCTTTTAGAAAAAGGACTTTATAATGCGATGTGGCGTGAGCAGATCGGCGAGCGTAATGCATAAATTCTTAATAGACGAAGAATTACAAAACTTTTTCTCATCACATCTTTTTTCACAAAATCAGCTTATGGTATACTGTTTTCATGACTCTTCTGCCGGGGCAAAAAAATATACCTATAATTAAAAATCCATACTCAGATCTTGAAAGAGACCTGCTTATCATAGGTGTCTCAGTGTTTGTAGCAATCGGGATTGTTCGGTTTGGAGTGATCCAAGATATAGTTTCCACTATCGATGAGCTGAAGATTATTGGCAGTTTTATTGCAGGATTTTTCTTCACTTCAGCTTTTACGATTGCTCCCGCAGCGATCGCTCTTGCCCAGATTTCACAGACGACTTCGCCACTTCTTGTTGCATTTTGGGGAGCGCTTGGGTCCCTCGTTGGGGATCTTGTTATCTTTCTGTTTATTCGCGATCATTTTGCCGACGATATTCTCGAAGTACTTCATACATTGAAAAACGAGAAAAAGATCATTCATTTCTTTAAGAAAGGTTTTTTTCGCTGGCTCTCGCCGCTTCTCGCTGCACTTATTATCGCATCTCCATTGCCGCGTGAGTTTGCCATAGCACTCCTTGGCATCTCAAAAGTACGCATGTCTCTGTTTATTCCGATCTGCTTTGTTATGAGCTTTTTTGGTATCCTCATTATTGCGCTTGTGGCTCGCACTTTTTAATTAAACTGACTAAGTAGGTGATTTTGTTAAATCAAATTTGCCAAATATATAGTATGATAAAAGTTATAGATTTGAGCAAAGTTCTAGGCAAACGAGGAAAATATTACGAGCCAGCCTGAGTGCGCTGGTGAGGAATATTTTTTGAAGTTTAACAACGAAATTTGCCAAATATATAACTTTTATGAGTCAAAATCATTCACCGTGGATACATCAGCTAACTCGTACGGAATTTTTTCCTACACTTTCTTCTGATATTAGTACGGATGTAACTGTTGTAGGGAGCGGAATCGCAGGAGTTGCAACCGCATTTTTTCTCCTGAGAGAAACAGATAAAAAAATCGTATTGATCGAAGCAAATAAGATTGCACGGGGAGCAACAGGACACAATGCCGGGCAAGTGGTCAGTTATTTCGAACGTTCATTTGCAGATATCGTTTCGGAGTTCGGGATAGAAAAATCAGGAGATGCACAGAAAGCGATCGAAGAGACCTGGACTCTCTTAGACCTCATGTATACCGAGGCGGGACTCGACATACCTTTTTCACGGTTCGTGGGTCATGCCGGATTTTCCTCGTATGACCAGGTATTGAGCCATCTAGAAGACAGTCAGGCTCGCAAAGAGGCAGGGCTCCTCGTGGAAACATTTCGTATTTCAGAATCAGCCGATTTTGTGAATAGTATTCCTGAAGTATATAAAGACTTTTATACCCTTGTTCCCAATGAACTTGTTCTGTCTCTTCTTGAGACGGAAGATACTGCCTTTTGTGCAGTACTTTCCTATCAAAAAGGTTGTATCAACAGTGCATTGTTTTGCGAAGAAGTGGTAGGGTATTTACAAGCTACATACAAGGATCGCTTGAGTATTTATGAGCATACTCCGATCCAGAAAGTAGTTTTGAAACATGAGCGAGCGCTTCTGGAGGCTGGGCTACACACTGTCACAACCGATACGGTTGTTCTTTGTACCAATGGTTTTGAGAATTTGCTTATTATAAATGAGTCAGGTCTTGATATTGATACGAAATTCCACGAGAGTGTCCATGGAACAATCGGGTATATGTCTGGGTATATGGAACCGTTAAGTAAACCGCCGATTGCGATTAGTTATTTCACAGACCCTGATCTCTCTTTGCGTGATCCGTATTTCTACCTTACCAGGCGACAATATGAATATGAAGGGAATAAAGAATACAATCTGATTTCAGTTGGAGGACCAGAACTTTCAGTGGAAGATAAGTATGCATATTCGCATGAGCTACTCTATCCTGAAGAAATGGGGGAAAAGATCGATCAATTCGTGAGAAAGACGTATGAGGCGGATCCAGATAAATCTATCACCTATAAATTTACCTGGCACGGACTTATGGGCTATACTCCAAACGGAATACGACGCATTGGATTTGAGCCAAAAAATAAAGTTTTGATGTATAATATAGGGTGCAATGGTGTAGGAATTCTACCGTCTATATTTGGAGGGAAACGCATAACAAGTCTGTTAAATGGAGCAACAAGCACGATGATCTTTGATCCGCAATGATACAATACTTTGAATTCAAAACCTCTTTCTCATCACATCCTTTTGAAACCGTACACTCGTTTCCTTACAGGAACAGTACACCTTTCACCTTTCGATTACGAAACGTTCAAGGTTTTACGAAGTCGTATTACGACTTCTCACCTCAAAAGATATGATTCGACGAGTTTTGTATTTCAAATTAGAATATCATTGTATAATTAATTATTATGATTAACAGAAGTAAAATTGAAATTATCTTTTTCGCTGGTTTGTTTGGGGCAACAGCTGTCTTAGCCTTTTTTATATTCAAACCTTTTTTCACCACGCTATTTTTAGCGGCTACGTTTAGTATCGTATTGTTTCCATTGTATGAAAAGATCCGTATTGCACTGCGAGGAAAAGAAGCGGTGAGTGCACTTATTTCTATTTTCGTCGGCCTGGTATTTGTGATGTTGCCAGTCATCTTTTTAGGTCAGCAGGCATTCGGACAGGCACATGGCTTGTATACACAGCTTTCAAATAATAATATTAGCGAGTTTGACTATCTTGCCCGTGCTATTGAAAAACCGGTGAGGCAAATTATTCCCGATTTTTCTATTAATATCGACCAGTATGTAGAGTACGCACTTGGCTGGGCAACCGACAATTTTAAAGATGTATTGTTCGGGACGCTTACGATTGTTGCTGACATATTTCTCATAATTATCGCTATCTTCTTCTTTTTGAAAGATGGTAAACGTATCGTACAAAAGTTGATAGTGCTTTCACCACTCCATGACTCATATGATATTGAACTACTTCAAAATACTACTGAGAGTATCACCACGGTAGTGAAGGGTACGCTTCTTATCGCCCTTATCCAAGGACTCCTTGCAGGACTTGGACTTTCGATCTTCGGAGTTCCAAATGCAGTCCTCTGGGGTGCCCTTGCTGCGCTTTGTGCAGTTGTACCAGGTCTTGGAACTGCGCTCATTATCGTCCCTGCAATCATTTATCTTTTTGTGACTGGGAATACGCCTTTTGCACTCGGACTAACTGCATGGGGAATGCTCTTGGTGGGTACGATTGATAATATGCTCGGACCATATTTCTACAAGAAAGGCACTCGACTACATCCGCTCGTGGTTCTTTTTTCAGTGCTCGGAGGTATTTCCTTTTTCGGTCCAGAAGGAATCCTTCTTGGTCCTGTCATTGCAAGCCTCTGTCTTTCGCTTGTTCATATTTATGAGAGGATGATACGTGCACAATCATAGTACGATGAATAAAAAATATTTTTTTCTATTAGGTACAGGGGTTTTACTGATTCTAGGAGGCTACTTTGTGTTGGCAGATCGGCCTATGCTGGTGATCAATCCAACTCTTGAGCAGGCTACTGTAAGTCAAGGAATAATTAGAACGAGAGTACAGCCTCGTGTTTCGCAAACAAGTACTAAAAAAAGTACTGCAGAGAAAGCAGCAGTAACCTCTAAAGATATGTATGTGGTTACATATACGGAAGATGGTTTTGAGCCAAGTGAAATACAAATTCCCAGAGGCGCGACAGTAAAATTCGTAAACAAGACAGATACATCGATGCGTATTTTTGCAAGCAGTTCGGCCAAGCCACCTTTTTCTGATCTCAATCAGCCGAAAGCACTTGGATTAAATGGAGAGTACGTATTCAATTTTGTATACAGCGGCATTTGGGAATATTACAATTCACTTCATCCAGAAAATGTGGGTAATGTAGTGGTCTACTAATATGACGATTCTTATAACAAAAGCAGAAAAAGACTATGAGCTGCTCGACTCAGGCGACGGAGAAAAACTCGAGCGCTTCGGGGATATTGTCCTTGCTCGTCCGGACCCCGAAGTGCTTTGGAACAAACAAAAAAGTGCATCAGTCTGGGAGGGTGCGCATGCGCATTTCAGAGGTGGGGAGCGTGGTGCAAAATGGAATACTAAAAAGACATTTCCGCAGAAATGGAATTGTACGTTTGACAAACACCCGCTTCTTCTTAAGCTCGGAAATAACAAGCACGTCGGAGTCTTTCCCGAGCAAGTAGCTCAATGGGAGTGGATGATAAAACAAGTCGAAAGTCGAAAGTCCATAAAGTCTGTAAAGTCGGGGGAAATCAAGATACTCAATCTTTTTGGATACACAGGGGGAGCCACAATGGCTTTGGCTGCCGCAGGTGCTGAAGTAACTCATGTAGACAGTTCAAAAGCTGCTATTACCTGGGCACATGAAAACAAAAAGTGTGCAGGGCTTGAGAATGCAAACATTCGATTCATGCTTGATGACGTGCGTAAATTTGTTGAGCGAGATATAAAGCGGGGAGTGACCTACGATGCAATTTTAATGGACCCGCCAGTCTATGGAAAGGGAGTTAAAAAAGGAAACAAAGAACAAATGTGGCATATCGACAGTGACCTTCTTCCACTTCTCGGTCGAGTAGTAGAATTGCTTTCGGATAACCCTTTGTTTGTAGTAGTGAGCGGGTATGCTTCAGAATATTCGCATCTTTCGTACGCAAATGCATTGAAAGGTGTTCTTCCAAAAGCTGCTATTGAATCAGGAGAGCTTGCAATCAAAGAGTCAGACACGGAGCGCTTGCTCCCTGCAGGTATTTTTGCTCGAGCAATATTTTAATACAAAAAAAGTTGCGTGCACCGACAGAAGTCGGTGCACGCAATATGGGGTCAGTCGGTATTATCTGGCCACTCGTAGGGCTCTGTCCCTTGTGGGTAGAGGAGTGGCTCCTCCATATGGGGTCCAGTTTGTGGTGCAACTTTGGGTATAGGAGGCAGAAGAACTTTTTCATCTCCTCCGTCTTTTCTGTAACCAAACAAAGCTGAAAGATCTTGGCATTCAGTGTGGGGCATAATTCTTTTTATATCTTATCTAGCCTCAAATAAAGAGTCAAGATATACTATCTACATGAACATAATTGACTTAAAAGTATTTGAATTTTTCCAGTCTATCCAAAGTCCTTTTTTGACATATTCTTTTTATAGCATTACCTGGTTTTTCAATGCAGTTCCTGGGTTTCTACTGTTTCTCATTGTTTCTTTTTTTCTCTACAAATGGAGTAGTCGCAAATCTCTTATCGAATTCTGGGGAGCACTGAGTTTTTCTTACTTGCTTGTGTGGACAGTAAAGATCTGGATCAATGTACCCAGGCCAGAGTTCGGACTCATTACTGCATACGGTCCAAGCTTTCCTTCAGCTCATACTGCCCTTGCTACCACATTCTTTCTTTTTTTCTTGCGTTTTATGCGACATGACAGAAACAGAGCTCACCGGTATATCCACATTGCCTTCTGCGTGCTTGTACCCATTGCTGTCGGTATGAGCCGGCTGTATTTAGGTGTACACTGGTTCTCTGATGTTATTGTAGGATTTATTATTGGAGTGCTTGCACTTATCGTCTCAGATTATCTATGGAAGAGATTTCACAACCGCGTATCTTAAGTGGTCTTACCGTACGTGATGTAATGCGAGCAAAACTTGCTGAAGAAGTGAGAAGTCTTCACGATAATTTTAGGTTACCTCCAAAACTTGTCATTATTCAAATAGGCGAGAGAGATGATTCAAATGTATATATACAACAGAAAATAAAGTTTGGAGAGTCGATCGGTGTTTTTGTCCTACACAGAAAGCTCGGTGAGGAAGTGACCAAAGAGGAGCTCGGACGAGAAATAGAAATGCATAATGCGGACCAGTCGGTAAGTGGGATTATCCTTCAGCTGCCGCTCCCGACACATATCGATCGGACTGTTATCGAATGTATCATTCCAGATAAAGATGTGGACTGTCTGACGCTGTATCATCAAAAGAAACTGGAAGAAGGAGATGAATATTCTGCACCAGCAACTGCTCGAGCAGTTCTGGCATTACTCGAATATTACACTATAGCGCTGAGGGATAAGGAGGTGGTGGTGATCGGCAGATCGGCTTTGGTAGGGAAACCGACGGCAGAACTCCTCAGACTTCGTGGAGCCAAGGTTTTGGTTATTCATCGACAAACTGAAGATCCCAAGGTGCTTTCTCGAAGAGCAGACGTGCTGGTGGTAGCCTGCGGAGTGCCTGAATTTGTAACTGGTGATTGGATTGACAACGCGAAAGGTACAGTAGTGATTGATGTCGGAATTCACCGCGTAGACGGTGCTCTTGTTGGAGATGTTGATAAAGCTTCCGTCTATCCTCTTGTCTCTGCCATATCTCCGGTTCCCGGCGGAGTAGGGCCTTTAACCGTGGCCTGTCTTTTTGAACAAGTGGTGAAGATGTATCAAAATATGGTATAATTGCCAGATTATAAGATAAGACTTAAGTACTATGGAAACATTAATGGACCCAGCAGATAAGCGACAAATCGCAAAATATATCATGATCCTTGTGATCGTGCTCGCTGTTTTTTTGGGAATAAAGGCAATTAGCGCACTCAAAGAATATTCATATATTGGCAAAGATGTTCCAGTAATGAATACTGTTTCGGTAACTGGAAAGGGAGAGACCTATGTAAAGCCAGATATTGCATCTTTCAACTATACCGTCCTTGAAGAAGGAAAGACTGCTACAGAAGCACAGACAAAGGCGACTGCAAAGACCAATGCGGTGCTCGATGCTCTAAAGAAAGCGGATATTCCAGAAAAAGACGTGAAGACTATTTCTTACAATATGTATCCAAAATACGAGTACTCCAATGCTGTGTGTACACCGTATTCATGTCCTCCAAGTAAATCTGTACTTGTCGGATATGAGGTAAATCAGTCGATCGAAGTAAAAGTGCGGAATATTGAAAAAGCAGGCGACATGCTCGCACTTGTCGGAGGTTTGAATGTATCAAATGTTTCAGGCCTCAGTTTTGTGGTTGACGACATGGAAGCAGCAAAAGCAGAAATAAGAAAGCAAGCAATCAAAGATGCGAAAGAAAAAGCAAAAGTTCTCGCAAAGGAACTCGGAGTAAAGTTTGATAGAATCATGAGTTTCTATGAGACAGGTCAGGATGCATATCCTCCAATGATGTCAGGATCGTATGAAGGAGCTGCGTACGAGTTCGATGCAAAGGTTGCACCAAAACTCCCTGCAGGGGAAAACAAGTTGACGACTATGGTTACCATTACCTATTCAATCAAGTAATTAAAACTTCCAAATTTGATGAACTCCTCGTTCCCAAATTAAAAATTCTCGTCACCTTACCATTAAGTAAGGCTCCTCGTATTTTTAATTTCTCACGTCGGATTTCATTCAAATTGTGAAAGTTTTAGGAAAGTAAGAATTACCAAAAAACGCCTTAACTGAGGCGTTTTTTGCTACGTGCAACCATCTTGACAAGTAGGTATGCTAGGTGTATAATATACATAGAAAATCCGGTCAACCCGGAAAGGAGACTGTCGTATGGCGACTCAAGTTGTCGAGGCGGTAGCTAAAAGAAAACCGACTGCAGAGGAATGGGAAATTCTACTCGAAAATAGGATTCCGGAACTCATTCGTCAGTACAAAGCGGGCGGACTTGATCCGGCCGCAGTTAACACTACTCTGCAAAAGGTATTGGAGGGAGCGATTATCACCGAACAAAAAATGGTGGTGGTCACTCCACCGAAACCGAGACCTGACAAGTTTGAACTTCTCACGACGTTTCAACTCACGGTTCCGGATGGCTACAACCACTCCACTCGCTTGACCGACTTCAAAGCGGTGTACCAGCCGGAAGTAGAAACTGAAGAAAAAAAGAAACAGTTCTACTACTACAACGAGAACATCACCGACGCGAACTTCGGCAAGGCGACAATCCAGCTTGCGCCCGGTCGGAAATTCCAGGTCAAGATCTTCGGGATCAAGTCTGGGAAGTCGGTGAGCTCAGAAGAGTGTCTCGTCAAAATCAAGTCCGAGAACGGCCTGCTCGTCGGTGCGCAAGGCGCAAGTCTCGCATACGAACAAGGTAAGGCCAGCCTACCGAAAGGTAAGTGGTCCATCTCCTTTGACGAGAAAGATGCGCTTTGGTTCGGCGACGGCGACCACAGGATGCCTTATGTGCACGCGTACTCCGGTGGTGACTTCGTGTTCGACCTCGTCAGCTTCGGGGGTTTCTGGAGTGACGGCTTTTGCCTTCTGTGCTTCTGCGACTTATCTGAGACCTCGGGTACTTAGTCGCTCAAATCAATCATTGGATCCTTTGATCCTTCCGCCCCAAATTTCGGCCCAGCCTCAGTCTAAAAAACTGAAGCTGGGCTTTTCTCATATAATTTTTCTTGGTATAGTTCTATTGACATCTAACATGAGGAAGAGTATTATATATACATATTAATCGGCCCAAGGGGGCTTTTTTCAAACCAAAATTATGAGCCTTATACAATACTTCAAAGAAACACAAGTGGAACTTAAACATGTGACATGGCCAACTCGCGGCCAAGCAATAGTCTTTACGGTCGTCGTGATTCTCGTCTCTTTTGGTGTAGCATTTTTTCTCGGATTGTTTGACTACATTTTCAAGATTGTATTAGAAAAATTTGTTCTCTAATCTCTTACTTCTAACTTCTATTATCTAACTTCTATTTAACACTATGTCAAAACAACAAATCGGCGAGGGTCGCAATTGGTACGTGATCCATACATATGCAGGATATGAAAATGCGGTGCAGAGAAACTTGAAGCAGCGTATCGAGTCTTTAGCTATGGAAGACAAGATCTTTGATGTTGTCGTTCCTGTTGAAAAAAAGATCAAGATCAAAGGTGGCAAGCGAGTAGAAGAAGAGGAAAAAATCTATCCGGGCTATGTACTTGTAGATATGATCGTAACCGACGATTCATGGTATGTGGTGCGAAATACTCCTCGTGTGACTGGGTTCGTCGGATCTGGAGTATTTCCAGTGCCTGTAGACAAGAAAGAAGTGGACTCTCTCTTTGCTCGTATGAATGCACACACAGCGAAACACAAGATCGATCTTATAGTGGGTGATATGGTTTCTATTGTTGACGGACCGTTCAAAGACCTTGAAGGTAAGGTGTCAGATGTCGATGAAGAGCGAGGTAAGGTGAAGGTGCTTGTTGCTATGTTTGGGCGAGAGACTCCTGTCGAACTCGACTTCCTCCAAGTTCGAAAAAGTTAAAATACCCAAATTTGGCAAATTTCGTTGTTGGACGTCGGCAATTTGATTGTCATCGTACATTAGTACGCCTCCACTCAAATTCCTAGTCCGCCTAGAACTTTGCTCAAATTTTGCTATTTTAAAAACTTCCAATTTTAAGGTAAGTTGAATTTAGTTCAAAAACAATGTATAGTGTCGTTTCCCGCGCTTCTCGGGATTTTAATTAAAATTCCAAAAATACTATGGCTAAAAAAATAACAAAAAAACTAAAACTCGTTATCCCTGCGGGTAAAGCAAACCCAGCTCCTCCAGTCGGTCCAGCTCTTGGACAGGCAGGTGTTGCGATTGGTGAGTTCGTAAAGCAATTTAACGATGCGACCTCAAAGATGATGGGTGATATCGTACCTGTAGAAATTACAGTATACGAAGACCGAACATTTACCTTTGTACTTAAAACTCCACCAGCATCAAGTCTCATCTTGAAAGCGCTTGGAAAAGAAAAGGGTTCAGGTAAAAATGCGACTTCAAAGATCGGTACGCTCACCAGAGCTCAGCTCAAGGAGATTGCAGAAAAGAAAATGGTAGATCTCAATGCTCATGATGTGGAAGCGGCGATGAAGATTATTGCTGGATCTGCTCGCTCAATGGGCGTGGACGTGAAGTAACTTCCAAATCTGGCGAACTCCTTTGTTGGACTGCAAAAAATATTTTCCGCCGTACAACGAGTACGTCTACAAATATTTTTCTTGTCCGCCGCGGATTTCATCCAGATTGTGAAAGTTACTGGAATACAGTTGACTTGAAATAGGTATCTGGTATACTAATCAAACAAAAGGCGCGCCTCCGGGTGTGCCTTTTGTATTTGTGTTTTTCTGCTGAGTGTGTAATATGTCCTAAGAAAGGAGAAGTTGTGTATTTGATACTAAGTTCCCATTATTTAGATTCGCTCATCTCTGGGAGAGCCCCGCGCTTTATTACAGACAGTCCCGATGAGGCGTTGAGGGTTGCCCGAGATATTGTTAAAGAAAAGGATGTTGAGAGACTCTTCATCTGTGAACT
>JBKJHK010000035.1:0-4973 GCA_046599035.1 Parcubacteria group bacterium | reverse complement strand
ACCTTGTCAACACCATCCACTAAATGGGTGCTGACAAGGTTTGTAGAAGTCTTAGTTATGAGTGAAGACCAAATCACCATGAGAGCAAGCAGTCCAAATACTACTGGAAAAGTGAGGATTATCGGCTTCGTATACATCTCTTTATTCCCGAGCTTGTCTGTTAGTCGTCCAAACCAAAGCGGTTTTTTTGAATTGACAAGGAGTCGAATGATTATGTTTACGAAATAAGTGCTCAAAAGTACCGCAATAGCTATGTAAGAAGTGGAGTAATGAGTGATGATGATCCCTATTCCAAACAAAAAGATCATCAGGTTCCGTTTCCATCCATCGAAATATTCTGTGGTAAAGAGGGCATATAAAAGAGAGCTAAAGAACAGGAAAGCCATTCCTTGGCGATTGAGAAATGCCATATCCACCATAAATGTGGGGAATGTGATAAACAAAAAGCTCGAAAGAAAAGCAACTTTTTCTGATACATATTCTTTGACGAGATAATAAACCACAATTACCTGCAATCCTCCAAAGAATTGCATGAAGAATTTAAATATATATGTACCATCAACATGCAAGATTTTCTCAATATATGTTGGTAAGATAGTCAGGCTCAAGCATGCCATATATGGGTCTCTGTAAAAATCCATGTTCCATAGATGAGCCATGTTTGTGACAATAAATACGTGGTATTCAAGGAGAATATCGTGTCCTGTAATGAACCATCCACGCATAGCATTCATAAGTAAGAGACTGACTGCAATCATATACAAAGTTATAGGAGGGACGGCTGGATGTATATCATTCTTATTAATCACAATAATAGACGCAAGGATGGCTGTTAATCCAAGAACAATTAACGTGAGCAAACCTGTTCCATTATTATTTAAAATAAGAGCACCTAAGCAGGTTAAAACTGGTAGTGAGAACGAAGTAACCAACAGCAATATATTTTTCTTATCCAATGAAGGGACCTCAAGTACAAAATCCTTCTTATAGATTGCATTTAAGGTAAACAAAGTAATAATTACAATATCAAAGCCAATAAGTAAAGGGATTGTGGAAAGAGGTGCGTCTATGCCAAGAAGAGGCAAGAATGTATTTATGACAAGCCCTATCATCATGAGAATAAACAAGCTGATGGCGACACTGAATGCTCCACCAAGTGCGACTCCGAATTTCTTTTTTGTGAGGAGTGATAAAGTAAAGAGTCCAGGAGTAAGTACCAAGTACAAGAAGGCAATACCTTGGACAAGCCAAAACCACGGAGAATTAGTAGGGTGAAAAAGCGCGACCAGGTTGAACAACGGAGCACTTGCCACAAAGTATGTAAGCGCTCCCGGGAGAGTATTCTTTTTTAATAGGTTGTTAAAAATCATATAAGTGTTTGTTGATATATTTTTCGAGTATTTTCTCCGATCACTTCCCAGTCGTAATGGTCGTGGACAAAGTCATGACCATTCTTTGCCATTTCTTTCGATCGTTGCTTGTCCTTAAGCAATGAACATATCTTTTCTGCAAAGAGAATTGGATCGTCTTGCATCTCAATATCACGACCATTTTCATAATGTACACCCTCTGCTCCCTTAAACGTAGATACTACAGGTAAGAATGCTGCCATATAGGTAAGTATCTTTAGTCGTGTTCCTGAGCCGTATCTGATCGGACATATGCCAACACTTGCTTCTTTTAAATAAGGATTTACTTCGGGAACAAAGCCAAGAGCCTGTACAGAAGGGTCAGAGAGTCCGCGTTCTAGGAGCCATTTTTGTTCTGTTCCAATTGCTAAGAATGTGATATCAGGAATAGTTTTTTTAACAAGTGGGTGGATTTCTTTGAGGTAGAATCTGATCGCATCTTCATTTGGTGGATACCCTACCCCACCCATGAATAGTAGCACAGGGTTAAAATGATCTCGCACTTGTTCAAACTCGGCCACATCCACTCCATTTGGAACGAGATATGTTTCTGAATTGTATGTCTTGAAAAATTGAGCATCATATGAAGAGCAACACAAGACTGTATCTGCTTGCTCTACTGCCTCGAGCTCGAGTTTCTTTAATGTGGGTACGATAAGTTTCCCGACTGCTTTCTTCCAGGAAGGAAATATCTCCAATGAATCATCGAATGCTTGAAATTCGATATTATGACAATCGAGTACTATCTTGACCCCTTTACTTTTTAGCCAAGGTATATGTTTTTTGATTGTGTAGTAGGCATGTACTTGTTCTAAATGAACTACATTTGGTAACTTTTCTTCACATCTTTTGCGGAAGATATCACTCACACCACTTGCAACAAAATCATTCATAAAAGGAGGTAAACGATCCCAGAAGATAGATTTAATGAGTCTAAAAAATGTCTTTGGATTATTTTTCACTAGGTGAGCTTTGAGGTTAATCTTTGATTCCAATTTTTCCTTCTCAATATTTAGATTTCTCTCAGAAATACAAAAAGCTTCTACAGATACGTTTTCAATATTAGTCCAGTACTTAAAAAGGTGGAAATTCCTAATTTCTCCTCCCCCCACATTTCCTGGGACAGTAATACTTACTGTATACACAGTCTTTTTTTTATCTAAATTTTTGTTACATATCCAATTTTCAAATTGCTCTGCGAGGGTATTCCAATTAAATTTTCTAAATGCAAGCAGAGATGCATGTTCTGATTTCTTATGTATATCTGTATCAGAAAGAGCCTCGAGTATTGTCGATTCGAGCGAATGGAGGTCATCTGGCATTGCAGTATAGCCTGCTTCACCGTATTCAATTGCTTTTTCTAAGTCTCCTACCCGACTGACCAAAGGCACTACACCTCGAGCCATATACTGAGGCACTTTCATGTTACTTGATGCTTTGATAGTCGGCTCATCAGGCATATAATTGTACCCAATATCTCCTGCTTTCAACAGAGATCTTGCCTCGTCTAATGCAAGCCAACCAGTGAATTCAATAATTTCTGCGAGACCTAAGGTTTGAGCTTTTTCTTTAAAATACTCTAAGAATGTCCCCCCTCCTATTATGAGGACTTTTAGATCAGGATATTTTCTAATGACATCTGGAAGCACATCAAAAAGTGGTTCAAGGATATTTTTCCTATTGATCGCACCCAAGAATACGATTTTCTTCTCTGTGCTCCGTGCAATGATTGGTGAAAACCATACGTCATCTACTCCATTTGGAATAATAAGAATATCTTTGAAAGGAAATTCTTTTCTGTATAGTTCATAGAGATAGGTAGATACGACAACAATTCTATTAGAAAAACGAGCAGCAATATTTTCACACCATTCAACAAGCTTTATCTGAAAAAGAGAGTGCCCTTCGATCCGCATCACCTCGCTCCCCAGGTCATCCATGTCGAGTACGACTGGTGTGCCGTAAAGCATCTTCCCAAGAAAACCTCCGAGAGTTATCGGTGTCGGTTTGTAGATGTATATGAGATCTGCTCTTTCAGAGAGTATTATATATAACGTGTGCAGTATATAAGGAATAAGGTTGAGTTCAAGACGTCTGGTGTTAAATTGAAACGGCTGAATAATCTTTACTCCGTCGATCAAGGAGATTTTCACATTCTTAAAGTTATTATATTTGTCCGCAGAAGGTACAATGATAGAGACTATGTGACCTCGAGCTACAAGAGAACGGCCGAGTTGCAAGACTCGGTATGAAAAGTTGCTTTTGATTGTTCCTGAGGCGAGGATTGTTATTTTCATGACACTGTATTATTGAGCAATTCTTCAAACAAAAGACTGTATTTTTTGGTTTGAATTTCCCAGCTGAATTCTTTTGATTTTTTACTACCAGCCTCACTCATTTGTTCCGCCAGTTTCCTGTCCCCTAGAATACGAAGGATTGCATCTGCAAGCGCCTGCGGGTCTTTCGGTGGCACCAAGAGGCCATTTTCTCCATCTTGGATCACCTGAGGAGTGCCCCCGGTAGTAGTACCGATAATCGGCCTCCCTGAGGCCTGAGCCTCCACTAGAGTGACACTAAAGGCTTCAGAGTCAGAAGTAGAAGGGAGGGCTATAAGCGTCGTTTCTGCGTATGCTTTTACGAGATCGAGTCCAAACTTTGGTCCATTTATAAATACAGAATCACTAATACCTAAAGATTTTGTTCTCTCTGTATAATGCGCCAGTGCATCTCCGCCACCCACCAAGGTAAGTTTCACTTCCGGTCTCTCCTTAAGAACTAAAACCATTGCTTGGAGAAGTTGTTCGATTCCCTTCCAACTTGAACTATGTTCAATTCGACCAACAAATGTAACCATATCATTTTCAGGCAATGCAGTTGGAGTAAATCTTTTTAGATCAACTCCTGTCGGAATGAAAAAAGTTTTGTATCCGACTTCAGGATAATTTTTCTTCATAAATTCCTGATGCACGGTGACTACTTTATTGGTTTTTTTGAAAAGAGCTCGGAGAAAATATTCTTCATAAAAATAAATAATGACATCGGTCCACCATTTACCTTTTTTCATTCCACCTGAATGATATGTGGAGACAGTCGGAATATGCTCGCTCTGTGCTGCAAAGACCGCAACGTCGGCCATGAAAGGTACAGGTGAATGTGTGTGCACAATATCTGTTTGTTCTTTTTTGTAGATTTTTTTTATTTGTGAATACCAAAGTGGATTGATCGGGCTGTTTGAAAGTACAAACCAAATAGGCAAGCGGTGTACCGTCATGCCATCTATGATTTCTTTCTTGTATCCCGTGCCCGCATAGTTACTTGTAATGATACTTACGTTGTATTCCCCGCTTGTATGGAGCTTTTTTGCTGTGGTGTATGCAATAGTTTCAAGACCACCAATTTTAGGATGAAAATATGCAGACACTACTGTCAGATTTGGAATATGGTCTATTTTTTTAGAAAGTTGATTGGTCATCGTATTTTTTATGAATATAGACTTTCAATCTGGGGAAAAATCACATCCCAACTATATTTTTCTGCACAATGTACGTAGAACTCAGAGCTTTT
>JBKJHK010000024.1:0-5403 GCA_046599035.1 Parcubacteria group bacterium | reverse complement strand
ATTTCATTATATTCAAGCATTGCCATGGTTTTGGAAAGTTTAATTTCTTGTATTTCTATGGGATTATAGCTTATTTTAATGTCTCTTACAATACAAAAAGAAAACCCCGCTGTAAGGCGAGGTTTTCTGTATTAGACTTACTATTCTTTATTCTTCACTTCCTGAAGATTCACTTTCATCACTACTGCCCCCGCTACTCGGCACCACTGAACCACCATTTGCCTGGAGCTTTTCTCTGATTTTTTTCAATATCTCCTCAGCTTCTTTTTTGTTTTCTTTCAAGAATTGTCGTGTTGCATCATATCCACGACCAAGCTTTATGTCACCATATCCATAACTTGTTCCTGATTTTTGTATAATTCCCATTTTCTCACCGAGAGCAATAATTTCTCCTTCACGAGAAATGCCTTCATTGTACATAAGATCAAATTCTGTTTGTTTGAAAGGAGCGGCAACTTTGTTCTTTACGACTTTGACACGAATACGCCCTCCCATTACTTCTTCACCTTTTTTGATCTGAGCGATACGTCGAATATCAAGACGGACAGAAGTATAAAATTTGAGAGCCTTTCCTCCTGGTGTAGTTTCAGGGTTACCAAACATTACACCGATCTGCATGCGGATCTGGTTGATAAAGATGACAACAGTTTTAGACTTTGCGACAATAGCTGTAAGTTTTCGAAGGGCCTGGGACATGAGACGTGCTTGCTTGCCGACATGGTGCGCTCCCATATCCCCCTCAATTTCGTCTTTTGGAGTAAGGGCTGCTACAGAGTCGATAACAATCACATCCATCTTGCCTGAACGCACCAGAGACTCCACGATCTCAAGGGCTTGTTCACCGTTGTCTGGTTGAGAAATGAGTAACTGGTCGATGCGTACACCAAGTCTCTGGGCATACTCAGGATCCATTGCGTGTTCAGCATCAATAAATGCACAAATACCACCCATCTTTTGAGCTTCAGCGACAATATGAAGGGAGAGGGTAGTCTTACCAGAAGATTCTGGTCCAAATATTTCAATAATACGTCCACGAGGAATTCCGCCCACCCCAAGTGCTGCATCAAGGCCGATAGAGCCAGTGGGAATTGCATTAATATCAACACGAGGCTTGTCTCCGAGCATCATAATTGAATCTTCACCAAATTTTGTCCGTATTTCTCTCAGTGTATCTGCTACACCTGCATCATTAGATTTCGCCACTTTCTCTTTTTTGGGTTTCTTTTGCATGTAGTTTTTTAGATTTGCTTGTAAATAATTTCTATCATTTTTTTCGTTTCAGAACCAAACTTATCCTTCGCCTCGAGCTTAAGTATAGTATAGCCAGGGTTGAGGAGCAATGTATCAGAAAAGTTGCCTGCTTTGTCAGTGTAGAGTGGTCGGTCATTTAACATAAGAGTGCTTACATTTCTCGCCACACCTTTGATTTCTATGAGCGATGTAGTGTATGTTGCGCCATTAATAGGAGAAACAACTGTAATTTTAGGACCCCCGAGTATTTTTTGTGCTTGAAAGATGCTATAACCGACGACGATTATACCAAGCACGATGAGTGAGTAAAATTTGAGATAGTAAATGCCATTGTGTCGCATAAAAGGTTATCACTCAGTAGATGCTTCATCTTTAGAGACCAAAATGTCTCGAGCCTTTGCTCCAGAACCAGGTCCAATCACTTGGTTGTCCTCTAGTGCATCAATGAGACGTGCAGCTCTTGCGTAGCCGATACCAAGTTTACGTTGAAGGTATGATGTAGAAGCTTTACCTGATTCTACAACAATAGAACGTGCTTCCTCATACAAATCATCATCTTCTTCTTCTTCATTACCACCTTCTTCAAGGTTTGCTTCAAAAATAGAATTCTTACCTGAGCTCACTTTCCCGGAAAGGTCGATTTCGTTTGGAAGCTCGAGAGAATAATTGTCGGCAAGATATTTTACGACACCTTTCAATTCATTTTCTGAAATATATGCGGACTGGATACGCTGAGGTTGCGACATCTCTCCTGAAAGGTACAGCATGTCTCCGGCACCGAGGAGCTTTTCTGCTCCAGACATGTCGAGGATCGTGCGGGAGTCGATCTGAGACGCTACCTGAAGTGCAAGACGAGTCGGAATATTTGCTTTGATAAGTCCAGTAATAACATTGACGCTTGGTCGCTGGGTAGAGAGGATCAGGTGGATACCGACTGCACGAGACATCTGAGCAAGGCGGACAATACCTGCTTCGAGCTCTCGCGGGTACGCTTGCATAATATCTGCAAGTTCGTCGATCACGATCACTATATACGGCATTGTCTCTACAGGAGCAGCTTCTTCTTTACCGTTTCTTGCTTTCTTAAGGGCTGGTTCAACGATATTTTTGTGATAGGACTTTATATTCTGTAAAGATACACTCTGTAATATATCGTAACGGCGATCCATTTCTTTCGCTGCCCACTTAAGTGCAAGAATAGCTTTTTTTGCATCAGTGATTACAGGAGTGAGGAGGTGAGGGATTTTGTTATAAAGAGTGAGCTCCACTCTCTTTGGGTCTACCATAATAAATTTAAGGCTTTCAGGTGAGTTACGGTAGAGGAGTGAAGTAATGACTGCATGAATAGTGACAGATTTTCCAGAGCCAGTTGCACCTGCTATGAGCATATGAGGCGCTTTGGCAAGATTTGCAAAGTATGACATACCAGAAATACCTTTACCGAGACATACCATGAGTGGATCTTCCGAATTTTGGAATTCAGAGGTTGCGAGCAGTGAACCCATACCTACAGTGGTCTTAGTTGTGTTTGGAATTTCAATACCAACGAGTGACTTGCCAGGGATTGGTGCCTCGATACGGAGCGGGTGTGCCGCAAGAGCAAGAGAAAGGTCGTTTTGAAGGCCTAGTATTCGAGAGAGCTTTACTCCTTCTGCAGGTTTGAGCGCATAGCGGGTAATAGAAGGTCCGACAGATACTTCATCCATCTCTACATTGATGCCAAAGTTTGCAAGCGTACGTTTGATGATATTTGAGTTTGCTTTGATATCTCCGACACCTGGCTTGCCGCGGTCTTTTTCAAGGAGCGTAAGGGGAGGTGGGACAAATTCTTTACCAGAAAGAGAAAGGAAGCCACCACCGAGATCAAATTCTTTTTTCTCATCGTCACCTGATATTTTTTTACTCATTGCTCTGGGCTCTTCTACTTGTGCAAGTGCCTGCGCAGTGGCCGGAGTGAGTATTGGCTCCCGGTCTTCTATTCCCACTTCCGTTCCCAGAAGTACTTCTTTCTTTTTAAAGAAAGAAGCGAAATGGAGTTTGAGTGGAATATCAAACATGACCAAAAAAGAAATAATACCAAAGGCGATCAGGATAATGATCGATGCATAGAGATCAAAAAGTGAAAGAAGTGGGGAAGAGATGAGGTTCCCGACAACACCTCCTTTGCCCCCAAGCTCTGAGGTTGAAGTAAAGATATTGAGAAGAGCAAGTGTAGAGCAGAAGAAGAGGAGACCTCCAATGCTGTGTGTGAGGGCAAGTTTTTTTTTCAGGGAATTGAAAAAAGAAATACAGAGGATGAAGAATAGAAGAGGGAGAAGCCAGTAACCGTAACCGAAGAGGTTTTTCAGGAAGTCGTATGACCAGAAGCCAACCTTTCCTCCACGTGCAAAACCTGAGAGTGTAAAGAAAGTGGCGAGTACGAAAAAAAGTACAGCGATGATCCCTTGGACTGTCTCTTCTTGCAGGTAGGTAAACAAACCCCCTTCTGTATCTTCCTCTTTTTCTTCCGATTGTTTTTTCTTTCGTCCCATAAAAAATGTGTTTGTATTTCTATATATTGTAACACAAAGTGGAATGGAAGTTAGATGCTAGAGATTTAGAAGTAAGATTCTTAAAAAGAATCCGTATGACGTATTTTTGTATTTTTCGCTAACTCCTCATTTAGTAAAATGACCTACTGGGTTACTTCTAATATCTAGCTTCTGTCTATACCTTGGTATATAATGGACAACATCTGACAAGCCCTTGTCACTTTAAAGGACATGTGGTATTATATAAGACAATATAGGACGTCTAATAAATGTCTTTAAAAAACTAAAATAAACTAATGGACAATCAAGGTCACAAAAAAGACATAGCATCCGAGCATAATCCAGAGAAATCTGCGGAGCTAAATAGCTATAACCAAAGCCCGATTGATTACTTCTCCAAAGATCAATCGTTTGTCTTTGTCTACAAAAAGACAGAAAAGTTGGCAACTGCCCTTTATATGGTCACCAACCTTTTTGGAGATAACGAGCCGATGAAGTGGACGCTCCGGACCAAAGTGTCAAATCTTTTGTCTTTTATAATCGGTTTCAAAGATATCCTTGAATCAAGAGAGTATGAATTCTCAAATGATGTAAAGACCAAGGTTCTGGAAGTCGTCTCTTTGCTTGAAGTAGCGTCGCGCTCTGGTTTGGTGTCCCCGATGAATTTCTCCATCCTTAAGGGTGAATTCATGAACCTCGTCAGCTCACTCGGTGCTCTCCGCAAAGAACAGCAAGAGGGAACTCAGTTCGCCTTCTCAAAAACCTTTTTTGAGGTACCTCGGAATCCTCAAAATCCAACAGTTTCTTCATCGAACACTCACGACACTTTTGATAGGTCAGAATATAAAACAGAGTATAAAGTTCAGCAGTATACTATAAAAGACAAAATGTCTCTTAATGAAGAGGCTTCAGAGGGTAATGGATTTAAAAAGACAAATCGTCAGTCAATTATTGTGAATCTCCTCAAGAAAAAGAAAGATCTGACGATTAAAGATATCGCTCAAGTTATACGTGATTGTAGTGAAAAAACCATACAAAGAGAGCTTATTGCACTCATTGATGCTGGTGTCCTTAAGAAGATAGGTGAGCGTCGATGGAGTCGTTATTCTCTTGTGGGATAGAGACAAGAGATACGAGACTTGAGATATGAAATTCTGGCTTTTCCTGTCTCTTTTCTCATATCCCTAGTCTCTGTTCGTAATATTGACTTTTGACGCCTCTTCATGAGATACTAAGCTACGTGGGTCATGTAAGGAAAAGCTCCATTTTGGAGTATTTCCTACATAGTTATCCACATCAATTACTTTGTGAGACACGCTCTCACATATATAATTGTCTAGATAGGTAGTGTGTCCTTACTTATACGTAAAGGCCATTCTACTTATCATATTTCCGTACTCCAGTTTTGTCTGCACGAATCGATCATTGACAACTTAATATCAAAAACGTTTCAGAGCTTTCGTATACAAAGCTCATTTCTGCATGAGAGAATTTATCCCGTCTTTTACTGTATTACAGACATTCAGACATACATTCACAAACTATCTTTTATGTTTGTGTCGGTCTGTACATCTGCTGCCACCATGTGGCAGGTCGTACAAATATAAACATAAGAGGTTAG
>JBKJHK010000008.1:0-3421 GCA_046599035.1 Parcubacteria group bacterium | reverse complement strand
TGTACGTAGAACTCAGAGCTTTTTCTTGTACTAAGAGTTTTACTTATT
This sequence comes from Parcubacteria group bacterium, assembly GCA_046599035.1. Taxonomy (GTDB): domain Bacteria; phylum Patescibacteriota; class Minisyncoccia; order Phycocordibacterales; family DATDWN01; genus UBA910. The sequence goes on along the minus strand of JBKJHK010000008.1, from coordinate 3,373 downwards.
GTATCAGCAAGCACCATTTCATCTAAAACGAATACACCTCCGTTGTCATCTATTACAAGATCTTTTGCTGCATTGTGTTTGTCGTCTGTAGTGAGTACTGGAAGGCCACATGCATTGGCTTCGATCACTACCATACCAAAACCTTCTCGAGTGGATGGAAGTACAAAAAGCTTTGATGATTTTAAAATACTGTACATGTCAGCATGTTTTTCTGTAAATCCAAAGAAAGAAACTTGATCATGTAAGCCTAATGTTAAAGAAAGTTCTAAAAGATGATCTTTTTGGGGACCTTCTCCGATAATGATTGTTTTAAGTAGAATATTTTTATGCTTAAGTATGTGCAGCGCTTTCAGCAAGATATCAATATGCTTGTGCGTCAGGAGTCTTCCTGAAAAAACAACATCTGATATGGTAGCGGATGGTGAAATGTTCTCTATGTACGTAAGATCAAAACCAATAGGTATGGTTATGATAGGTTTTTTAGCTTTCAGTATAGAAGTGAGGTTGTGAGTTGTGTGCTCTGAGACTGACACGATAACATCAGGAAAGGTTACAGTAATTCTTTCAATTAAGTATGCAAGATAACCTTTCAGTCCACCAAGATAGGTTTGCCAATATTCTTTACCCCATACTTCATGCCAGATAACGATCATCTTTTTTCGCTTAATCAGTGAAACAAATTTGGTTGTAAAAAGAACCAAATGAGGAATATGATCTACTTCCATTATATCAAACGATTTGGACAGGAGTTTTAAACAATGAAGAGCGAAGAAAACTCCTTGTTTTATTGACCGTCGTTCCCTGTGATATAACGGATAATAAGGACTGATCGCATAAAATGTTACCCCATCTCGCACTATACTTTTTTGTTCCTCCCCCCACCAATGCATGCAATACACAGTCACACTATATCCTTTTTTTACTAGGCGAGTGGTAATATCATGCAAACGTTTTTCTTTTCCACCTTTATTAAAAGGATATATTGCATCGGAGACTATCGCAATTATTTTTTTGTTTGGAACGAGCAGAGAATCGTAGAGCTCGTTCAATTTTTTAATGACTATTTCCCAATCAAAATGAGTATGAGCATACTGTTTTGAATACGCCCCCATTTTATTCATGAGGTTTTGATCGAAAATGATCTGAGTAACCGCATCCTTGAGTAGCCTCTCTTCAGGCTTACCGATAAAGGAAATTAAATTCGCATCAAGATTGTATTGTTCGTACCCAGTATCTTTTACGGTAACAATCGGCAATCCTGAGGCCATTGCTTCCTGGATCGAGAGTGGAAACCCTTCGCTTACAGAAGGTAATACAAATATATCTGCTATTTGATAAATTTCTGCCAATGTAGACTGATCGCATTTTGGTAGAAAGATGACATTGTCAAATTTTTCTTTCGGGGTCTCCCCTCCGACGCAGATAATTTTATATTTTGGATCACGTATACTGAGCACTTTGTCAAAACCTTTCTTGGGTACATACCTTCCGACAAATAAAATTATCTTTTCCAATGAGGAAAAGCCAAATTTTTGACGCAATTCCTTCTTGTCGTGCGGTAAAAGTGGCTTGAATAAAGCAGTATCAACTCCGTTTATAAGTGAAAAAAGTTTATTTTCTGGTACACCTTTGTGTAGAAGAAAACTCCGTACTCGATCATTGTACGTGAGGATCTTGTTTGAAAGTTTGAATACCAAAGCACCTGTAGTGTTATACACAACCTTTTGAATCAGATTAACAATTTTATTAGTATGGCTCACGAATGCAACGTGTTGTGTCAGTACTACTGGCTTCTTATATATCTTTGCAATAATTACACCTATGAATGAAGATATATAAAAAGCATCATGTACATGTACAATATCTGCATGCTCCACAACACTTTTTTGAATCTTCCAGAGAGACGGGTAAAACAAAGGAAATGGAACTCCATATTTTTCAAAAATATTTGAAGCTTTGACTCGCAGTACTCGCACACCACCCACCAATGAATCTTGTTTTTCTGAAGAAATATTACTCGTCACTACAGTGACTGTATTTCCGAGCTGTGCCAGACGTCTTGCGTGGTTAAATGCAACAATTTCAATACCACCAGTGTGTGGAGGGTAATAATGGCTTATGATAACAATGTTCTTTTTTACCTGTTCCACTTAATTTAATTTAATTTATATAGGTACTCTTTTTCTGAAAGGCATTTACAGGAGCCTTCTTTGAATAGTATATTTTCTTTCTGAACAAGTGAAGCATATTTTTTACACCATCGCTTATAGTATTAAGCTTCACTTCCCCGATACGCGGACGGTATTCAATAATCTCTTCCCCGCATTTGAAGCCTTTAACATAGACATCAACTTTCAATTCTTGAGAGAATGGCATTCCTGCGGATCTTACATCAAGATGTTTCCATATTTTACGTTTGAAGACCCACATACCTGATTGAGAGTCACGAAATGGCCAGGAAAAGAGAGTTCGAGTGACGAACGTGAGCAGCCAATTTCCAAATACGTGGCTATAAGTCATTGCAGCAGGATTAAGCTTGGTGAGCCGGTCAGTGGTCATGAAATCGAGCTTCTTGTGTTTTAGAGTTGCCAAAAGTTCAGGTAGTGCATCGAATGGATATGTCATATCTGCATCCCCTGTAGCAATAATATCTCCAACCGCATGATCAAAGCCCGCCTGATATGCATTCCCATATCCTCGCATCGGCTGGCTGATCACGCGTGCTCCATGAGCAATAGCAATCTCTGCAGTCTTGTCTGTAGAAGCATTGTCAACAATAATAATTTCAGTCCTGTAGCCCAATTCTTCAAGTCTTTTTACTGGGATCTGATTGATAACAGCAGCAATACCCATCTCTTCGTTGAGTGCGGGGATCACCACTGACAATGTGTTGAATACTTCGTCAGCAGATTGATTATTGGTTTTAGTCAGAGTACGTATGTGCGATGGTACATATTTTGGTTTCCAAAATAAATTTTTTAAAAACATTTGAAAAATGTATAAACCGTCTCTAATCGGACGAAGATTGGTTTGTCCTGCTCGAGGGTCATAACCGATCGGTACGAAAAACATTCTATCTCGAAGTTTTGCCATCTTAGTGACCATCTCCATTTCTATAGTGAACTCTTCAGAAACTAAATGTGATCGAAGTCTCTCTATAGTCTCTCGTTTCCAAGCAAAATAACCTGTCAATACATCCGTTACATTTTTTCCACCTTTATAGAAAGTCCGCACCAATAAAGAGAATATCTTGTTTCCAAGCATATTGAACTTTGTCATGGATCCTTTTGAAATTGATCCAAGAAGTCGGGAACCTATAGTCACATCGTAAAATCCCGATGTAAGAGGTAGAATCAAGTTTAAAATTTCTTCC
>JBKJHK010000038.1:0-6172 GCA_046599035.1 Parcubacteria group bacterium | reverse complement strand
TTGCCATATTTCGACTACATTGCACCGATGGTTTACCCGTATACATTTTTGTTCGGATCCGCATATCCATGAAAACCTTTTCCAAAATGAGACGGGTAAACCATCGGTGCAATGTAGTCGAAATATGGCAATGCTCTCTCGAGCACTTGTCCGATTCCCATATCATCGAATACTACTGTCGTCATGCCGAAAATATCTGCAGATGTCACCACGCCGAGTGGCTTTACTTGTTTCTCTAAGTATGCAAAAAATGTCTCGAGTGCTTCTGGTTTGTTTTGATTAACAAAAACCGCGTCTTTCATATTTCCATCCGACGGATACCTGATATAGTCATAATTCAACTCATCAAAACCAAGCTCATACGACTCTTTAGAAAGTGCAACAACCACGTCCCAGTAGGGCCTGCTCGACACATCAATAAATGAAAGTCCTTTGCGATCTTTCCATACTCCTCCCGCCTTACTCTGTACCGCTTGTTCAGGATGGGCTTTTGTATAGAACGGATCTTGGAAAACAGTAATACGCCCGATCACGTAGATGCCTTTTTTATGGAGTGACGCAATGAATTCTCTCATATCGTTTGCTCCACAACCTTTCATGGAGGCAGATGCAAGGAGTGGACTTTTAGTCTTGAAACCGATCGTTCCTGAGAAGTCCTTGATGTCGATCATGAGTGAGTTGAGCTCTGTCGTGTCGACCAGGTCGACCAATTTCTTCCGAAAAGAGGGCGTCCCTACCACACACTGGCTCATATAGATCGCTTTGACCGCACTCGGAGTTGCGATGTGAGTAACTGGCTCAACATCTCCTATATCTTTGACAGAAGGTGTCTGTTCTAGATTGGTAGTAGCAGAGACTCTTGCTTCACTTTTATAACTATCAGGAAAAAAAACAGGGACAAGGAAAAGGATAAGAAAAAGTAAAGATGCAAGAAGAAAGAGTGCAATAACAAGAGAATGTTTACTCGCAGTTTCCTGTATGCTTTTCACTACACTTTTCATAAGTTATCACTTCCTTTATCAGGCATGGAGAGCGGAGCATCCCAGTTTTTCTCTGTATTTTTTTCTTTTTTTGTTCCCGAGTTTGGATTCGTGATAATACTTTCTCTGAATACCGGATTAACTGTTTCTTTTCTGCGTACAATTCGACGTGGGATCTTCTTGGGAATCGTAATATCTACAGAAAAGCCGATGAGTGTGAGACCTGAGGCAAGGATCATAAATGTCTTCCATGCAGAAGGAAAACCAAGAAATGGAATAATGGCAATGAAGATGCCAAGAAGTAGTGTTCGTCTGTTGGTAATCATGGGCACATTATAGCCCCAAGAGAGAAAAGTAAAAAGTGTGTACAGCAAGAGAAAACAATTTTTACATAAAGAAAAGACCCCGATGTAAATCGAAGTCTTGAATGTACTACACCTGCTCAATCTTTGTTGAGTCAGAGTTGTGTCGTCCTTAGGCGACTTTTTTCTTTTTGTTGTTACGCGCGCGGGCAGCGGCATTGTTGGCGTTGAAGTCTCCCAACTTTGCTGTCACACCGGGCAGGACCGTCAACTGCACGCGCTCGGCGGCAGCAGTCTTTTGTACGTACTTCGCGTCGGGGATTTTTGAGCCCGGCACTGCCTTCGGCTTGTTGTTGTGATAATCCGGCTTGCCGGATTTGGAAGAAGGAACACTGACTGCTTCCTTCAGAATCCCTGTCCGCGCCACCCCACTCAGCAGACCACGGAAGCCATGAAATTCGCCACCGGGTATGCCAGGAAAGCGATTCAGGATGAGCTTCGCAAACTTCTTCAGCATCTCCGGCTTGCCGGAGTAATTTTCGGCGGCGATCACGAGGGCTGCCTTGGTGGCGCCGACAATGAAATTGTCATGCGAAATTTCCTCTTTCGTCTCCGGAATGGTGAGGAAGCGCTCCAAGTAGAGCGTTCCCACTTCCATATCCTGAGTCTGCCGGAAGTAGCGGCGCAAAGCGAGGAAATAGAACAACTCCGGCCGGGCAACAATGGCTTTATGGATGAGATCCATCTCGCCCTTGCCACAGAGCTCGCCGAGGGCAATCAGGTCAGTGACGGCGTCACTGAAGCCTTTCATAGTGAAGGCCGAAGCGGCAGTCGTGGCATCACACGCATTGAGCAAGTACTCGCTCGACGCCTGCAAGACACGCAAAGCCGCTTGTTCTTTTATCCGCCGATCATTTTCGGCCTTGAGCCGTAACTCCTCCAGCTGACGAACAGCTTTAGCTTTCGCCTCAGCCTGCTCCATCTCTTCAATAGCACCGTCCAGAAATGCAAAAGACATGATGGTATCCCATCCTCTCTACTTGATTAGCCTCAAGTGGGGCATTTTTTAATGTACTACTGGGGAACAGTATAACATACTCTATACATCTTTGTCAAGTTTTTTTAGACCCAAAAAAGAGCCCTTCTAGAGCTCTTTTTTGGTTTTTTTAAAACTTTTAGACTATATCTTTTCTACTATGATAGTATTCACTTCTGATTTTTGGTCCATCGCTCCAAGCACTGTGACCATATCCCCTTTTTTAGCCATTTTCATTTTTGAGACTTCTGCCTTCGCACCTTTTACTGCATCAGCAAATGACTTTGCTTTCTTTAAAAGCACTGGGGTCACACCCCATGAGAGATTGAGTTTGTTGTATGTTCGCTCGTTTGAAGTGAGAGCGATTACTGACATTGACGCTTTGAATCGAGATACCATCCATGTAGCTTTTATATCGTCAGAAATAATCATGATCGCTTCGCTCGCTGTATCTTCTGCAATATTTACGAGGGATGCAGAAAGCGCATCTGCTCGTGAAAGAACTCCTTCTGGTGTTTCTGAGATCGCAAAACCAGTTGAGTACTCTGTCTCGATTTCCTCTGCAACTGTAGCCATGACAGTCACTGCTTCTACAGGGAAGTCTCCAAGTGTTGTTTCTTCTGAAAGCATCACCGCATCAGTACCGTCAATAATCGCATTAGCAACATCAGAAACTTCTGCACGAGTTGCTATGGGACTCTTGATCATAGACTCCATCATTTGAGTCGCAGTAATGATCGGCTTGCCGAGTGCATTACACTTCTCGATCATCATCTTCTGATACCCAGGAACTTTTGCATACGGCACTTCGATCGCCAAATCCCCTCGCGCGACCATGATGCCGTCTACGAGGTCGATGATTTCATCAATATTTTCAATCGCCTGTGGAGTCTCAATCTTTGCAATGATGCCTGCATCACATTTTCGCTTTGCAAGAATCTCTCGAAGTTCTGTGATGTCAGATGGCCGCCTCACAAAAGAAAGTGCGATAAAGTCTACTTTGTTTTTAATACCGAATTCGAGATCGGCAAGGTCTTTCTCTGTGAGAGATTTGATAGTGAGGTCAGAGTCCGGAAGATTTACTCCTCGCTTGCCTTTGATTTCACCACCGACAAGCACTTTACAGATCACATCATTACCTTTTACATCTATCACCTGAAGTTTCTTCTTTCCGTCGTGCAAGAAAACAATATGTCCTTTTGCTACTTCTTTTGGGAAGAGCGGATAGTTTATAGACACCCGAGTCTCATCTCCTTCGATCTTTTCTGTAGTAAGCGTAAATGTCTGTCCTGCTTTGAGAGTGACTCCTTCGGTTTTGAATGTACCAATACGAATCTTTGGTCCACCGAGGTCCTGCAGGATCGCTGCGGGCATCCCGGTCTTCTTCATTGCCTTCCTGAGGTTATCCACTCGTCCCTGATGTTCATTGAAATCGCCGTGCGAAAAGTTGAGGCGCATGACATTCATACCTGCTTGTAAAAGCTTTGTAAGCATTGGCTCACTCTCTGTTGCCGGACCGATGGTCGCTACGATTTTTGTTTTTTTCATCTAAATTTTCTCTAATTATCTAATTAAATTTACTTGCGGACTCTCATACGCAAGAGGCTATTCTACAGCAAAAAGAGCAAAAAAGCGAGCAGACAAAAGGGCGCCTTGAGAGGCGCCCTTTAGAGGTTAGTTTTACTTTTTCATCATGGTCAAACAGAAACACATGATGCAAAGAAGGGATCCGCTGGTAAGACTAAGAAGGATTTTCTTTCCAAAACACATATCTTCCTCGATTAAACCATACTCACCCAGAAGATGCAACTACACCTGTGACACCACCTCCACAGCAGGCTGTGCCTGTAGTTTTCGGTATACCAGAGAAAGTGCGAGAGTAGAGACAGGAACAAGGATAATAAAGCCGAAACCAATAAGTGGAAACACTGATAGAGCTGCGAGTACGCAGATACACGCAAAGAGACGAAGGACGCTCCAGAAATATTCTTTAGTCAGCGCAGCACTTTTTTTGATTGCAGGAATGATTTCACTTTCACCATCGAGAATAATGTATGATGTAAGACTTGTACGTACTGCAAAGATAATACCAGGAATGATGAGAAGGATTAAACCGATGAATGTCCCGATGCCAACCAAAAATGAGCTTACGGCAAGTACGAAAAGTGTCTTCCCTGATACAGAAAAGGCATCTTGCGGAATCACCTGATTTTTAGAAACCGCAAGCGATGCTTTCATAAGGATCACAGACCCGTACCATGAAGCAACTGTGCTTATAAGAGAAAGGACCTTATCAACAAGCATCATTGATTTTTCGTCTGCCATCCAGTCAGCTAAGACAGCAATGCCTCCGAACACAAGAACTGTCTTGAGATAAAACTTCTTATGAATAAGGAATAACTTCCATGCACTTTTCAATGTATCAAACGCACTAAATGTATTTTTCATATGTATATATGCTATTCCTCTAAGCCAAAGAATGCAAGAAAAAGGGCGCTGTAGTGTTAGTACGACGCCCATAGGACTACCCAGCAAAATATCAAAAACAGAAAAATTAAGAACTCGTTGCCAGGAATCCCCCAGGATTGGATACGGACTTTCATTGAAGACATCCTTTAAAGGAGGGTCCAGGCTGAAGCATTAAATAACCCTGCCCACGAAAGAACCAAGCCAACAAAGGTTGAGAGAAGACTGCATAGGATAATGATCATCACTAGGTTAAATTTGGTCTCCTTTGAAACCGAAAAAATGACCTTATGAAAGTTCACCTTTCGAAGAATTTCGAGTGAAGTTTCTGGGAACATAAGACCTCCATCTTCAATTTAACCATAATGTGGAGATAATGCAAGAACCAGGAGTTTCTCCTAGACCTACCGAGTGAAAAGTGATTTTATCACTTTTCAAGACCTTTTGTGATATTTTAGAAGAGAATAAATTTCGTGTTTTGTGCGCGTACCTGATTTTTGCAACACAAAAATCACGCAGAAAGAATATGCAGGTGAAAGCCTGCAATATTTTTCTGCGCGGAATTTCTCCCTCGAAATTTCTCGTTTCGTCAAACGAGAAATTTCTGGGCACCGGACTCGCGACACGGACTGCTGTCCGCGTAGACCGCGAGTCCGTTCGACCCCAGACGAAAGTCCTAGACGGACTTTCTGCACGCGCACAAAAAGAAAAAACCCGGAAGGGTCTTTTTCTTTTTGTGCGCGTGCCAGGGGTCGAACCTGGGACCTACCGAGTATCAGTCGATTGCTCTACCAGCTGAGCTACACGCGCATATTTTTTTTACTTGTTATCTACCAGAACAGCTGTACGCATTTATTTCAATAACCCCAAGAATATATCAGAAAAAACTGTTTTTTACAAGAAAAAGCCGGCAAACCTGGAAGAGGTCGCCGGCTAAAAGTTGTGGTTCAATTTACCTCCGAACCCCGGAGTGGCCTTCTGGCCAGTTTTTGACTGCGCACGATTGGTCATACTGACCCAAACGTATCGCTCGTTGTCGCCGTCTGACATTCACCCGCTCGAAAGCTCGGGTGATAATAAACATGACACCGCAAACCGCGGCACCCACTAAAATATTTCCCTCGACGACCCCGTCGACGAAAGCTATATTAGCCTGTTCTTCGGCAATTGACATGCCGAAAGAGACAGCTGCCGCGGTAATAAAAACGCCCGTGGCGAGTCCAAACAAAGAACTTATTCTCATACTTATATTATACAACCAATACTATTACTTTGTCAAGTACTTTTTTTCCAAAAAATTACAGCAAAAAAACACCCCTTTCGGGGTGCTTTTTCTCAAAACTACTATTCTTTGTTTTGTTCCGTTCTACCGGATCTTTCTCCGGTGC
>JBKJHK010000054.1:0-16372 GCA_046599035.1 Parcubacteria group bacterium | reverse complement strand
CAGTCTTTTTGTGTATTTGTGAAGTCGCAGTCATATTTTTTAGTAGAAAAATAGACGAGACGGGGTCGGCAAGTACTTACATTTTTTGCGAATACTTGAAGCAAAAAATTTAGTAACTTGTGACCACAAAGCAAAGCCACTCGAAAGAGTGGTTTTTTCATCAATAATCATTTTCCTTGCTATACTATTTCCATGAATTCTTTGTTTAATCAAAAACTCATCCTCATTTTTGGAATCATTTTAGTTATTGCTGGTTTTTTCTTTTTTAAACCAGCAATAAAAATCACAAACTATCCCTCAAGCGGTGACTCAGTCGTCGCCTTTGGCGATAGTTTGATCGAAGGTGTGGGTGCTACGACTGGAAATGATCTCGTCTCCCAGCTTTCAAAAAAAATCGGTGAGCCGATCGTAAACTTAGGTATTGCAGGAAATACAACAGAAGAAGGACTTGCCCGTGTGGATCGGATTAGAGAGTTCAAGCCAAAAGTCGTTATTGTGCTTCTCGGGGGTAATGACTACTTAAAAAAAGTCCCAAAAGCAGAAACGTTTAAAAATCTTAATGCGATTATTACAAAAATACAGTCGACTGGTGCGGTGGTAGTACTCCTTGGCATCCAAGGTGGGTTACTCGGCGACCCATATGAAAATGAATTTGAAAACTTGGCAAAAGCGAAGGGGACTGTGTATGTTTCAAATGTACTGGAAGGATTGGTCGGGAATATGAAATATATGTCTGATGCAATACATCCAAATGACGCCGGCTATGCAAAAATCGTCCAGCGTGTGTATAGTGAACTTAAGAAAGTTTTGTAGAACCTCCAGAAATGGCGCATTTCGTTGTTGGACTTCAAAAAATAATTCTCACCGTACATTAGTACGGCTCGTATTATTTTTCTTGTCCGCCTAGAACTACATCCATTTCTTGAGGTTTGAAATTCAATTCCTTATTTCGCTTTAATATGGAGATATATGTCTTCGAGTGCTTTAACCGCATCTCCCGCTGCAATGTTATTTTGATGGTAGAGCCCGTCGGTACAGTCTCCTGCAGCCCAAATGCCAGTAGTTTTTGTCTGTTGTGTTCGCGGATCGACAGGGATGTATCCAAGTTGATTGAGCTCTACTACTTCTTTTGCAAATTCAGTGGTGGGTAGTGCGCCGATCTCCACAAAAATCCCTGGTGTATTTAGAGTAATTTTTTCTTTCGTAATCTGGTCTTCATATACCAATCCTGTGGCAAGCTTGTCACCGAGAATTTCGACAGGTACTGCATTGGTAATAATTTTAAAATTTTGATGCTCGCGAAGTTTTGCTACGGTCAGTTCATCTGCCCTAAAACTCTCACTTCGGTTAAGCAAGGTCACTGATTTTGCATAGGCAAGAAGCTGAGAAGCAGATTCAAAACCTGCATTTCCACCACCTACTACTGCTACATCCTGACCAGTGAAAAAAGGTCCGTCGCACGATGCACAGTAGGTCACTCCTCGATGATCAAATGTATCAGCACCAGGGATATCGAGTTTACGTCGGTGACTTCCTGTGGCAATGAGAATAGTTTTAGTTTCGTAGGTACCTTTTTCTGTAGTGACTGAAAAACCGCCTTCTATTTTTGAGATATTTTTTACATATTCACTCTTGATATCCACGACACCAGTCGCGTATTCTTTCAGGTGTGCTTCAAGGTCTTTTGCAAGCTTTGCGCCTGCAATATGTGGAGTCCCGATCCAGTTTTGAATATCGTCAGACACAATTGACTGTCCGCCGAATTCAGGGGAAATGAAAAGTGTCTTGAGTAATTTTCGCGCAGCATAAATCCCCGCAGATACACCCGCTGGCCCACCTCCGATAATAGTTAAATCATACATATGAAGGGAATTATAGCATGTGGGTAGGGTGTTTTTGCTACTTGACAAATACTTTTAATGGGTGTATAATAGATTAAGGAGAATTAAACTATGAATCGAAAACTGGTCGGTGGACGCGTATGGGCGAAAGAGTTTTTAATGACAGCTAGTCCTCAGTGGAGGACAGGAACAGATACCTTTCGGCACAACATTGCTGTATGTAGCAATGAGAGCGCAAATCTCTCGATTGATCAACAGAAAGCATTGTGCGGCATTGTCAGCACTTCTGTAGACTTGGATTCCATAGGTCCACTCAATGCGATGGACATCGCCAAGTGGATCAACACCTGCCACGATTAATCGTGGCGCAAGCCCCACCAAAAAGCCCCGTCGGCTGTTGGCGGGGCTTTTTCTTTTATATAAAATCCTACTAAAAACTTTCAGATTTGAGACAAGGTCGCGTATAAAATTTAAAAAGGCTCGGAGGCGTACTTAATGGTACGGTGAGAACCTTTTTATAATTTTAGACGATGAGATTGGCCAAATATGGAAGTTTACTTAAGGCGTGAGCGGCGCAAGAAAGCGGGTACCGCACCCCACTCATCCTCCTCCTCAGTCACCTCTAGTTTTTTTGGCTCAGGCTCTTGAGTCATTACAGGAGTCTGCTGAACTGGCTGTTGTTTTTGTTGAGTCGGTAGTGAGTTGTAGATCTTTCCTTCGTCTTCTCGGTCACTTCGGGCGAGCTCTTTTGCATCGGTACCAAAGAGTGTCTTGCGGGCCTGAGTTTCAGGGAAGCTTGATGCGATTACGGTAATCTTTACTTCACCTTTCTTGAGTTTTTCGTCTCGTACGGTACCAAAGATGATCCGAGCATTCGCGTCGACAGATTCGGTAATCACTTTCGCTGCATCCTGGATCTCAAACATAGTGAGATCGTCTCCTCCTGCAATAGAAAAGAGTACACCTTTTGCTCCGTTGATTGAAACTTCGAGGAGAGGGGAATTGATGGCCATACGTGCCGCTTCTTCAGCTCGCTTTTCACCTGATGCATAGCCGATACCCATGAGTGCAGGCCCTGCATTGTGCATCACTGCACGAATATCGGCAAAGTCGATGTTGATTACACCTGGGGTCGTAATGAGGTCTGAGATACCTTCTACAGCTGATTTCAAGATATCATCACACATTGAAAATGCATTCTTTGCAGTCGTTTCTTTACTGATCGTTGAAAGAAGTCGGTCGTTTGGAATGACGATAATTGCATCCACTGCTTGTCGGAGTTCATCGAGTCCTGTATCAGCGAGCTGCATACGTTGCTGACCTTCAAAGAAGAAAGGTTTGGTTACAACAGCGACAGTAAGCGCACCCATTTCTTTTGCAATACGAGCGACGATCGGAGAAGCACCAGTTCCAGTACCACCTCCGAGACCGCCTGCGATAAAGACCATGTCAGCACCTTTGACTGCTTCTTGGATTTCTTCTTTTGTTTCTTCGACGGCGCGCTTTCCGAGCTCAGGATTCATACCAGTGCCCAGTCCTCGAGTGAGGTTTTTCCCAATATGGATTTTCTTTTTAGAAAGAGAATGATGAAGATCCTGTGCGTCTGTGTTTACAGAAATGAAATCCACCCCTTTAACTTTGGAGTTGATCATGTGGTTGAGCGCGTTCTTTCCAGAACCGCCGACACCGATGACTTTGATTCGGGCAAAGGCTTCCACCTCGGGCTTTATTTGGGGCATGTTTGTTGTTATTAAAAATTACAGAACTTCCATATTTGGCGAACTTCTTTGTTGGACGGCAAAAAATAATCCTCACCAGCGCACTCAGGCTGGCTCGAATTATTTTTATTGTCCGCCTCGAATTTCATCCAAATCTGAAAGTTATTCGTTGCGTAATGTGTGAAGGACTAGCTGAAATACCCCCATATAGTAACAGATATGGGGGAAAATATAAACAATTGACAAGAAAGGGGGTATTATGCTCTAATAAACAGCGGGTGGAATGTGTTAAATTCCTTAGTATGGAGAAGAGCATGATTGTAGCTTGTTCATTAGATATGTTTCCCCTTGATCGTCGTGAAGACGTCGTTCGGGATTTGAGCCTTGAGCCTCAACGTGGAGGTATGTATGAGGGCGGTCTGACCGTCTTTCGGCCAAAGGAGGCAAAAAAGAAAAAAAAGTCAGAGCCAAAATTGGTTCTGGCTGATTCAACCGCTGGGCATATTGTCTGGCAAAATCTAACCCCAACCCAACGGCTCGTTGCCCAAGGAATTCTCGTCGAAGGGAAAGGTTACAATGAACTGGCCGAATCCCTGTCCGACGAATTCACCAGGGTTCATCCGGACGATGTTGAACTCGCACATCGCTGTGCCTGTGATGTTGCCCGGTCTGTCGCAGTCGCCTGCTAACAAGACTCAGGTGTAGTATAGTAAAAATTAGATAAGGGTGTTTTTACCCAACTGGGCCGACCTGCACGTCGGCCTTTCTTTTGTTTAAAAATTTCCCCAAGGGTACCTCTTGGGGAAATAATATAATTTTTAGAGAAGGAATAATTCTACTAGGGTTACCCTAGTAGAAATCAGTGGCTTCATTAAGCCGTGATACGTCAAAGTATTTTAAATATTAAATATAGTAATGTGGTGATGGTGCCTATACGTTTTTGATACGGAGTGCTAAGGCTAAACTTGCATTAGCAAGTCGCCCGGTCAAAAATTAAAATTTTTGACTTAGGGTAAAAACTGTTTCAGCCAACCGAATACTTTTTTGAATATATCGTGAGGGCTGCCCTTGATACCAATGTCCTGTTGAGTATCTTTTGAAAAGCCGACCATGCAGAGGCCATAGGCTACAGACCAGGTGGAATCGCCGATACGACTTTTTTCACCAAGGTTAATTTGGGCGATTTTTGATGGAAGCTTGAGACTTGCCTTCGCAAAGTCTTCAATGGTTCCAATACCAGAACCTCCGCCGGAAATGAAAATACCTCCCGGGAGCATGCCATTACGACCAATTTTTTTCAAATGTGCTTCGATCAGTTCAAACATGTCAGAAAGTCTCGCACTGACAATCTCTTCCAGTTTTTTTCGAGGAACACTTGTTTGAGTAACTACGCCGATCTTGATATTTTCTGCTTCTTCGATCGGCACTTTGAGACCGAGTGCAATATCGTGAGTAATGTCGGTCCCGCCGATTGGGAAGACTTCAAGCGAAATCGGAATATTGTTTTCATATACGACAAGAGAAATAGTCTCAGCTCCGATGTTTGCAAGGACGCAACCGGCGATTTTCTGTGCTTTGGTAAGAGTGACGACACTTGCAGCAATGGGAGAGGCGAGTACGTCGATCACTTCGATGTGTGCACGGTCCACTGCATGCATAAGGTCTGCAAGATGTGGTTCAAGGCAGGTGATAAAGAGCATCTTTGCTTCGAGCTTTGACCCACGCATTCCAAGCGGTCTGTTGCCGAGCACTATTTTGTTGTCGATCTTGTATGAGACAGGGATTGCGTGAAGTATGCGTCTGTTTTGTATAAGCGCTGGAGGGATTTCTGCTTCAGAGGCATCATTTACTTTTGCAAGGTCAAGTTCGCTAATCTCGAGGTCAGCACGACTTACAACTGTCTGTCCAATCGAGGTGACACCTGAGAGTCCAATACCGCCGACCGAAATATATGCACGCTTAATAGAAGTGCTCGATGCTTTTTCTGCCTGGGCGATAGCGATAGCGACGCTCTCAGTTACATCTTCGGTGTTTATAATATAACCATGACGAAGGCCTTTTGACTCGGCAATACCCGTACCTAAGATACGAGGAATATTTTTACCATTTTCTCTAAAAAGTTCAGTCACTACCACTTTGACTTGGTAGGTACCTATATCTATTCCCGTTATTATATTTCGTGCCATTGAGTGTAATAGAGGTCCGTAAAATTACTTCATCTGCGTTGTTGGACTTGATTCAGTAGAATCACCTACTGGGTTAAAAAATAATTTCCGCCGCAGCACCGGTTCCTTACAGGAACTGTACACCTTTTACATCTGAGTACAGATGATCAAGGTCTTGCGAAGTGATAAAATCACTTCTCACGTCTCCAATTATTTTTCTTGTCCGCCTAGCATCTAAAGCAATTTTCCAAACCTTAAACTTATGCAGAATCCTAAAGAGAGGGAATTTGAGGAGGAAAAATTTATACACCGAACTGAGCGCGGATTTTTTCTTCTGCTTTCTCCATTGTACTACCATGGTCCATTCCTTTCAAATGGCATAAACCGTGGATAAATAAAAATGCGATGAAATTTGCATATGTTCGGTCAAAACTTTTTGCTTCGCGTTTCGCACGAGCTGGTGTAATAAAAATTTCGCCAGTTTTTTTATCGAGAGGAAAAGAAAGCACATTTGCTGACTTGTGCTTGTCTCGGTACTGAATGTTGAGCTTTTTTGAACGTCGTTCACCTATAAAAACCAAAGAGAGTTCATAGTGTTTACCCATGACTGCATCTTTCATTTGAGCAAAAGGCAAGCTTGGAAGCTTGCCTTTTGTAAAATTAGTGACTGTAAGAGATTCACTATCCATTTGTTTATTTTCGGTTTTGACCACGAGATGTATCTGCGAGTTTACCTAGTTTAATCTGTTCCTGAATATGTTCTCGCTTTTCAATAGCTTTCAGAGTCTTTTTCTGTCGAACGTATGGAGAGAGCTTGCGACTTGCATAGCGGAGGCTACGTACTCGGGGTAGGATCCCGGCACCCTGCACACGCTTAGTAAACCGTCGGAGGATAGCGAGGTTGTTTTCGTTGTTATTTTTAACTACTTCTGCGTTGATTGCCATAGTCCCGATATACTATCATACATCCTTCATACTTTCAACATCTACAAAAGGCCTGTATTAAAGGGGAATTTTGAGTTGAAAAAGTACTTGACAAACCAGTTTAATGGGTGTATAATATATAGGTAAAAGGCCTAAGGGCCTCAATGTTCAAAGGAGACTAAAAAATGGAACGTGAATACAATTTCCCTGTTTTTGGAACCCAGGGAGGCGGTCTTGTTCAGGAGGTTGCCCCAAACACATACGTGTTTGTGGAAGCTCCGGATTGCCCCGGTCTCCAGGTTGGAGACTTCATGCCCTCAGAATGGGGCATTGTCGCCGCTAATCAGCAGGCGATCGACGCGGTCGAAGAAGACTGTCTCGTCAGTCCTGAAGATCATCTTTTTGATCGAGCAATGGCAGAATATCTGCACCGCGGCTCCGATGCTCGCCAGTTAGAGTAAATTAACCGCCTAAACGGGCACACAAGTCCGTTTAGGCGGATTTTGTATTCACTCAACTCCCATCAAACCACTAGAAACCTTGCTCAACATAACTTTTCCAGGGCCTTGCGCAGACCTTAGAGAATAACAACGGTACTCCGTTGATTAGTCTCTTGAAGGGCGAGCAGTCCGCTAGCCCACCAGGGCTAGATAGGTTGCCCGGGAAAAGTTGTGATGAGATAAGGTTTCGTCTTATTTACCTTTCTTTTTCCCCAGGGTTTTAAGATGCTTCGCCAGCTCTCTTGTATGAATAGTCTCTTGCTCTCGCGTATCCACTGAACGCACCACGATAGTACTCTCGAGGGCTTCTTTCTGTCCGATAATGAGGATATGAGAGACGCCCAAATACTCGGCAGAAGAAAGCTGTCCGGTAATCTTTTCTTTGGTGAGCGAGTGGTATACAGGTATCTTTTCTTTACGGAGGAGCTCAATAATATTGAGCATAACGAGCTTTGCATGATTTCCAAGCTGAACAACATAAAACTGAGGAATAATAAACTTTGTACTGTCTACTTTCTTTTCACTCGTCTTCTTGTGATACATGATCGTCGCTCCACACGAAGGGAATTCTTTCTTGTAACCTACTTTTTTTCCAAGATAGTTGTAGCGTCCACCATAAGCTAAAAGCTCGGATTCCTCTCCTTTCTTTGTTTCTACGATCTTTCTCACCTCAAACTGAGTGTGGGAAGAAGAACCTTTTGCAGGGAGAAGATTGTGGGCGATGCGGTAGGGAATGTCAAAGCTTTCCAAGAATTCGAGCACCTCTTTAAAATGTTCTCTACTCGTCTCAGAAAGTGCATTCATAGACTTTGGAGCGTTTGCAACAAAAGACTCGAGGTGAGTTTCAGTGTTTTGAACAATTGAAAAAATATTATTTTTGAATTTATGTCGATCTGCTGCAGACAAGAGATGTATGTTTTTCTTGAAATATGCAGTCAATTCACGTTCAAATTTTGCAAATGATTCCTTTTCTCCTGTTGAATTGATGTCAACATACATATTTTCATGTCCTTCGTCGGAAAGGATCGCCCATGCAGTCTTTAGGATAAGAGCTTCCGCCACTGCTTTCGGACTGTTTATGACTTCAAGTCCACATACTTCCACATTTCCCTTTTTCTTTTGACCGCTACCAGGGAAGGGTTTTTTGAAGTAAAAAAGAGCGGGCTGGAGAGTCGCTCCAAAAGGAGATTCATTGAAAAAATTTAAGAGAGCAATACGTTCTTCGGAGAGAAGAGGGTATACATCGACTTCTTTGAGCATTTTTGCTTTCGCACGGTCTCCGGGAGTGATATTTGGGGCTACAATACTGGTAAAGCCATAGTGGTGAGCAATCGTACCTGTGGGATCAACTTCTTTCTGTATGAATTTCGGTATTGACTCTGCTACTGTTTTTTTTTCCACTTTCTTCTCTATTGGTTTTTCTGGCATATGTTTGTTACGGATTTAAGCTACCTGGTAGTATTTTGATGCGGTCAAATGGGTACAGCCGGAGCAAAGGCTTGCCAATAATGTCTGTTGCAGGAAGTGGTCCCCAGCTCCGTGAGTCGTAGCTTCCAGCTCTATTGTCTCCCATAACAAAGTATTCGCTCGAAGTGAGTGTATAGTTTACCGTGTCCGATTTCGGGAACTTCACAAATGTCTCATCGAGTTTGAAGCCCTCTGGATTTTCTTTGTTTATAATAGTTACGGTGCCGTTTTTGATATCGACTGTTTCTCCTGGAAGACCGACAATGCGCTTAATAAAATCACGAGAAGTGTCTTTGGGGAATTTCATGACGATCACATCGTTTCTCTGTGGGAGGTTGAAACGATAGGAGATCTTGTCGATAATCAGGTAGTGGCCAGTTTCAAAGGTTGGGGACATGGAAGTGCCCGAGACGATGTATGGTTCTGCCACAAACTTTCGGAATGGGTAAATGATGCAGACCGCAATGATCACGAACGTGATAAGTTCACGAAGAAAAGAAAATCCTTGACTCTGCTTTTTTTCTACAAATCCTGGTGTTTGGAGTGGATCCATTTGTTCTCTATTGTAGTGTAGAGGGGAGGGTTGACACAAGTCTAATTTGCGTTGTCCTGTGGATTGGTGGTAGCGGGCTTTCCCAAGCATGCTTCCTGGAGCTGCCCAAAAGTCTCCAGCGAGCACTTTTGGCTGTCCTCGGGCCTGAGTTGTCAAGAACGGGGTGCCTTGACAACACCGGCTCAGACCCTGCGGGGGCTCCAGGAAGCATGCTCGGAAAATCCCTGACTTTTGTGGTGATGTTGCTGTGCTATAATACTCTTCATGAATTATCTTATCGTAGGCCTTGGGAATCCAGGGCGGGAATATGAAAACACCCGACATAATGCGGGTGTGATGGTGCTCGAAGCTGTGCGATGTGCATGGGACTTTTCGGAGTGGAGCAAAGATACAATGAGTAATTCTTTACTTTCAAAAGGTAGTGTGTCAAGGACTGTCCTTGACACTGATCAAGTTATACTCATGTTCCCACAAACTTTTATGAATCTTTCTGGCACTGCAGTGAGGCATTATGCAGATGAAATGTACACAGAGAAACTTGTTGTCGTGTATGACGACTTGGATATTCCACTGGGGCAGATCAAAATGTCATACGACCGTTCTTCTGGAGGACACAATGGTGTGCAGTCGATTATCGACACTCTTGGTGGAAGCGATTTTGCCCGCATTCGGATTGGAATAGGGAATGCAGAGGGAGATATCCGTGAGCATGTCGGTGTGCTTGATGTGTTTAGTGAAAGTGAAATAAAAATAATTGAAAATCAAAGTAAAAAAGTGGCGGAAGTACTGAAAGTTTTCTTCAAAGAAGGTAAGGAAAAAGCGATGACTCTTGCAAACACTAATCTCAATTAAATCTAGCATTCCTTCGTGTTCGACAGAGGGAGGAGGCCTAATTGGACATTTTTGGTTTTAAGATGTATAGTTTGAAAAGGAGGCTACTCAGATATGAGAGCATTTTTTTGTTCATTTTTGTTTGTCTTTTCTTCGGTTCAATATGCCCAGGAAAAGACTGATTTCGAGTCTTTTAACCAGAAAGTTCTCGTCCTGCAGGAGGATTTGAATGCTGCAAAAAACCGGACGATTCAAATTACGCCAGAATGGGTAGTTGGGAAGTATATAGTTCTGCAGCGACTGATGGGAATTAAAGGAGAGCTCCTTTTAAGCAGGGAGGAGTCGGTTGTCGAGGAGGTCAAAAAAATCAACTTCCAGTTGTTTGTAGAAGATTTGCGTGCTCTCAACCTTCGTGTTGTGTCCGAAGATGCGGTGCAACAATGGAGCATGGATACGTTTGATGACACTCTTTTGTTTGCAAAGCGAGCGATCGATCAACTTGACCGGTTGGAAAAAGAGCGTACGGGGGGAGGTTTGCGCTTCTCGTATCAACCTCAACAAATTGGGCGATCACTTTTAATGCTTCAGATACTTGAAAAAGTTCTTGCGGACAAGGAGTTTACGTCGAGGGTGTGCCCAAATGGCTGTAGTGATATGTTTGCCGATAAAAAAGCAGAAGTCATAGAGTATCTTGTAAAAACAAGAGGGTGGGTGAAAAGAGCGGAAAACTGGCAACCGACACTACCTGACCCTGTGATGCCAAAACCGTAGAAGTTTCTCTTCTATGGAGTATTGTTCTTTTTTGTATTAAAAAATTCCCCTAGGTCCGACCTAGGGGAATTTTCTCGTATCTAACTTCTTACTTCTAACCTCTAACTTCTATCTCCCTATTCCGCCTTCTTACTTGGATCTACAAATGAAAGTGTCATCTTCTGTTCCTTTGGATCGAAGAGGGAAATTTTAAATGTGTATCGCTTGCCGAGCTCAAGCTTGCTTCGGAGTGTTTCTTCTGAGCCGAACTCTGAAATATGCACGAGTCCTGCAATACCTTCTTCAATCGATGCGAGTGCACCGTGCTTGTTGAACTTGATCACCACAGCTTCAACAACCTGGTCTTTCTTGTACTTCTCCATCGCATTTGCCCATGGGTTTTCCTTGAGTGCTTTGATAGAAAGAGAAATCTTGCCGTCTTTGATTTCAATAATCTTTACTTTCACTTTCTCACCGATTCGGAAGAGTGTGCGAGGGTTTTCGACGAGTGCCCAGTCGATTTCTGAAATATGCACAAGTCCTTCCAAACCATCTTCAATCTTTATGAATACTCCAAAGTCCACCATACCGGTCACTTCACCGGTTACTATGTCGTGGAGCTGGTATTTGCCAATAATATGATCCTTGTTCTTTTCTGTCGGATTCTTCTCAGAGAAGATAAGCTTGCCTTCTTTAGGTGCTGCACCGATGATTGCAACTGAGATTTTTGTGCCGATGAGCTTGCGGAGCTCAGTCAAGATAGCATCTTTGTCTCCGTCTGCTACTCGAGGATAGTGTTCAGTTTTGAGTTGAGATGCAGGAAGGAAGCCAGAAATGCCTTGCCATGAGAGGATAAGTCCTCCTTTGTTTGCATCCTGGACTGGTATCTCGAACACTTTCTTGTCTCGGATCGCGTCTTCTGCTTCGCTCCAGATCAGAGCCTGACGAGCTTCTTTGAGAGAAATCTCGAAGTAACCTTCTTTATTTGAAATTGAAACTACTTTACCGGCAACAGTGTCGCCGATATTGATCTTCTTGATAATATCTCGAGCGCTCATGAACTCGCGTCCAAAGATAATACCCGTACCAAATGGGGAAACGTCAATGTATACTGCGTTCTTGTCGATGCCGATCACCGTACCTTCTACAATGTCATCGATCGAAGGGGGGGTAGCACTCTTTTCTAGAAGACCATCCATTATGGTCGCTTGCTTTGAAACCTCTTCTTCTGCTACCTCCACGTCTTTCTTTTCTACGTTGTCGTCTAACTTTACGTCTGTTTTAGTCATGTGTTGTGGGGAGAGGAGGCTCGCATACCGTTTTGTCCAGGGTAACCCTAGACATGAGGGTATGAGAGTTTAACTCCTTTTCGACTCCGAAAAATAATCAACCGAATTAACCTCACTAGTATACAGAAAAAGGCTGGTTTTGCAACCAATGTAGGAAGTCTTGAGACTATTGACAATGTAAAGGTTTTAGTGGTATACTGTTTTTAGGAGACTTCACATGACGCAACCTGAAATTTTCAGCTATAGCTGCCTTGCAGCCATAGTATTCCTTAGCTGGCTTGTCTTATCGGCCAAGCGAAAGGAGAAATCAACAAAACCGCCCGTACCATCAGGAGCTGCACCTACCTCTCTTGGATACGGATTCAAGGAAACAGGTCGGATGCTCAAGGGTATGATCGCAGGGTACGGCAGGCTTCAAATGGTGGCTATTAGCATTGGCACCTACGAAGTTTGGGTCGTCAACTTGAAAACCGGCGCAAAGCAAGAGCTCCGTTTGCGAGTGAATGCTTCACTCGTTGACGATTGGGATATCTGCTGGACGATCATGTTTTCCGGGCAGAATCAAGGTGTTGGTTCAGTCACGCAGTATTACATCGGGGACTTTTCTGAAATGCTCGCCGATTTGGAGGAGCATCTCTTAAAGCCTCAATTTGCAACCGACCCTTCGGTCGGCGGTGAAAGAGGACTGGTCCTGGTGGAACCTACGCCGGCGAGAGAGCTGTATTGTTCTAAACTCGAGCATCTTGAAAAAGTCGGTCGGTAATGAACGTCCCCTATGTCCAACATAGGGGAAGAAAATAATGAATGCCCGCGGCAACACCGCGGGCATTTTTGTAAATAAATGTAATCTGTTATAATACCCCTATGATCATCACATACCACGGCGTAGATTTTATAAAAGTACAATTTGGCGACACAGTCCTTGCTGTAAACCCTGTATCAAAAGATTCAAAAATTAAAAGCTCTCGCTTTGGAGCGGACATTACACTCATCTCTTCAAAAGACGTCGAACACAATGGCGCTGACGTCACTTCTCGAGGAGACAAATCTTCTTTTGTTATCGATGGTCCAGGGGAATACGAAGTCTCTGGTATTTTCATTAAAGGATTTCTTTCAAAGACTCAGTACGGGGAGGGAGTTGACCATATCAATACTATATATACAGTGGCAATGGAGGGAATGAACCTCTGCTTTCTCGGTGCTTTTTCCGAAGACGCGATCCCGATGACTGCAAAGGGTGCAAATGAAAATATCGATATTCTTTTCGTGCCGGTGGGAGGAGATGGTGTACTCGACCCTGCGCATGCACAGAAGATCGCGGTGCAGTTTGAGCCAAAGATTATCATCCCGACGCACTGGGAAGGTGTGGGAAGTAAAGATGCGCTCAAGATTTTTTTGAAAGAAGCGGGAGCAGAGGATGTGAAAGCGGTTGATAAACTGACAATCAAAAGAAAAGATATTGAAGGGAAGGAATCTGAAGTTATACTTTTGGCTTCTTCGAATTAAGTTTGAAATTCTACTTCATTAGGTTCTTTTTGGAGCACGCATAAATTTCTACTGAAATTTTGCTCCCTCTCACACCGTCGTGTTCCGAGAGTCTCCAAAAAGAATCTAATGAATCAGAATTTTAGTTGTATAACGTATGTTCCATCTATTAGAAAAAATACGAACCCAATCTTCTCGACCTCAGCGCACATTTATTGCGTTTAGTATTTCTCTTTTGTTTACAGGACTCGTGTTTGTGGTGTGGCTTACAAAAGAACAATATGCGCCGGAAAAGGTCTCCGAAGATATCCCTGTGGTCCAAAACATTGCCTCAAACACACCTACGGACACACTCGTAAAAAATATGCGGGATATGTGGGGGAGCCTGATCGGGGCAAGCCAGGAGCTCGGGGATACCCTTAAAAACGTAGATTTTTCATCAACAGTTCAATACACCTCCTCTACTACCTCTCCCACCCCACAACAAAATTAAAGTCACTTAAGCTCGCCAAACAATGTATTGTTTGGCGAGCTACTTTATTTTTGATATACTACTTTTAATAATTTATGGCAAAGAAAAAAGATACAGATGTTGCGGTAGTATCACTTCCTGAAGAGAGAGCAAACGTTGTCGCACGTGAGATCACGACAGAAATGCGCGAGTCTTTTATCGACTATGCGATGTCTGTCATTACCGACCGTGCGCTTCCAAACGTACGCGATGGTTTGAAGCCTGTGCATCGACGCATTCTTTTTGCGATGAACTCAATGGGACTGACTGCAGGAGCAAAAGCTCGAAAGTCTGCATCAGTGGTGGGAGAGGTGCTCGGTAATTATCACCCGCACGGAGACGTGGCGGTGTATGACTCGATGGTGGGTATGGCTCAGGACTTCAAAATGCGATATCCGCATATTTTGGGACAGGGAAATTTCGGTAGCATCGATGGGGATGGTGCCGCGGCAATGCGATATACCGAAGCCAAGCTTACTCGTTTTGCAGCTGAAATGATGCGAGACATCGAAAAGGAGACGGTCAATTTTGTACCCAACTATGATGGTACAAAAAAAGAGCCGTCAGTGCTTCCAACTGCAGTGCCAAACTTGCTTTTGAACGGTACCCTCGGTATTGCAGTGGGAATGGCGACAAATATTCCTCCACACAACCTAAACGAACTCGCGGATGCGGTTCTTCACCTCGTGGACAACAAAGATGCAACCACCGAAGACCTACTTCAGTTTGTAAAAGGTCCAGACTTCCCGACAGGAGGCATGGCATTCAACCAAAAAGATATTGCACATGCATATGCGACTGGAAAAGGTGGTGTGGTCGTACGTGGTGTAGCTGAAATTTCTGAAAACAAAGCAGGGCAGTTTCAAATTATTGTTACGTCCATTCCATATCGAGTAAACAAATCAGATCTTCTGATCCGTATTGCGGACCTCTGGCGAGACAAGAAAATAGAAGGTATCAAAGCAGTCCGTGATGAGTCTGCAAAGGACATTCGTATCGTAATCGAACTGAAAGGTGGCTCACATCCACAAAATGTCTTAAACCAGCTCTATAAGCACACTCAGCTTGAGGATGCATTCCATTTCAACATGGTGGCACTCGTCGACGGCATTCCTCAAACTCTTTCACTAAAGGGGATTTTGCAGGAATTTGTCTTGCATCGTATAGAAGTGATCAAACGCCGAACTGAATACGACCTCAAAAAAGCCCTTGAACGCGAGCATATATTGCTCGGTCTCAAAATTGCACTCGACCATATCGACCAAATCATCAAGATCATTCGTGCTTCCAAAGATGTGCCAACCGCACATACAGCGCTCATGAAAGAGTTCAAGTTTTCAGCAATCCAGGCGAGTGCGATCCTTGAAATGAAGCTTTCTCGCCTCGCAGGTCTTGAAAGAAAGAAAATAGAAGAAGAACTCAAAGTAATCCAGGACTTAATCGCATCTCTCAAGCTCATTTTAGGAAATCCAAAGAAAATTCTCGGTATTATTAAAGATGAGATGACAGAGATCAAAGAAAAGTTTGGAGACGAACGTCGTACTCGCATTATGAAAGGCGGTGTCCAAGTACTTTCTGTTGAAGACTTGATCCCCGACGAAGAAAACGCACTCGTACTCACTTCAGGTGGATACATCAAGCGCACAAATCCAGATGAATTCCGCCGACAAAAAAGAGGTGGAGTCGGTGTGGTGGACCTCGATACAAAAGATGAGGATTTTGTGACGACACTCCTCATTACCTCTACTCATGCAGACCTGCTCTTCTTTACGAACAAAGGTAAGGCGTATCAGACAAAAATGTATGACATTCCGGAAGGTCGCCGAGCGACAAAAGGAAAATCAGTGATGAATTTCCTACCACTTGTCGATGGGGAAAAGATTACATCGATTCTCCCAATGCCAAAAGAAGTTAAAAATTCAAAAGGCTCGCTTCTTATGGTGACGAAGCAAGGTATCGCAAAGAAAGTTGCTGCTGCAAGCTTCCAAGATGTTCGTATTTCAGGCATTATTGCAATTAAGCTCGATAGTGGAGATGAACTCATTTCAGCGTCTCTCACGAACCAGGGCGACAGTGCAATCCTTGTAACCTCAAAAGGTCAGTCGATCCGTTTCTTTGAAAAAGATATCCGAGAAATGGGCCGTACGGCTATGGGCGTTCGCGGTATGAAGCTTTCAAAGGGAGATGAGATTATTTCTGCTCAAGTAATTACAAAAGATGCTGACGATGCAGCAACGTTGATGGTCATTTCTGCAAATGGATATGGCAAGCGAACTGATATTGACGAATACAAGATCCAAAACCGAGGTGGCTCAGGTATCAAGACTGCAAATGTGAC
>JBKJHK010000040.1:0-10541 GCA_046599035.1 Parcubacteria group bacterium | reverse complement strand
AAGCAGTACAGTGTGGTGATCGGCTCTCGTTATGTAAAAGGCAGCCGTATCGAAGGCTGGGTCCTCTGGAGAAGAATACTGAGTTTCTTTGGGAATTTTTATTGTCGGATGATCCTGCCTATGCCGATTCGCGACTATACCTGTGGCTTTAATGTAATTCATGCAGACCTGCTCCGTAAAGTCGACTTCGAAAAAATGGATGCTTCGGGATATGCATTTATTCTCGAACTAAAATACCTGCTGTATAAAGCAGGGGCAAAATTTTACGAAGTACCGATTGTGTTTATTGAAAGAGCAGAAGGGGAATCAAAAATTTCGAGTCATATTGTACATGAAGGTATTATTGCCCCTTGGAAAATGTTGCTCAAATAGAAAGCCTGTATTTGGCCAATCTCATCGTCTAAAATTTAAAAATAATTTTCACCAGCGCACTCAGGCTGGCTCAAATTATTTTTAAATTTTATACGCGACCTTGTCTCAAATCCTGACTTTCTATAAAGCATGTGATTAATAGTTTCTGCGAACGTTGTTTTTGCTTGGGTAAATAATGCTTTTATCGAGCCTCCGCAAGGCCCGAGCATGGTCTTGTCAAGGCACCCCGTTCTTGACAAGTCGGGCCTGAGGACAGCCGAAAGCTTCGCTGGAAGTTTGAGGGAAGCGAGAGAAAAGTATTATTTGCCCAAGCTTATCTTACAAATCTCCGTGGACCATCAATTTCACTAGTTGTTTGAAGGTTACCTTCGGTTTCCATCCAAGTTTCTTTTTTGCTTTTGAATAATCTCCAATCAGTATCTCTACTTCGGCCGGGCGGAAGAATGCAGGGTTTATTTCTACAATTGTTTTTCCAGTCTTTTTATCGATACCTTTTTCTTTGAGACCTTTTCCTTTCCATACGAGGGACATGTCGAGGAGTCTCGCTGTCTCTTCTATGAATTCTCTTACTGTATGTGTCTCGTTTGTTGCGAGTACATAGTCATCGGGCGCTTTCTGTTGGAGCATCATCCACATACCTTCCACATAGTCTTTTGCATAGCCCCAGTCTCTCTTTGCATCGAGGTTACCGAGTTCGAGCGTCTTTTGAGTACCTTTCTGTATCCCAATCATTCCTCGAGTGATCTTCCTCGTCACAAATTCTTCACCACGTCTTGGTGATTCATGATTGAAGAGTATTCCATTGCAAGCAAAGAGTCCGTAGCTTTCTCTGTAGTTGCGTGCGATCCAGTATGCAAACACTTTTGCACAGCCGTATGGCGAGCGCGGGTGAAACGGAGTCGTTTCTTTTTGAGGAATCTCAGCTACTTTTCCAAACATTTCAGAAGAAGAGGCTTGATAATATTTTATTTTTGGGTTATGTGCCCTGATCGCTTCCAAAATACGAAGACAGCCGACTCCGGTAATATCTGTTGTATATTCAGGTACTTCAAAACTTACTTTTACCTGGCTTTGTGCACCGAGATTGTAGATTTCGTCTGGAGATATTTCTCGCACTAAGCGTGCGATAGTCATTCCGTCTGACAGGTCTCCGTAGTGGAGAGTAACCTTGGGGTCTCTAATATGCTCGATTCTGGAGAGGTTTGGCGTGCTTGCACGACGGACCACGCCGTGAACGGTATATCCTTTTTCTAAGAGGAATTCTGTAAGGTAAGAACCGTCTTGGCCGGTAATGCCGAATATCAATGCTTTTTTCATTACCTCTCATGGTAGCGTAAAGAGCAAGTGTTGGCAATTTTATTACATGCGTTATACTAGTGTGTATATGAATAAAAATATTTTAAAGTGGGGAGTTATCGGAGGGCTTTTCTTGGTACCGTTTGTACCGTTTATCGTCTCTTCCGATATGTTGTTTCCTTTTATTTCAGGTAAAGGTTTTGCATTTCGCATTATTATTGAAATCGTCGCAGCACTTTACGTGCTTTTGGCACTTCTTGATACTGAATACAGGCCGAAGCTTTCACTTGTGACGAAAGCAGTGCTCGTCTTCACAGGGATTATTTTCGTCGCAGACCTTTTTGGAGAAAATGCATTTAAAAGCATTTGGTCAAACTATGAACGAATGGAAGGTTTTGTCACAATCGCTCATCTCGCACTGTATTACATGGTAGCGTCTAGTGTATTCAATACTAAAGAATGGTGGAATAAATTTTGGAATACTTCGCTTATTGCATCTGGACTTATGTCGGTCTACGGCATCTTCCAGCTTGCGGGGTGGGCGATAATCAACCAAGGAGGAGTGCGAGTCGATGCTACATTTGGAAATGCGTCATATCTTGCGATATATATAGTATTTCATATGTTTCTCGCGACGAGCTTTTTCCTAAACGCAAAAGAAAAAATGTGGAGGTGGGTATACGGAGCATTGTTTATCTTACAGGGAGTTGTTTTATACTTCACAGCGACTCGAGGTGCGATTCTTGGCTTTATCGGAGGTATGCTCATCACTGTGGGTATCATTGCCTGGAAAGAGCGGCATAATGCAAAGATCCGAAAAATATCGATCGGCCTCGGACTCTCTGTTGTCATCCTCTTGGCAATATTTGTGGGAGTCAGAAATACTGCATTTGTAAAAAAGAGCCCGGTGCTTTCTCGTTTTGCCACACTTTCTTTTGCTGAAATCAAAACTCAGGGCCGATACTATGTTTGGCCGATGGCAATCGAAGGATGGAAAGAACGTCCAATACTTGGTTGGGGACAGGAAAATTTCAATTATGTATTCAATAAAAATTACAACCCACTCATGTATTCGCAAGAGCAGTGGTTTGATCGTACTCACAATGTAGTACTTGACTGGCTCATCGCAGGAGGTCTTCTTGGTTTACTCGCGTATCTTTCTTTGTTTGCATCTGCACTGTACTTCATGTGGAAAAAGTCAGATTTTACGCTCGAAGAAAAAGCAGTTTTTACTGGTTTTCTTTCCGCCTACTTCTTCCACAATTTCTTTGTTTTCGACAATCTTATTAGTTATATCGTTTTCTTCTCCTTACTTGCGTACATACACGGACGCACTGTTCATCAGGGTCTTTGGGCGCGTATGACTACTCGTACGATAAGTCGTGATGCATTTACATATGTGGCAGTGCCAATTACTGCACTTGTGCTTGTAGGGACACTCTACTTTGTAAATGTGGGTGCGATACTTACCTCGACTTCGCTTATCAAAGCAATCAGTCCTCAGAAGACTGGTGGAGTTGCAAAAAATCTTGAATACTTCAAAAAGGCATTCGCCTATAATTCATTTGGATCAAGTGAGGCACTTGAACAGCTTGTCCCTGCAGCATTCCAGGTCCTCCAGGCGCAAGGAGACGAAGCAGTCAAAAAAGATTTCTACACCTTTACTACAGAGCAGGTAGACCTAAAACTCAAGAAGACACCAAAGGATGCACGATATCTTTTGTTTGCAGGTTCTTTCTATAACAGAAATGGCGAGTACGACAAAGCAATTCAAAGTTTGGAGAAAGCAGTAGAATATTCTCCAAAAAAGCCAACGATGTACTTTGAGCTTGGTTCAAGCTATCTCGGTAAGAAGGATTATGCAAAAACATTTGAGTATTTTGAAAAAGGATATTTACTCGAACCGCGCTTTCCTGATGCAGATGTGATCTACACGATCGGCGCACTGTATGCAGGGAAGATCGATGTGGCAAAGAAAATGTTTGCACTACTTGGCGACAGAGCGTTTACAGATGACCGTATCCTTCGTACGTTTATTGATCTCAAAAATTATGATACGGTAATCGGTATATTGAGTGCTCGTATACAAAAAGATCCAACCAATCCTCAAAATCGTCTCACGTTGGCAAGTGTATATGCAGAGATGGGGCAGAAGCAGAAGGCGATTGCGATTATTCGTGATTTGATAAAGGATTATCCGGACTTTAAGGCGCAAGGCGATTCCTATATTAGTGAGTTATCGAAGTAGACTTTCATCTTCGGGTAACCTCATCGTCTAAAATGTAAAAAATATTCTCCGCCATACGAGGAGTATGTCTACGAATATTTCTTACATTTTATACGCGATCTTCCCTCGAAGCTGAAAGTCTAAGTAGTAGGATAAGTCCTATCCGTCCTATCTGTCCTATAAGACCTATTTCATGATTTAAAATTAATTTAAAATTATTCCTTCAAAAAAAATAATTTTGAGAATTTCTCAAAATTATTTTTTTTAATTTTAATTTTTTAAAAAAAAGTTATCCACAATTTATTTAAAAAAATGTTGTATTACTTTTCACTTCGTATGATAATTAACGCAGGTCGGAATGATACATATTTGAAAAAATATTTATTATGAACTTTTAAAAATTAATTTATTTATTATCAACTCGCAAGGGAAGATAACAAAAAAATACTATGGCAGCAAAAAAGAAGAAAGTAGCTAAGAAAGCTACAAAGAAAGCAGCAGGAAAGAAGAAGAAAGCGACAAAGAAGAAGAAATAAATTTTTCTTGAAGAAAAATTTGTCTCGACTTCGTTTCTCTGAAATGAAAAAGTTTACTTTCTCATTTCGCTCGAAACTAGTCGAGATAAATCTCAAAAAACCGTCCGATTTTAATCGGGCGGTTTTTTGTTTTTTGTGTTAAAATACCAACTATGAATTTCTTCAAATCAATCTTCGGCAACCAAAATGATAAAGAACTCGCAAAACTGAAGCCTATAGTCAAGCGTATTAACTCCTATGAGACAGAGCTTCAAAAGCTTACAGACGATGAGCTTATGGGTAAAACACTCGAATTTAAGGCTCGGCTTGCAAAAGGCATATCTGTCGAGGACCTCGTTCCTGAGGCATTCGCAGTGGTCCGAGAGGCTTCCAGACGTACCCTTGGTCAGAGGCATTTTGATGTACAGCTTTTAGGGGGTCTTATTTTGCAGCATGGAGGTATTCCTGAAATGCGTACCGGAGAAGGAAAGACACTCGTTGCTACTCTGCCTGCATACACCCAAGGGCTCGTGGGTCAGGGCGTGCATGTCGTCACGGTGAACGACTATCTCTCTCGTCGCGATGCGAGCTGGATGGGACAGATTTATAATGCACTTGGACTCTCTGTCGGAGTGATCAATCATGATGAGTCTTTCGTGTACGACCCTGCGCATACTGAGAAAGATAAAGAACGAGATGATCTCGGCTCGTTCAAAGTAGTCAATGAATTTTTACGGCCGGTTACCAGACGTGAGGCATATGCAGCAGACATTACCTACGGTACCAACAATGAATTTGGCTTTGACTTCTTGCGAGACAATATTGAGTACGAAACAGAGAGGCTCCGACAGCGCGGACATCATTTTGCAATTGTCGACGAAGTGGACTCAATCCTCATCGACGAAGCTCGTACTCCGCTTATCATTTCCGCACCTGCAGCAGATTCAGGTGAGCTGTATGCGCGCTTTGCAGACATTGCGGCAAAGCTCTCACCGGAAGCAGACTATACTGTGGATGAAAAATACAAATCAATCTCACTTACAGATGCAGGCATTACGCATGCAGAAAAACTACTTGGTGTTGAAAATATATATACAGAAAAAGGCATTAAATATGTGCACCATCTTGAGACTGCAGTCAAAGCTCGTGCACTTTTTGTGAAAGACAAAGAATACGTCGTCAAAGATGATGAAGTAGTAATCGTCGACGAATTTACCGGCCGTCTTCAGCCAGGACGTCGTTGGTCAGAAGGTCTGCATCAGGCGATCGAAGCGAAAGAAAGAGTCTCGATTCAAAAAGAGTCAAAAACCTTTGCTTCTATTACATTTCAAAATTACTTTAGACTTTACACAAAACTCTCTGGTATGACTGGTACGGCACGCACTTCAGCGGAAGAGTTTTTCAAGGTGTACGGACTTCACGTTGTTGCTATACCGACCAACAAGCCAGTGGCACGACTCGACAAAAATGATCTCATATTCAAAACAGAAATCGGAAAATTCAAAGCGATTGCACGAGAAGTAAAGGCACGATGGCAAAAAGGTCAGCCAGTTCTTGTTGGTACAGTATCGATCGAACGCAATGAACTGCTCGGAGAATTTCTCAAAGCAGAAGGTGTGCCTCATGAAATATTAAACGCAAAAAACCACACACGTGAAGGAGAGATTATTGCTCAAGCAGGGAAGAAGGGATCCGTAACTATTGCAACCAACCTTGCAGGACGAGGAGTGGATGTGAAGCTCGGTGGCAATCCAACAACCACAGAAAAGTCAGAGGAAGTTAAAAATCTCGGAGGGTTGTTTGTGCTTGGTACCGAACGCCACGATGCACGTCGCATCGACAATCAGCTCCGAGGTCGTTCAGGTCGCCAGGGAGACCCGGGTGAGACTCAGTTTTTTGTATCACTCGAAGACACACTTATGCGTGTGTTTGGTGGAGACCGTCTCAAAGGCATGATGACCAAGCTTGGAGTACCAGATGATGAAGCGATTGAAAACAGTTTTATCACCCGTTCAATCGAGCAGGCACAAGAAAAAATCGAAGGCTTCAATTTCGATGCACGAAAGCATGTGCTCGAATTTGACGATGTCTTAAACTATCAGAGAAAGATATTTTACGAAAGACGAAACAAGGTGCTCATCGGCGAACCTTCTGTTGCTCGAGAGTATATTCAGTCTATCATTACAAAAATCTTAGGTGAGGCACCAGGTGAAGTTCGTGGTGGAGCACTGAGTGTAGAGAACGATGAAAAAAATACAGGTATCACAGAACTGAGAGCAAAACTCAGTGAGAATGACACGCCAGAATTTGCAGATAGGTTTAATAGTGCTTTGCGCCAAGTCGTCCTTCAGACGATGGATATGTACTGGGTAGAGCACCTCGAGGTGATGGACTATATGCGTAGCAGTGTAAACCTCCGTGCATATGGTCAGCGCGATCCACTTACTGAATACAAGAGAGAAGGCCTTCGACTCTTTAAAGAAATGGAAGGGTCGACTGAAAGTCAGATCATCCGCATTATCCCACAGATACAAGTGAATGCAGTGTTCGCGGTAGAAAATGCAGACTTCCGGGAAACGCGAGAGGGAGCAGAAGCGCTCACGACTGAAAAGAGTGTGAGTGCAGCTTCCGGTCAAAGTGAGGTCGGCCGAAATGACCCGTGTCCGTGTGGCGCAGTAAATCCTGAGACAGGAGAAGTTTATAAATACAAAAAGTGTGGGATGATTGACGCACCCTATCATAAAAAATAATCATCCCTCTTTTCTATTTTCTAACATCTAACTTCTATTTTTCTTATGATCCACACCATCCTTGCACTCCTCGAACAATACATCATTACTCTCGGAGGTTTTGGAGTTTTTGCCGCAGAAGTTATTGAAGAGGTGATCGTGCCGATCCCTTCTGCTGTTATTTTACTTGGCTCAGGTTTTCTTTTTCTCAAAGGTCCGCTTACACTCTCACTCCTCTCCACACTATTTTTTACTATAGTGATTCCTGCGAGCATCGGGCTCACTCTCGGTTCTCTCGTTATATATGGTTTAGCATATAAAGGAGGAAAACCTTTTTTGGAAAAATACGGGCACTTGCTTGGAGTAGGGTGGTCCGACGTTGAAGCAATAAACCAAAAATTCACTGAAGGTGTGTTTGATGAATGGTCCCTTATCCTCGCTCGAGTTTTTCCGATAATCCCAAGTGTTCTTATTGCTGTGTTCGCTGGTGTTACGCGTATGGATATAAAGAAATACACTATACTCACTCTGATCGGGGCATTCTTCAAAGCGTTACTGCTCGGAATCATTGGTTGGCAAGTAGGTGGGTTATATATCAAATATGCAGACGTGATCGGTCGCGTTGAGAACACAGTGTTTGCAATCACAATCCTAAGCATTCTCGGATTCATAGCGTATAGAAAATGGACGGCAAAAAAGAAGAGAGTGTAAACCCTATTAGGCTTATCTGTATTATGAGATCTATTTCTCTAATTTTAAATTTCAAGACAAGATACGATTGGATTTTAGATATTCATTTTGAAATTTAAAATTTGAAATTACAGGTAATAATGTGCTATATTAGGACTAATGAAAAAACAAATCCTTATCATTATCGGAGTACTGGTAATCGTTCTTGGTCTCGCTATTTTGTTTGGCCAGAAGAAGTCTGCACCAGGAAAATACGACTCTTTTGCAACGTGTATTAAAGACAGTGGAGCGAGCTTTTATGGCGCTTTCTGGTGTCCTCACTGCCGTGAGCAGAAAGCAATGTTTGGTAAATCAGCTTCGCTCCTTCCATATGTAGAGTGCTCTACTCCAGACGGACAGAGTCAAACAGCCATCTGCATAGAGAAGGGAATTAAGAGTTATCCAACATGGATTTTTGCAAATGGAGAGAAAGGCAATGGCACGCTCCAACTCGAGAGTCTCGCTTCTTCGACGGGTTGTATGCTTCCTACAGAAGCGACTTCTTAAATTATAAGTCCCATTGGTCCTATTTGACCCATTTGACCTATCGTGACCTATGTGACATATCTGTCCTATAAGTTGTATGAGTCTCATTTGTCCAGTCTGACATGCGCGACCTATTGGTCCTATCAATAAAAAAATGATCCAAGAATACGCAACATTCACCATGACCACAGCCACACTCGTTTCGAATGTGGCATTTGTGTTTTTTCTTGTGTGTTATTTTGCATCAAGAGAATTCAAGAAGGGGACACATAAAGTACTTTCAAAATTTTCTGTACACATTCTTACATTTCTTTCACTTTCTGCTGTGGTGGGAAGTTTAGTGTATTCCAATGTAATCGGCTTTCCTCCATGCGATCTCTGTTGGATTCAGCGTATTTTCATGTATCCAATTCCACTCCTCGGACTCACATCTTTGTTCCGCAACTACAAAGAAAAGAATAAAGAGAAGAATCAAGAAAAGAACAAAGAAGCACTCTACTTCAGTATCCCACTCGCTGTCCTCGGGGGAATGGTCGCTCTCTATCATTCATATACCAATCTCGGAGGAGGTTCACTTTTACCTTGTACTGCAGAGGGCGGAGCATGCTCCAAGCTCTACGTCCTTGAATACGGATACATCACAATTCCGTTCATGGCGCTTTCTCTGTTTGTCTACATCCTGACGATCGCAATTATTTCTTTACGAAAGAGCTCATAACCATTTCAATCATCCACATGCATAAGTGGATGATTTTAGTTTATGATCACGTTCGCCCTATAGGTCCTATGAGTCTTATCAGTCCTATGATTTAATATAATTCAAAAAAAATGAAAAAAAATAAAATAACAATCGTAACTCACAATGGTTCATTTCATGCAGATGATGCATTTGCTGTTGCGACATTAAAACTTCTTTTGGAAGAAGAAAATGATATCACTGTTATTCGCACACGTGATAAAGAAATAATTGATGGTGCTGATTATGTAGTCGATGTAGGAGAAATATATGACCAAAGTAAAAAACGTTTTGATCATCATCAGTTTGGTGGGGCAGGGGTCCGGGACAATGGCATCCCATATGCTTCTTTTGGGCTAGTCTGGAAAGAGTATGGAAAAGCACTTTGTGGAAGCCTCGAGCTTGCTGACCAGATTGACCAAAGATTGGTCCAGCCAGTGGATGCGATGGATAACGGCATCACCTTCATGAAGTCAGAAAGGGAAGGGCTCTATATATATGATATCCAAAATATAACTATGATCTATAGAGCAACATGGAAAGAAGAGGAAGAAGTACTCGAAGAAAATTTTATATATTTGACAAGCGTTTTTAAGAAATTATTGGAGCGAGAGATTAAAGTTCTAAAGGACATAAAAGAGAGTGAAGAAGCAGTAAATAAAATAATAGCTCAAAATAATAACCAAACCTTACTAATCCTTGATAAACCATATAGTTATGAGGCAGTAACATCTATGCATGATTATATACTTTTAGTAGTTTATCCTAAAAGACAAGATGGTACATGGTCAGTAAAGACAGTAAGAACTGATACTCGTTCTTTTGTGGACCGTATTCAATTACCAGAAGAATGGGCTGGAAAAAGAGATGAAGATCTTCAGAAGATAACAGGAGTACAGGATGCAATCTTTTGTCACACCCAAAGGTTCATTGCAGTAGCAGGAAGTAAAGAGGGGGCGATAAAGCTCGCAGAGCTTGCCCTCAAGGAAGCAGGGAAGTAAGTTCCCTCAGTCGAGTAGGTCTTATAAGTCTCAGTTGACCTACCTGTTCTGTTTTAATTTTAAAAACAAAGCTGCCCTTCCTGAAAAGCTGCCCTTCTTGATTTTGAATTCAGGAAGGGCACCTTTGTTTTATAGGTCCTATAAGTCCTATTTGACCTATCTGTCCTATTTCTTTTGCATTATTCACATTGTGTTTTGAACACCTTTCCTGTACTCTGGGAGTATGTTTATCGATGAAGTAACACTCAATATAAAAGCAGGCGACGGAGGCCATGGCATTGTCGCGTGGCGTCATGAAAAAGGCGTCGACCATGCAGGACCTGGAGGTGGAGATGGAGGAAATGGCGGAGACGTTTTTGTTCGTGGTACTCGCGACATTGCAGGTCTTGCAAAATATAATTTTGAAAAAGATTTCTCTGCAGAAAATGGCATTACTGGTTTAAATAAAGG
>JBKJHK010000046.1:0-23969 GCA_046599035.1 Parcubacteria group bacterium | reverse complement strand
AAAATTAAATTGTTTTGGTATGCACGCCTCTCAATCTTTAGCAGAATGGAGACGAAAAGGATGGATCCACGAGCAAGATCCACGAGGATGGTTTCAGTGGTATTGTCGCTACTACATGGGCAGACGAAGTGAAGATGACCAAAGGCAAATAAAAAGATGGCGGGCGATTACCCGACATACATCACAGATAGCAAAAAACTGCAGGGCAGGAGATATATTTTGCAGACCACGACAAAGACAAGCGGTGCTCCACTGGGCATATGATGCAAGAAAGATTTAAGTATCTTTAATTTTTAAAAATGTCGATTTTAAAATCGATGTCAAGCTAACTTGACGTTCTTTGATTACTCCATGTATAGTGTTGATACAAATGAATGAATATATTTCAAATGAGGTCAATAAGTTACGGACGGATAGAAATGTTACTCAAGAGGAGCTTGCAGAAAAAGTGCAGGTGAGCCGGCAGACAATCATTGCGATCGAAAAGGGTAACTATACGCCGTCGATATTATTAGCATTAAAACTGAGTAAGTTTTTCAACGTGCCTGTTGAAAAGATTTTCAAAATATCTTATGAAAAATAATTTAAAGATTGAGGTAGTGATTTCTCTCATACTTATAGTACTCACCATACTACTTTTGAATCCTTTTCATTTGTGGATGCCAGATATGCTCCATATGATGATGCTCGCACTCACTCTTGTCATGTTTGCCTTTTTTGCGATCTTTATTCTCCGAGAAAAAGTAGAGGACGAAAGAGAAGTTGTACACAGGATGCTTTCTGGAAGAGTGGCCTTTCTCACTGGATCAGCACTTCTCACAATTGGAATTGTCGCCCAGTCTCTACAAGACAGTGTGGATGTGTGGCTCGTCATAGTGCTTGTAGCCATGGTCTTGTCAAAAATTGTTACAAGAATCTATAGTGATACTCGACTGTAAAAAATTATAACCTTTTGTCCACAAAACAAATGTAAACTGGACTTTACATTTGTTTTTCCTTTATCTATACTGAAGGTATTGGTTTAACAAATAAAAACACATATACATTATGAATCAAAAATTAATTATTGGGATTGTCGCTATTGTAATCGTTGTTGTGGGAATAGGTATCTATTCCAGAAGTAGTTCTAAAACTGAGATGGTAAAGAGTGATGTAATGCAGAAAGAGGGTTCTGCTATGGATCAAGAAAAAGACAAGGCGGCTCTGGTGGATACAGGAGAGACAATGGTAAAAGTTGATACGGCTATGATGACCAAAGCAGGTTCATATGAAAGCTATGATGCTTCCAAGATTTCGATGGCATCTGCGACCCACGATGTAGTTCTTTTCTTCCGAGCAAGCTGGTGCCCAACGTGTAGAGCAATTGATGCAAATATTAAGGCAAACCTAAAAGAGATTCCTGTAAGTCTTACTATTCTTGATGTTGATTATGATAAATCAACAGAATTAAAGAAAAAGTATGGCGTTACCTACCAGCACACCTTTGTGCAAGTAGATGCGCAAGGAAATTTGATTAAAAAATGGAGCGGAAGTCCAACGCTTAGTGCATTGGTTTCCGAAGTAAAATAATATGACTCTACTTCTTATTTCATTTATTGCGGGAATACTCACTATTCTTGCGCCATGTATCCTCCCACTCCTCCCTGTCATTGTCGGTAGGTCTATTTCTGATAATTCAATCTCCAAAAGAAAGGTGTTTGTCATCACAATCTCACTCGGCATTTCGGTTATTCTTTTTACACTGCTTCTCAAAGCGACCACACTCTTCATAGACATCCCGCAAGATTTCTGGAAATGGTTTTCAGGAGGGATCATATTTATTTTCGGACTCGTCTCGCTCTTCCCAGAACTTTGGGAAAAAATCTCATCTTTTTCTACAATAGGGCTTATCAATCGTAAATCAAATGAGCTTCTTGCAGTAGGATACAAGAAAGACAATATTTGGGGCGACGTAATTGTCGGGGCATCTCTCGGACCGATCTTCTCGGCATGCAGTCCAACGTACTTTGTTATTCTCGCTACAGTTCTTCCTGCAACACCAGCACTTGGTATTCTCTATCTCTTTGTCTATGCACTCGGTCTCTCACTCGCACTACTTGTTGTTTCGCTTGTGGGACAGAAAATCATGTTGAAAATCGGTGTTGCTGCAGATCCAAGAGGGTGGTTTAAGAGAATCATGGGAATAATCTTTATACTGGTCGCTTTATTTATTGTGACGGGCTATGACAAGAAACTCCAAATTTCGCTTCTTAATGCAGGGTTCTTTGATGTTACCAAGCTCGAGCTGAAACTTCTGGAACCAAAAAAGTCTTCGAGTGAAGATACTGGTTTAGCCGGAAATATACACAACAGTAACGATGAAAAACAGGATGGCACGCTTCTTACTATGCTCAGTATCAAAGAAAAAATGGCAAAGTTTTCCTTCGCACCCGATATCAGTACACCTGATGGATTTGTAAATACCCAAGGTAAACCGATCACAATTTCAGAATTCAAAGGGAAGAAAGTAGTACTTCTTGATATTTGGACATACAGTTGTATCAATTGCATACGCACAATCCCACACTTGAATAAATTATATAAAAAATATGAAGGGGAAGGTTTGGTAATTATCGGACTTCACACTCCTGAATTTGCGTTTGAGAAAATACAAAAAAATGTAGAGGATGCGGTCAAACGATTTGATATTACGTATCCTGTGGTTTTGGACAATGACTTCTCGACATGGAATGCCTACGGCAATCAGTACTGGCCTCGCAAGTATCTCATCGATCTGGATGGTTACATAGTCTATGATCATATCGGCGAGGGTGGTTATGAAGAAACAGAACAAGCAATAAAAAAAGCTCTACAGGAGAGGAATGCACGCCTCGGTATTGGAGAAAAAATGCCTGTCGTGAGCTCTGGTGTTGCAGGGGAAACTACCCCTCTCACAGGACAAGTACGAAGTCATGAGCTCTATTTTGGATCGGCTCGCAACAGTGACCTCTCAAACGGAAAACCAGGAACGAATGGGTCACAAACACTCACGGTTCCCACTGATTTGAAAGCAGATCAACTCTACCTTGGTGGTACGTGGTCTTTCACTCCTGAATATACTGAAAGTGTTGCAGACAGTACTATTGCCCTTACATACAAAGCAAAAAATGTTTACCTCGTAGCGAGTTCAGTGAACGGAGAGAATGTTGAAGTTTTTGTGGATGGTAAATCCATAGGCACTGTATTTATACAAGGTGAAAAGCTTTATACAATAGTTGCAGGGACGGACTACCAAGAACACACTCTCCTTATCAAAGTTAAAAAATCAGGAGTCAAAGCTTTTGCATTTACGTTTGGGTAATGTACATCATTATGACGTTTCAAAAAAAATTAATTATCGGCACTCTTGTTGTAATTGTGAGTATTGGTGCGATACGTGCTATTAAAACGAGTGTGCCTGTAGAAGAAAAGAGAAATAAACTCAAGCAAGATGTGGTAGCTAAAGAAGTCAAACCCATGACACTTACACCCTACATAAAAGAATCTTTCACAAAGCCATCTCTAGCCGAACTTCGTAAATTACTCACACCTCTTCAGTATCAAGTGACGCAAGAAGAAGGTACCGAACGTCCATTTGGGAATGAGTATGATAAAAATACTGCCTCTGGAATATATGTAGATATTGTTTCAGGCGAACCACTCTTTTCATCAAAAGATAAGTATGATTCAGGTACCGGCTGGCCGTCTTTTGTAAAACCGATTTTTTCGAGCGCGGTTGTTGAGAAAAAGAGTGGTGGAATGTTCGACATACGTATCGAAATTAGATCTCGTATCGCCGACTCACATCTCGGACATGTTTTTACAGATGGTCCACAGGATCGTGGTGGGAAACGATATTGTATGAACTCTGCGGCAATGAAATTTATTCCAAAAGCAGATATGGAAAAATTGGGATATGGCGAGTACCAGAGCGACATCTAGGTGTGAGTAGTCCTGGCGGGAATGTCCGAGGGGATACTGAGGATGTACCACTCAATTCCAAGTTTTCTTGGGGAGTTTTGTTCTAGAAAAAACAAAAAGATAGTATATACTAATCTTATGAATATATTTGAGGGATTTACTGGGGACTTTGAAAATTCAAATGAAGTGCTTGCGGAACATTCTACTGATGCGAGTGTCTTTAAAGTGGAGCCTCTTGCGGTGTTGTATCCTAAAAATGCATCTGATATTGCTGTAGTTGTTAAAAAACTCCAAGAGATGAAAGAAAGTGGTGAAGACGTTTCTTTGTCGGTGCGAGCAGGAGGTACCTGCATGACCGGGGGCTCGCTTCATCCGGGATACATTTTGAACCTGACTCGATATATGAATCGGATTGAGATTGATCCAAGCACTCAAACAGCCACTGTACAAATGGGTGCGTATTTTCGAGACATTGAAACTGAGGCCGCAAAGCATGGTCTTATGTTTCCCGCGTATCCGTCTTCAAAAATGATCTGCGGTATCGGAGGAATGATTGGTAACAATGCATCGGGAGAAAAAAGCTTGCGCCATGGCGCGACAAGCGACAATACGCTTGCACTCAAAGTAGTCCTCGCAGACGGAACATTTATGGACACCAGTCCTTCTCCACTCACTCGTCTTTCTTCTCATACAAAGCTTGAGGAAGATTTGATTCACTTGTTTGATGAATTTGGCTCAGAGCTTGGATCCAAACTGTCTCTTGTAAGGAAAGCTTCTTCGGGGTATCGTCTTGACCGTATCGTTCACGATCATCTTCTCGACCTCACACCACTTTTTGTCGGTTCTCAGGGTACCCTTGGTATCGTGACCGAAGCAAAGCTCCAGCTCGTGCCGATTCCCACATACACACGTCTTCTTTTGATCTCGATCGATTCGCTTCATGACTTGCCCGAGACACTTCAGGAGATCCTCCGGCACGATCCAGAATGTGTAGAAACATTTGATGTTAATACATTTGATCGGGCAAAGATATATTTGGCCCCCGATGCATCGAGGATTGATTTCTGTTTTACTCAATCTACCCACGCACTTGTTCTTGCTCAGTTCAATGAAAGTACCCAGGAAGAAACGGATGCAAGGGCGCATGAGTGCAACGAAGCATTGGAAAAATTTTCATCTCGAGTGACCTATGTAGAAGACAAGCTACTTTTTGATGCTGCGTGGAATATTCGTCGGCATGCTTTTAGTCTGATGAGGGATAATAATGAAGAAGGTTTTCGGGCGGTGCCCTGTATTGAAGACAGTATCGTGCCACTTCCAGTTTTTGGAGTGTTTGTTGAGCGCCTCATGGCGATTATAGATAGTTATAAACTTTCTTATGCCTACCACGGACATATTGGTGAAGGTGCCCTTCGTATTATCCCAATCTTTGATATGCGAGAAGACGATGTGGCAGAG
Organism: Parcubacteria group bacterium; assembly: GCA_046599035.1. GTDB lineage: Bacteria > Patescibacteriota > Minisyncoccia > Phycocordibacterales > DATDWN01 > UBA910. The sequence goes on along the minus strand of JBKJHK010000046.1, from coordinate 18,572 downwards.
ACAATTATTTCTTTCAGTCGGGAAGTGATATCACTTTTAAATGAAATCGGAGGTAATATGAGTGCGGACCATAGTGATGGTATTATCCGCTCTCCTTTCCTACAAGAATTTTATGGAGAAAATATGTTCGATGTATTTCATACGATTAAAGAACTATTTGATCCACTGCATATTTTAAATCCATATAAAAAGACAGGAGGCACTGAAGATAATATAAGGCGATGGCTTGATAGGTAATGAGAATTGTGTAGAAAAAAAGCCCTGGCGGTAAAGCCAGGGCATTGTTGGGTTCTTAATAGGGAACATTTGTTTACGGTTTGCGGCGTCGGAGAGCCGTGATGCCGACGAGACCTGCGCCCATAAGGACAAAGGTCATCGGTTCGGGGACGCCGTTATCGTTATCGCGTCGAGTTAGTGTTATGTTTTCAGATAGGACGGCACCCATCTTATCTCCATTTGCATTGGTGTAGAGACCTTTAATGCTGGCCTCGTTTGCGCCTACAAACATTGTTCCCGTGAGGATTGTTATCCTCCAGGTAAACGTATTGTTGACGGCTGGGTTAAGGGCATTGGTTGAAACCGCGGCACCGTTACCGGTACTTTCACTACAGATGAATCCAGAACCTGCTCCGGAGCACCCGTTTGCGTTGAGTGCACCATCGAACGTGTTCCAAACTGAACCACCTGGTAGAGACGTTGGCGCCCCCAGAAGAACTGCACTGAGGATACTCGGTGCAATTTTCACTGCAGCCGCGTCAATGTACAACCCCCCTCCTGTGTAGGTGTCGGTATTGAAATTTAGCGATACATCGACCTGGTCGTTTAGACCAAAGTTCTGAAGGTTGGTGTAGGTAAGAGCATAAACTCCACCTTCACAGCTTCCACAGCTCGGACCGATGGTCCCAGCATGCGCTAGTGCAGTCATGCCAATGCACAACAGTATAATGAACAAATACTTCATTTTTTTCCTTTCTGAAGTTAGTGTTTTGACAACACTCTTTCTGTGTTGGATATTATCATAATAATAAACTGTGAGCAAATAGATGATGAAATGGGTTTTAAATTGGTTCGTGTATAATACATCTATGAGTATTAAATTTACAGAAATGTCACGACCTCATATTGTTATTGTTGGAGCTGGTTTTGGTGGAGTGTATACCGCTCGAACACTTGTACCATATGTAAAAAAAGGTCTTATTCACGTAACTATTGTAAATAAGACAAACTATTTCCTCTTTACCCCACTCCTTCATGAGGTGGCAACAGGGGGACTCTCAGCCCGCTCTGTGACGGAGTCTGTCAGGCACATTTTTGAGGGTACTGGTGTGGTGTTCCATCAAGGTTTAGTTGAAGCGATTGATCCAAAACAAGGAACTCTCACGGTAGATCGGAAAGAAATCAACTACGATTATGTAGTGGTGGGGACTGGCGCAGTGACAAACTTTTATGGGATTCCAGGAGCTGCCGAACATTCCCTTGTACTAAAAAATCTAATCGATGCGATCGAAATGAGAGAGCGTATTATCGACGCATTTGAAGATGCTTCATGTGTAGAAAGCGCAGAACAAAGAAAAAGAGATCTTACGTTTGTGGTAGTAGGAGGTGGTGCTACCGGAGTGGAAGTGGTGGCTGAAATAGCTGAATTTATTGACACGCTCCTTTTGCGATATTTCAAAGGAGTAAGTTGTATCCAAAAAAGCGAAGTCTCTTTGCATCTGGTCAATACTGCTCCAGAAATCCTCGCAATGCTTCATCCACGTTTGCGAAAAAAAGCATTTAGACGTCTGGAACGTCTTGGAGTATTACTTCATATGAATATGTCGGTTACTGAAGTAACGGGGGAATCGGTGAAGTTTGCTGACGGTACTTCGATCAATACACATTTTGTATTTTGGGCGGGAGGGATTACGCCGTCGATTCCAAAGTTCAATTCATTTGAGCCTACGCTCGCTGGAGGCAAGCTTGTGACTGATATATTTCTGCGGATGAAGGGTAGTGATCGAGTGTTTGTACTCGGAGATACTGCATGCGTAGAGACTGTAGACGGTAAAGGATATCCTGCGCTTGCACAGATAGCGGCAGAGCAAGGGGAAGTGGTGGCAAAAAATATCATACTCTCAATTGCGCATAAGCCTCTTACTGTTTTTTCATACAAGATAAAGGGGACTTTAGTCTCTCTCGGACAATGGTATGCAGTGGGGGAAATATTTGGACTCAAGCTTTCGGGACGCCTCATGTGGTATGTTTGGCGTACGGTGTATTTGTTTAATTTTCATTCGTGGACCAAGAGATTTAAGATTGCGTTTGAGTGGACTGAGGCTCTCTTCTCTCCCCGCGACATTACTAAACTACGATAGGGAAGTGAGATTATGTTTTAATTTAAAAATATAAAGAAAAAGCCCTGGCGGTAAAGCCAGGGCATTGTTTGGTTCCTAAAAGGAACTAGTTTTTTTGGTGTCGGCGCCGGAGTGCTGCAATCCCGATGAGACCTGCACCCAGGAGCGCATACGTTCCCGGTTCAGGAACCGCAGTCCCGTAGCTGTTGCTGAACGAGTACACCTTGTCGGTGCCGCTGCTGTTCGCCTGCATGGACACAGTGTCTTTCACCCAGAAACTGGATGGAGACGTCGAGCCGAAGGTGGGATTCGTTGAGCCAGAGTAGAACCCTTGGACTCCTGTAGTACCACCCGAGTCGTTGAGGTTGATCGTGGACACGGTTGTTCCACCACCACCGCACGGACCGCCGGTGCAGACATCCTTGGTCTGCGAGCCGCTGCCGGTTCCAGTGAACATGTCGCTAAATGCCGACATGATGTTCGTGATAGATCCGGTTCCGGTTAAAGAGACCTTATAGCTCACAAACAACTGCTGCAATTGACTCCCTGTCATGATACCACCGAACGTGGGACCGGGGTTGGGGGTGAAGTTCACGTCGACACTATACGGGTTGGTTACCGTATTAATATTGACTTGACTCGACGCAACTTGTGTTCCTGTGCCCACGCCCGAAAGCGCGGAAAGAAACGAAAAGTTGTCGAAGGTGAGGGTGAGCCCACCCACAGTCGCGGTGCACGCCGAAGGCGTACCGACGTTACCGCACGATGCAGCTTGTATATTTGGTGCCGTGAATGCACCAATTGTAATGAGCATAAGGGCGAGAAGCCCTGTTTTAAATTTGAACATTTAAGTCCTCTTTCTTTCTTTTTTGTCAGATTGGAAGGTCTCTTCGCGAAGTAAAACCCTCTTTGTCTGATCTACAAATAATCCTATCATACTATTAAAATCTTGTAAAGGTTATTAGGTTTAGATTAAAAACTAAGAAAAAATTAAAAGCCCCACGCATAGGTGGGGCTTTGGTTGAGAACTGTTTTTTTGTTACCGCTCGCTTATCTGCTGGCGGCGGAGACATGCGATCCCAATGAGACCGGCGCCCATAAGGACGAAGGTTATTGGCTCGGGGACACCTTGATCGGGTGGTCCTTGCCATGCGGAGAAACCTGCCACTGACGCATTGTTGGTCGAACGGTATGAGCCGTTAGACATGAGCCCCCAGTTTGCCGTGGGAGTAAAACTTGCTGTCGCCCCAGCCGTGTCCGAGCCAACAAAAATGTTGTACAGGGTATTTGGCGCCGACAGGTCGTACCAAGCCAGACTGGTGATACTCGCCAGAAGCGAGATTTCCACAGTCATGTTTGCTTGGTTACCACCCGAGACTTGCTGGAAAGAAAACCCAGCAGAACCTCCTGATCCTGTACCCCAGTACTGCGCGGTCGCCGGTGTCCAGTTTGGACTACTGAGATTTCCTACAAAACCTCCAGTGCCATACACGTAGTTTCCTACGTTGATGGCTTGGGAAGAGAGTGGGGAATTGCCGTCCCAGTATGGTGCTCCGTTTTCGTCGGGAGTCACACCAGTCTGCCATCCGCCGATCGTGTTACCGGACGAAATGAGGTTGAAATTTCCGGTCATGTGCACTACCATGCCGGTGTAAGTCCGGGTAGTGCCTCCGAGAATGGGATTCGTATCCATTCCAAGGATGAGGGGACTGGTTGCTGTGTATGGACTTGCCTGCATGCCGCAGGTGAGAACCATAAGAAGAAGAACGAGAATCAGTATCCGGTTCCTCATGATTTTTTCGAACATGTTTCCTCCATCGTTGTTTGGTGTGCGATCAACACACCTTTTTTGTCTGGTCGAAACCTTATCACACTCTTTTTTGCTTGTAAAGAGATGCTCTTGACATACATCTAACAAAGTAGTAATGTTTCGGGTACCTAATGTATAGGCACCAAGTCAACTATAACCCATTTATCATGTATAAAACTTCACATATATCAGAGAGATTGCTTGCAGGACTCGCTATTTTGAGCGTGCTTTTCGTCAACACTCATACCCTTATCGTATTTGCAGATACTCCTGCAGATCCTGATCTCTATACTCATTATGGAAGTACAGTAAAGGATTCATATGTTGATCAAAGCACTATAAATACAAATTATGGAACAGCTATAACTCTTCTAGCTCAGTCTAATACAAGTGCAAATAAGCGAACGTTGATCCAGTACGATCTCGCATTCCTCAGTGCTTCTCAGGAAATAGAATCAGCGAAAATGTATGTGTACCAGACTTCTGCTTCAGCAAGTCGGACCTACGGTACATACAGAATCCAAAACTCCTGGACAGAAAGTGGAGTGACTTGGGCAAACAAGCCGACTGCCTCGACTACTCCAAGTGGAACTACCATGGTGAATCCTGGTGAACACTGGGTGAGTTTTGATGTAACCGAAGATGTAAAAAAACTTGCACAGGGTGTGGGTTCTAACAACGGATGGATGATTATGGATGTAAGTGAAGATTCAGAAACAAGTCAGAGTACAAATTTCCATTCAAAAAACTATACAGGATCTGTGTGTACTTCAGCTGAAAGTCCTTGGGGATGTAAGCCGTTTATTAAAGTTGTCTACAAGCAATACAATGGTGGAGTTTTTGGTTCAGTATGGAACGATGCAAATCATGACGGAATCAGGGATGAATCAGAGCTTCCTCAGATGGGAGAGACAGTCAGTCTTACGGGTCCGATTTCTACAACAACAACGAGTAATGAAAATGGAATGTATTACATTCCGACTGGTCTACCTTCAGGAATATATACAGTATGTTTGAACGGATCAAACTCTACGCTTCATACGTTTCCAACAGAAGGAGTGGTGTGTGGAGACGGATCATTTGGATCTTCACTTTCTATCCTCGGTTCTGAGGGCACTGCAATGGGTCCTGACTTCGGAATATTTCATGGTGGATCTGTGAAAGTGATTTTGAACACTAACCCAACTCTGACTGAAGACACTTTTGCATTTGACCTTATGAAAGACAGTGCAGTTGCATCAAGTCATACTTTTTTGCCAGCTCAAACCGAATACACTTTTAAAGGAGTAATTCCTGGAAATTATTTATTCTCTGAAACAATGCCTTCATGGTGGGCACTTGGTGAGAGTTCATGTACACAAGGTGAGACCGCATATGCATCAACTTCATTTCCAGTAAGTGCAGGTGTTGAAACAGTTTGTACTTTTTCACATTCTAAAAAGTCATCTCTGACGGTGACAAACTATGTAGCACCAGTACAAGGTGCATATTCGTTTACACTCTCAGCCCCATCAGATCTTGGAGAAAACATGATTTTTGAGCCAGTAGCACTTGGCAATGCAGAGTCCCACACTTTTGGCATTACTCCGGGTACATACAACTTGCTAGAAATAGTGGACGGTGGACCCGTGGGTGAGACCGCGGTATGTTTTATCGGTGATACTATTGTTGATCCAAGACTTGTTTCTATTGTTATCCCAGCAGGTGTGAATGTTCAATGTACGTATAATCATGGAGAATTTTCTGTGATACAAGGAACTGTGTGGAACGATATGAATGCAAATGGTGCACAGAATCAAGGAGACTCAGCTCTCTCAGGCTGGACTGTCAAACTATCTAAGATTACAGAAGGAATACTCATTTCTGTTGGTGAAAATGGGGAAACTATTTCGACTCCGACGGCGGTTATTACAGAGATTGGTTCGAAAATTACTACTGGAGCAGGGTATGTTTTTGGACAGTTGAGCCCAGGTATTTATAAGGTATGCGAGGAAACACAGACAGGGTGGACACAGTCAGCACCTACAAGTGGTGAAGATTGTACTGGATCACTCGGACATTTTATTACTTTAGATTTTGGAAATGTAGTTACTCGGCACTTTGGGAACTTCTCGAAAGGAAGTGTTATGGGTGTGGTGTTTACTGATATTGATCACGATGGTGCGCAGGATCCCGGTGAAGGAGGACTTTCAGGTATTATTGTCCATCTTGGATCTCTTTCTGCATCGACTGATGCAAATGGGCAGTACTCTTTTACTAATGTAATGCCAGCAACATATAATATTACAATCAATGTTCCGGTAGATTCTCCATATTCAATTCCTACAGCAGGCAATTATAATCTAGAAGTAACTTCAGGAGGAAATTTCGTGCACAAAGACTTTGGAGTGTATGTTGCGACTATTCCACCAACTAACACAGAATCTGGTTCTGGAACTGGATCAGGAAGCGGTACGGGTGAGACAGCTACGACAACTCCGCCAACAGATACGTCTGGAAATGGAGGAGGGTCCGGAGGTAATGGTCCGATCGTTAATTCATTTGGAGGTGGCTCATCTGCGGACACTGCTCTCGGAATAGGAGGAAGTCCTGACGGTGCGGTACTACCAGGTGTAGGAACAGGTTCAGAAACCAATACAAGTGGCTCAAACGTACACTCAGGAATTGCCTACGGAAGTACTAACGGAAACACTGAAGATACATCTGCTCCATCACTCACCGATTCATCAAGCACATTAACAAATACAGAAGCAAATGTAGATGGTAGCGCTTCTACGATAGAAGATAATAACAATACAGACCAAGTAGCAGCAGTCGGAATTCTGGGAGATTGGAGTAATTGGTACTGGTTGTGGATACTTATTTTGATTGTCATCCTCACTGGTGTATACTATTCCTCTATACGTAACAGAAATAAATAAAATTACCACATTTGCGTTGTTGCGGTTCAAATTTGTTCGTTCATCGTACATTAGTACGCCTCACTTACAAATTCTCCCGCGCCTAGCATCTGAGGCAATTTAATTCATTTCTATGCATAGCGAGCGGTTTAGACCTCTCGTACGTTATATTTTAGTAGTTAAATTACACGCTTATGAAAAATATTCTTATCGCTATCATTGTAATTGCTCTCGTGGCCTTTGCAGGATATAAGGTTTTCGGTTCGAAACAAAAGACTACACCCGCAGAGATGGTAGCAACAACCACGCCGGTGGTAACTACGAATACAGATACTGTTATAAAAGACATGTATATAGTAGACATGAGTACCAGTACTGTGATGTGGAAAGGTTCTTTTATATCGGGTAAATCAGAGACAGGAACAATCGCACTTAAATCTGGTTCAGGAAAATTTGAAAATGGCATGATTGCCTCAGGTACGTTTGTATTTGATATGACATCGATTAAAGACAAGAATGCAAATGCAACTCTCGAAACTCATTTGAAGTCAGATGACTTTTTCAATGCAGTACAGTTCCCAGAAGCAAAGTTCGAGCTTGCATCACTTGTACCTGCGAAAACAAAGGATACTTTTACTGTAACAGGAAAGCTCACGATCCGCGATGTGACAAAGGATTTCACATTCCCGATCATGATTACTGTAGTAAATCAGAATGCTTTGCAGGCAGTGGGCAAAATTACCTTTAACCGAGCAGATTTTAATGTGAAGTATGGATCAAGCTCATTCTTCAAAGGACTCGGAGACAAAGTGATCGCCGACAAAGTCGAATTAACTATCAACCTCATCACAAAGCCGATCGAAGTATCGGCGCCTCCCAGTAGTATCCAATAATACCCCAACAAATACAGCGACAACAAGTGGCCAAAATAGTAATATAAAAAACGCAAAAATGGTAACTCTCGAAACAAATTACGGAAATATTACGTTCGAGCTCTATCGAAATGACGCTCCGAAGACAGTAGAAAACTTTACCACTCTCTCAAGTAAAGGCTTTTACAATAACCTCACGTTTCATCGCGTCATCAAAGGCTTTATGATCCAAGGTGGTGACCCAAATGGCAATGGTACAGGTGGCCCGGGTTATAAATTTGACGATGAATTAAATCCTGCGACTGCATCGTACAAGGCAGGGTATCAGAAAGGAGTAGTCGCAATGGCAAACTCTGGACCAAATACGAACGGCAGCCAGTTCTTCATCATGCATGCAGACTATCCACTACCAAATAGCTATACTATCTTCGGTAAAGTAACGATCGGACAGGATGTGGTAGATAAGATTGCAAATGTGAAGGTTGGAGCGAATGATAAGCCAGTATCACCAGTAATCATCAAATCCGTTACTCTGAAGTAAGCTTCCATATTTGGCCAATCTCATCTTTTAAAATTTAAAAATGTTCTCATCGTACAACTGGTTCCTTACAGGAACTGTACACCTTTTACATCTGAGTACAGATGATCAAGGTCTTGCGAAGTGAGGTCACTCACTTCTCACGTCTACGAATATTTCCCACATTTTAAAAGTGACCTTGTCTCAAATCTGAAAGCTCTTAGCTCAAAGCAAAAAACTCACATCCTGTGAGTTTTTTGTTAATTAATATAACATTAAGATATGGCTCAGTTGAGAGCTCGGACTGGATTTACTCGCTCTGTTGACTTGTGTAATCATATAGCGTATTATAAGACCAATGTAAGTTCTCGAAGTTTTCGTGAGAAAAGGAGAGACACTAGTCGCCTTACAGTTTAAAATAAAGACTAGGTAAAAAGAAAATGGCACAGAAGTTATATGTAGGAGGTATTGCATATGCAACAAGCGATGCATCATTAAAAGACGCATTTGCTCAGGCAGGTAATGTAGTATCAGCTACGATTATCATGGATAAAATGACAGGCCGATCAAAAGGATTCGGTTTCGTAGAAATGGCATCTGACGCGGAAGCGACAGCAGCTATCGACCTATGGAATGGAAAAGAACTTGACGGACGAAAGCTCACTGTAAACGAAGCTCGACCAATGGAACCACGAGCTCCACGAACAGGAGGAGGATCATTTGATCGGGGTAATGACCGAGGAGGTCGCTCTTGGTAATCTAAACTTTCCAAATTTAACCAATCTCATCGTCTAAATTTCAGAAAATATTCTCCGCCGTACAATGAGTACGTCTACGAATATTTCCAAAAATTTATACGCGACCTTGGCTAAATTATGAAAAGTTTGAGCAAAAAACACCCTCTCGGGTGTTTTTTGCTATACTTAAAAAATGAAAATAACATCAATTATACTTGTATGTGTGGTGGCAGTTGCTGGCGGCATATATTTTTTCCGTCCAATCGAACAACAGCCTATTAAACCTGTGCATGAAGAAATAAATAGGATGAAAGAAGTTACATTGGGTAACCAGGTGTTTTTGTTTGAAATTGCCGATACTCCAGCCTTGCAAGAAAGGGGACTATCGTACCGAGGAGAGCTTCCCACAAATACGGGCATGATTTTTATATTTCCTGTCCCCGGCATGTATTACTTTTGGATGAAGGATATGAATTTCCCGATTGATATTATCTGGCTTGATAAGAATAAAAAAGTGGTCCATATTGAGGAGAACCTCTCACCAAAAACATATCCTGAGTCTTTCGGCCCAACCTCTCTGACCCAGTATGTAATAGAACTACAAGCTGGAGTAGTAAAAACCATAGGTCTCCAGGTGGGGGATAATGTAGCGTTCTAAGTCCTAAAAGACCCTATTCCGCAGGTCTTAAAGTAAACTCAAACATAACCATATTTTAAAAATATGGTTATGTTTAGTTGTTTTACAACATTACTCAAAAAAAGTACTTGACAAAGTGGTGTATAGTGTGCTATTATATATAGGTACAGTTCTTCAAACAAATTCGCCGGCGGGCACACGCGAAAGGGATAAATCCCATGATAGTTTTCGGATTACAGGACGCCTACGACAGATTGACTCTTGTGTCAATCAAGAAGGTTCCTAAGATATTCGCAACAGAGGAATCGGCAGTAGAATTTCTTTATACAGAAGAAGGAAAAAAATTCACAGGATTTTGTGTTGTTGAACTAGAGTTAAAATTAAAAGTGAAAGGAGATAAAAAAAGGGCGATTTTGAGGAGAATTCTAAAAGCTCTCCATCTGCTCTAAAGTCTCTGATCGGGCGGGGCTTCGCACCGGCCTTTTCGTTTACATTTTTTAAAAATCTAGAGTCTGATTAAAATCTAATGCCTAGGTAGAAATATCAAATTTCGAGACAGAAACAGAGGATGAGATGTAAGGCATATCGAGATATGTCGAGCATCGAAACTCTGTTTGTGACCGAAATTTGGTATTTATAGCAGGCAATGATTCTTTCTCATTTTTTTGTTTAAATTTTAATCAGACCCCATTTCGTTCACCTACCAACAGCCTCAAATATGGGGCTTTTTTGATGCACATGTTTACATCACTTTAGTTTTGTATCCAAGTGGGAAATGAATCGAGTTTTTCCACTTTTTTGTTGGTCTTTTTACTTACTTGCGAGGTAAAATGATTATCCAAATGATTTTTTTTATACTTTTTACTTAAAAAGTTTAAAAAATTCAAAAAATGTACAATTTATTCGTTTAGTCACCCTTTTCTATGAGCATCAATGTCAAACGTCACGATGGTACCGTCATGCCTTTCAATGCGGACAAGATCAACCGCTCTATTGAGCGTGCTTGTCGAGGTCTCTTTGACCCAGTAGCAAAGGTCACCCAGATCGCAACTGAAACCCACCTCACTCTTTATGATGGTATTACGACCGACGAGATGGATCAGGCGACGATCAACGCTGCAGTGCAAAATATCATCTCTGATATTGAATACGATGTAGTGGCAACACGGCTCCTTCTCAAGACTGTCTATCGACGGGTGGTGGGTGAGTACGACAAAGATAACCAGATTGACCTTGAGGAGAAGCACAGAGCAGCCTTCCTCCGCTTCATTACAGAAGGTGTGGCTGACGGACGCCTCCACCCTGCGATGAAAGACCGCTTCAATCTAGAGATGATCGCACAAGCTCTTCGTGTAGAACGAGACGAGCTCTTTCAGTATGCCGGGCTCGACAGCTTGCTTGGGCGCTATGCGATGAAGAATACGAATCAGACTCCCCGTGAGACTCCGCAGTTTTTCTTTATGCGTATTGCGATGGGATTGGCATACAATGAGAAGAGTCCTACCGAAATGGCAATCAAGTTCTATAACAAGATGTCTCGGCTTCAGTACGTAGCTGGAGGTTCGACAAACCTTGCAGCGGGTACGGTGAACCCTGCGCTTTCAAACTGTTATCTTCTAGAAATCCACGACGACATGGCACATATTGCAAAGTCTGTCTCTGACGTCATGATGCTCTCAAAGGGCTCTGGTGGTATCGGAGCGTCTGTCACCAAGCTCCGGGCATCTGGCTCACCCTTGAAGTCAAACAATGGCATTTCGACGGGACCGACTCCGTTTGCAAAGATTATCGACACAGCCATCCGCGCGATTCAGCGAGGAGGTAAGAAGAAAGGTGCTCTTTGTTTTTACATGGAAAACTGGCATATCGACTTTCCAGAATTTCTCGACTGGAAGCACAATGCCGGAGACGACTATATGCGCATGCGTACTGCAAACACTGCAGTGTGGCTTTCAGATGAATTTATGAAGCGTGTTCAAAATGGCGAAGAATGGTATATGTTTGACCCAGCAGAGACAGCTGACCTTAATGAGCTCTATGGAAATGCTTTCTCAAGCCGATATGCAGAGTACATAGAAATGGCAGATGCAGGAAAGATGCGTACCTTTAAGAAAGTGCCTGCAAAAGAGCAGTACCGACAGATCCTCGTGGCGCTTCAGACCACTTCACATCCATGGCTCACGTGGAAAGACACGGTTAACCTCCGTGCACTCAACAACAATACCGGGACGATCCATATGAGTAATCTCTGTACAGAGATTTGCCTTCCACAGGACAAGGAAAATGTAGCCGTATGTAACTTGGCGTCCCTCAACCTCGCCGCGCATATTAAAAACAAAGAGATCAACTGGCCGCTCTTGGAAGAGTCAGTACGCCTGGCGATCCGACAGCTCGACAATCTTATTGATATCAATGTCCTTCCGATCCCTGAAGCGGTAAAGTCAGACCGGGAAAACCGTGCGATCGGTCTCGGAGTGATGGGTTTTTCTGATACCATCGAGCAACTCGGTATGTCATATGACGCAGAGCATGCCTGGGATTTTGCTGACAGGATCTTCGAATTTATTTCATACATGGCAATCGACGAGTCTGCAAACCTGGCCCAAGAGCGCGGCAGCTATACAAACTTTGTAGGCTCTGAATGGTCAAAAGGCAAGGTGCCCTTTGATACACTTGCAAAAGTTGAAACAGAGAGAGGTCGACCTCTTTCAGTGGACAAAGAAAGCAAACACAAAGGACTCAATTGGGATGTACTTCGAGCAAAAGTAAAAATGGGTATGCGAAATGCCACTCTTATGGCTGTCGCACCGAATGCAAACATTGGCCTCGTCGCTGCGACCACTCCGGGTATCGACGCACGTTTCGCTCAGATCTTCTCGCGAAACAAAATCTCAGGAAAATATATAGATATCAATCACAATTTAGTGAAAGATTTAAAGAATATGGGTATTTGGGAAAAGGTAAGGGAGGAAATTGTAGAACGACAAGGAGATATCGGAGACATTGCAGGTATCCCACAACACATCAAAGACATTTACAAAACTTCGTTTACTACATCTCCGTATGCATATGTCGAAGTAGCTGCCCGCGCTCAGAAGTGGGTGGACCAGGCACTTTCTCGAAATATGTACCTCGAAACACGCGATATTGATGAGACGATGAAAATTTATCAGACTGCATGGGAAAAGGGAGTAAAGAGTACATACTATCTCCATATGAAGCCGCGGCACACCGCAGAGCAGTCTACTGTCTCAGTCAACAAGTCACAACAGACAGGTAAGACTGGATTTGGAGTTCTCGGACTGAACAAGCAGAGTGGAGCGTTTGCAATGCCTCTACAAAAGTCACTTGATTCTTCAGTTGAGGCACCATTTACTCCTACTGTTCCTGTAGTGGCTCCAGTAACACCGGTGTATGCACCTGTTGCGATCGCTACTCCATCAATAGTAAAAGAAAGTGCAAAGGAAAGTGCAGCCCTCGTCACTGCAGAAAAAATATTACAAAATGCGCCGGTGCAGGTGGCAACTGTGCCAAGTGAATTTACTCAGGTAAAATCAGTGGGCTTTGCGGGAGTGGCCCCAGCTCCAGTGGTATCGGTAGGCTACCAGAGCATGTCTGCAATAAAAATGACCGAGCCTACAGTACAGGTAATGCAAATGCCACTGGAAGAAGAGAAGGTTTTGGTGGCGAAGCCTGTTATGCAGAGTTCAAATGCGGCGAAGGTGTGTCCGATTGATCCGGCAGAACGGGCCCAATGTGATAGTTGCCAGTAAGTTCAGTTTTTTACAAGTTACTCGACCTAAATTATGAAAAACTTTCATAATTTGAACAAGGTCGCGTATAAAATTTTAAAAATATTTGCAGACGTACATGTCGTACGGCGGAGAATATTTTTAAAATTTTAGACGATGAGATTGTTCAAATTTGGAAGTTCTAACTTTAAACACACATGCTCATAGGAAAAGCAAGCCCCGAAGATATGAACCTCCATCCGCTCAACTACAAGTGGGCGTATGATCTCTATAACCAAGCAGTTCGAAATACCTGGTTCCCGCATGAAATCGCACTTAATGAAGACTTGCAGGATTTTGAAAAGATGACACCTGACGAACAGCATGCAGTGAAGTTTCTGATGGCATTTTTCAATCCAGCAGAACTCATTGTGAACCGCTCGCTTGCCCTCGGTGTGTATCCATACATAAAGTCTCCAGAGTGTCATCTCTACTTAGCAAAACAGATGTGGGAAGAGGCAAACCACTGTGTGGCTTTTGAATATGTACTTGAAACATTTCCTTTTGATCGAGAGACTATTTTCAGCCTACACCTCCAGGTACCTTCAATGCTTGCAAAAGAAGCGTACATCAATAAATACATGCATCGGATGACAGAAGACACGCTTGATATCGAGACGGTAGAAGGGAAGAAAGATTTTATTAGAAACCTTGTTGCAACAAACATTGTTATGGAAGGTGTGTGGTTCTACTCGGGCTTCATGGTGGCACTTTCATTCCGGCAGAGAAACCAGCTTCGAAACTTTGGTTCAATGATCAACTGGGTGCTCCGAGATGAGTCCCTTCACTTGAAGTTTGGTATCAATCTCATTCACAACATTCTTGAAGAAAATGCAGAGCTTCTGACTGAAGAGTTTGCAGCAGAGATTCGTAATATTGTGATTGAAGGTGTGGATTTGGAAGTAAATTATAACAAAGACTTGTTTCCGAATGGGATTCTTGGTTTGAACGCTGACTATGTAAACCAGTACGTCCAGTATGTGGCAGACCGACGTCTCGAAGAGCTCGGCCTTCCAAAACACTACGGTGCGACAAACCCTGCAAAGTGGATGTCGACAGCGACCGACGTGTTTGAGCTTGTAAACTTTTTTGAGGCTCAGAACACAAGCTATGAAGTAGATGGTCATGCAAGTCAGAAGAAGAAAGAGATAGTCGCAGATGCTCCCACCGCACCGATTGTAGAATAGTCCTTAAATACCACAAAAAAAGAGCCTCAATTGGGGCTCTTTTTTCTATATTAAAAATATTCTGACGTGATATAATAATTGCATATTTACTTTTAATTTACTGTCAGATGAAAAAAATCAAAGTTGCTATTAATGGGGCGGGACGAATTGGAAGAGCGTTTTTGAAGATTGCAGAAAAGCGTGAGGATGTTGAGGTGGTTGCAATTAACGACCTTGGAAATATCGATAATATTGCATATCTTTTAAAATACGACACTGCATACGGACGTTCGGGACTGGATGTGAAAGTGAGTGAAGACAAGAAAACACTTATTATCGACGGACGTGAAGTAAAGTTTTTGTCAGAAAAAGACCCATCTCTTTTGCCGTGGAAAGATCTTGAAATTGACGTAGCAGTGGAATCAACAGGTTTCTTCACAAGCTTTGAAAAAGCACGAATGCATGTGACTGCAGGTGCGAAAAAAGTGGTCATATCCGCTCCTGCAAAAGACGGTGCAAGTGCAGCTGACGAAGGTACGATACTTATGGGTATTAACTGCGATACGCTCAAAGATATGACCGTGACTTCAAATGCATCGTGTACGACAAACGGTGGAAGTCCAGTGATTGATATTTTGCATCGAGAAATTGGAATCGAAAAGGCAATTCTAAATACAATTCATGCATATACAGCAAGTCAGAGTATTGTTGATGGTCCAAACGCAAAAGATTTTAAAGAGGGTCGTGCAGGTGCACAGAATATCGTACCGACTTCGACAGGGGCAGCTATTGCGGTGACAAAAGTTATTACAGATTTGGTAGGGAAGTTTGATGGTATTGCAATTCGTGTACCGGTCATTTCCGGATCAATTGCAGATATCACTTTTATTACAAAAAGAAATACAACCGTAGAAGAAATTAATAGTATTCTTGAAAAAGCAGCAGGGACCGATCATTGGAAAAAAACTTTTGGAGTGACAAAAGACCTTGTCGTGTCGTCTGATATTCTTGGACTTCCTTATGCATCAATTGCAGACCTCGGGCTTACTCGAGTGGTAGATGGAAACTTGGTAAAGGTCCTTGCATGGTATGACAATGAAATGGGGTATACTCACTCTTTGGTTGAACATGTCGTAAAGACTGGATCGTTTTTATAAAACTATGAAAATATTTTTAGCATCAGATCATGCAGGGTTCAAACTGAAAGAAGTTATTAAAAAGTATCTCAGTGAACTTTCCTATGAAGTAGAAGACCTCGGCGCTCATACGGAAAACCAGGATGATGATTATCCTGAAATAATGTCGCGTGCAGCAAAAAAAGTAGCAGAAAATCCTGGTACAGATAAGGCTATTATTTTTGGCGGTTCAGGGCAAGGGGAGGCAATGGTTGCCAATCGATTCACGGGCGTGAGAGCAGTTGTCTTTTATGGTGGAGCGCTCGATATTATAACCCTTTCTCGTGAACACAATAATGCAAATATTCTTTCTTTTGGTGCTCGGTTCGTCGGTGAAGACGAAGCCAAAGAAGCTGCAAAGCTCTGGCTCGAAACTCCATTTTCTGAAGATGAACGTCATATTCGTCGTATAGGTCAGATTGAACAAATATGACAATTGTTATTCCCGCTATCATCACAAAGAATTTCACACAGCTTGAAAACAAAGTTGTTTTAGTAAAAGACTACTGCGATTTTGTGCAGGTGGATATTACTGATGGAAAGTTTACTCACAATGTTACATGGCCCTACACAGGCGATGAAGGAGAATACGCACAGCTTGTCACTGAAGAAATGGGGCTTCCTTTTTGGGAAGAAGTGGATTATGAATTTCACTTGATGGTAGAAAAACCGGAAGATACGGTTTCCGAGTGGATCAAGATCGGCGCTTCCCGTATCATTGTTCAAATAGAAAGTACAGAAAAGATGCAGGAGATTATTGACCAGTGTAAAGTTGCGGGAGTACAGGTGGGCATTGCATTAAAACCGAGTACTGACAATGAGCTACTCGATCCTTTTGTAGAACAGATCGACTGTATCCAGTGCATGGGCAATGATGAGCTTGGGAGACATGGAGCTCCACTTGATGTATCTGTATTAGAAAAAATAAAAGCTCTCAGAGAAAAATATCCAGATATGAATATTGCGATTGATATTGGTGTGCACAAAGAAACTGCAGGGGATTTGGTAGATGCTGGTGTTGATACGCTCGTTGCAGGCTCGGCAATTTTTGATACTGAAAATGTTGCGGAGGCAATCAGGTATTTTGAAGAGGTGTGATTAAAATTCAAACCTCTTTCTCATCACATCCTTTGAGGAGCACGCATAAAATCGTTGGTACGATTTTTGCTCCCTCTCGGCTACCCGCCTCCGAGAGTCTCCTCAAAAGATATGATTCGACGAGGTTTGAATCAATTTTTTCTCCACACATAGCCCCACACCTTTTTTGGTTTAGTTGTATACTATACTGGTATGGAATTAACTCCAGGAAAAGTACAGTTCTTGAAAGAAAAAGCCAATGACATTCGCATTTCAATTATTGAAATGCTTGTTGCTGCAGGTTCGGGACATTCTGCCGGACCGCTCGGTATGGCAGATATTTTCACTGCTCTTTATTTTCATATTTTAAATCACGATTCAAAAAATCCTTTCTGGGAAGAGCGTGATCGACTCATCCTTTCAAATGGCCATATCTGTCCGGTTATGTATGCCACGATGGCCCATGCAGGATATTTTCCAAAATCAGAATTACTGACACTCCGCAAATTCAAGTCTCGCTTGCAAGGCCACCCACACCGAGAGTTTTTTCCGTATGCAGAAACAAGCTCTGGTCCGCTTGGAGCTGGGCTCTCGCAAGCAGTTGGGATGGCGATTGCAGATCGAATGGACAAAGGAGTTTCTGGAGATCGTTTTTTTTATTGTCTCGTCGGAGATGGAGAATTGAATGAAGGACAGAACTGGGAGGCGATCATGCTTGCTGCAAAAGAGCGTCTTGGCAAGCTCATCTTGATCGTTGATCGCAATAATATTCAGATCGATGGGTTTACAGAAGATATTATGCCACTCAATTCCCTCACTCATAAATTTGAGAGTTTTGGCTGGCATACTGAAGAGATCGATGGGCATAATTTTGGATCAATCGTTGAAGCAGTTGGTCGAGCTCAGGCTGTTTTTGATGGCCCAAGTGTGATCGTCGCCCGTACAATTCCTGGAAAGGGAGTCTCGTACATGGAGCGAGATTTCAAATGGCACGGAAGTCCGCCAGGTATCACCGATATGGCAGGCGAACCTCCAAAAGCAGAGCAGGTGAATATTGCATTACATGAATTAAGAACTCTTGGTGGACAAATCAGGAGTGAACATGAGTAGGGTAGAAGTAAGAGATAAGACGTTAGAGATTAGAAAATACAAAAATGAATATAATCAAAAAATTCATCGAATGGATTTCTTTGAAAGAGAAATTACATGAAAATATTCACAAAATTCCTTTATTTAAAGATGGGGAAGTGTGGTGGTCAAGTATTGGTGAAAATGTCGGAGTTGAAGTAAATGGTAAAAGCAAAGATTTTACTCGACCAGTTCTTGTTTTTAAAAGATTAAGTAGAGAGGGTTTTATGGCCATTCCAATGTCTACTCAAATTAAAGTTGGAAGTTGGTATGTAGAAGTCACATTAGGTGGTAAACCGGTCAATTTATTATTGAGTCAAGTGAGAGTTTTAAGTAGTAAAAGATTACATTCTAAACTTGGCGAACTTAATGACGAGGATTGTAAGCGAGTCGCAAAAGCATTTGCAGAGCTTTATTTGATTTCTA
>JBKJHK010000012.1:0-16394 GCA_046599035.1 Parcubacteria group bacterium | reverse complement strand
GAGAGAGATATGACCTTTCAAGGTATTTTGCGGGGGGTGTACCAGTCTTTTGGAGGTACTGAAATATACCCGAGCGTCGAGCAAAAAGCAGCTCACCTGCTCTATTTCATCATCAAGGATCATCCATTCTCTGATGGAAACAAACGCATCGGTTCTTTTCTCTTTGTATTGTTTTTAGATTTGAATAAAATCTTGTATCGCAAGAATGGAGAAAAAAAGATACATGATAATACGCTCGTGGCTCTTGCTCTGCTTATCGCAGAAAGTAATCCAATAGAAAAAGAAACAATGGTTGCATTGGTGGCTAACTTACTTGTATAAAAGATGTCGAAGAAACTCTACGATCTTATCGACAAGGAAACTAAGCGTCAGGAGGAGTCGCTTTCTTTGATTCCTTCTGAAAACATTATTCCACCTGAAATAATGAAAATTCTCGCAACGCCGCTCGTCAATAAATATTCAGAAGGGTATCCAGGACGGCGATACTACCCAGGCAATGAATTTTGTGATGAGATTGAACTTTTGGCACAAGAAGGTGCACTGAAAGCTTTCGGATTGAAAGGAAAACTTTCAACTGATCTTTCCTCAGAGCTTTCGACCAATGACTCCAAAACAAATACTTCTTCCAAAAACTGGTACGTTAATGTCCAGCCGGCTTCAGGTTCTGCAGCAAACCTTGCAATTTATTTTGCTCTTGTAAAACCAGGAGACACGGTGCTTGGTATGGGACTTTCCGCAGGAGGACATTTGACTCACGGTTTCAAGCTTAACTTTTCCGGGACTTTTTATAATGCCCTGCAGTACGGTCTCGACCAAAAAACAGGCCGTATCGACTACAAAGAACTCGAAAGGCTTGCAGTGAGTCATAAACCTAAAATAATCTTCTCTGGAGCCACAGCGTATTCACAAATCATCGACTTTAAGCGCATCGGCGCTATTGCAAAAAAAGTAGGAGCGTATCATGTAGCCGATATCAGTCATATTGCGGGACTTGTCGCAGGTGAGGTTCATCCAAGTCCGTTTCCGTATGCAGATGTTGTAATGGCAACGACGCATAAGACGATGCGAGGTCCCCGAGGGGCCGTGATCTGGAGCAAAGGTGAGAGTATTGCAAGAGCAGTGAACAAAGCAATCATTCCAGGAATACAAGGTGGACCGCATAATAATCAGACGGCGGCAATCGCTCTCATGTTTGAACACATGCAGAAAGCAAGCTTTAAAAAATATGCCGAGCAGACTGTAAAAAATGCAAAAGCTCTTGCAACTGAACTTAAAAAATATGAATTCAATCTTGTTTCTGGGGGTACCGAAAATCATTTGTTTTTAGTGGATTTAAAAAACAAAAACATGGGTGGTATGGAGTGTGAAAAGCTCTTGGAGCAAGCGGGGATTATCGCAAATCGAAACACAGTACCGGGAGACTTGAAGCCTTTTCATCCTTCAGGTATTCGTATCGGCACACCGTCTGTCACGAGCCGGGGACTCCGAGAAAAAGAAATGAAGATAATCGCGCATTGTATTCACGGACTTGTTGATCTAGAAACAAATCCAAAAATCGTGCAAAGAGAAATCCTTCTTTTGTGCAAGAAATTCCCACTTCCGTATTGATAATTGACTTTCGTTCTCCTTTGTACTAATTTGTAGCAAGGAGAAATCAAAAGTGTATAATGTTTTGTCGTTTGTATTTGCCTTAAGTACTACCCTGCTACTTGTCGTTATGCTTCTTAAAGGAGATACACGACAGAATTTCGCCACGTGGCTCATGTGGGGAATTCTTGATGCAATCGTCGCATTGTCGATTTATAGCCGAGGAGGGAATTACCTTCTTGTCACTTTGTATACAGTGACGAGTTTACTCATAAGTGCTTGCATATACTATCGTTTCGGGTTTTCTTGGACGATCTATGAGACAAAAGTAGCGTGGCTCGCATGCGTATGCATGCTCGTCTGGTACCTTACAGGATCATGGTATGCAATCATTGCAAGTACATTTGCTGTCATTATCGCCGGTGACCCTCAGGTGCGGGACATATGGACCGATACTGATAATCAAAAAGCATGGTCTTGGATCGGCTTCGGGATCGCCAATTTTTTTGGTATTTTAATGGGCAAAGAATGGTCTGTCGCAGAACGTTTTTATCCAACATGCTGCTTTCTTTTTTCGGTTGTTCTTGTGTGGAAGATACTTATCTCATCACGAAAACCTTTTTGGCATCGCGTATTTTGAAAAGCTGGCAGAGATGCCAGCTTTTTTGTTCTCCTGGGGACAGCAGAGTACTTGATTATAATAGTTTTTGATATACTAAATGCATATGGAACATGTTTCTCCTGACGTACCTCCTACATTTAAATCTCCAAATGAAGAAATTGCGTATCTTCGTCTACAAGTAGCCAATCGTGAAAGCGAGCTGCGTGAAAAAAGAGTCTGGTCAAGCAATGAGACTGCAGTCTCTGAGCAAATTTCCAAATACAAAGACAAAATAGTCTCTGCTGTATTGCATTCGAACTATGCATTGTCAGAAAAAAGGCTCCAGGAAATTGTCCTCAACCTCGCACCGGAAATTCATGACAAGAAAATGAATGAACTTCTTGGTCTCATGCAGACAAAAGGAGTAAAAAACACACTCTCTGTTCTTTCTGCACTTCGAGATCCACATCTTGAAGACGACTTCCATCGTATGCTCGTCCAGTACTTGCAAGGGGGGTATCCAGTCAAAAAAATACCCGAGAAGGTAAAGAAAATAGCAAACATGGTTATGTATGAAGTAGTTCTTCCTGAAGCTCTGGAAGACAAGAATCGGACAATTAAAGAAACTGTCTCTGCGATGCAGCAGTTCATTGCAGGTATGGACTCAGTTGGAAGTGGCAAGGCAGACAAAGATAATTATTTTGTACTTGAAATCGCCAACGCAGAGGGAAGTGAGCAATTTATTTTTTATGTATCGGTGCCCCTCTCCAAAAAAGACCTCTTTGAAAAGCAGATCACTTCTGTTTTTCCTGGAGTAAAGTTTTCAATCGACCCAAATGACTATAATATTTTTAATGAAGACGGTGTCTCTGTTGGGGGGTATGTCACAGTCAAAGAAACAGCACTGCTGTCGATAAAAACAATTGAAGACTTCGATATTGATCCGCTCACTGTCATATTGAACTCTTTTTCAAAGATACAAAAAGCCGGTGAAGGTGCTGCTGTGCAGATCGTCATCAAACCTTCGGGAGACGTATATGACAAGCAGTTCAAGCATGGAGTGGCACAATTTGAAAAAGGCGTACCACTCAAAGATGCACTGGGAGGGGGGACTTTTGCGGCTGGTTTTGCTAAAGCACTCAAAGACCTTATTATGCCGATTAAGACCGAGCCGGATAAGCCAATAAATACAGAACAACTCACTTCGATCAAAAAGAAGATCAGCGAAAGAATATATCCGACCAATATCCGTATTATTGCTTCCGGAAACTCACGCCCTGAGGCAGAAAAGATCTTGAGTGAGATCGAGTCGAGCTTGCATCAGTTTGGAAAAGTGCATGAAAATTCATTTTCACTTATACCGCTTGAAAAAGGAGCGTTTGCAAAATTTTCACGGGACTTTTCTTTCCGTATGTTTAATCCGGAGATCGCATGTTTGCTCAACTCAAAAGAGATTGCTACATTTTTCCATTTCCCAAACTCTTCATATGCAGTACAGCCACAACTCAAGACTTCACAGAGTGTTTCGGCGCCTGCTCCACAAGACTTACCACAAGAGGGAACTGTGCTTGGTGTAAATTCATATCGCAACACTGACACCACTGTGCGCATTTCCGCAGATGACCGTCTCCGGCACTTTTATACAATCGGTCAAACTGGTACTGGTAAGTCGACGCTTCTTAAAAATATGATCATCCAAGACATCCAAGCAGGCGAGGGTGTGTGTATGATCGACCCTCATGGTGTGGATATCATCGACATCTTGGCAAATATTCCAAAAGACCGTGTGGATGATGTGATCTATTTCGACCCAAGCTACGTAGAACGACCAATGGCACTCAATATGCTCGAATATGATAGAAGCCACCCTGAACAAAAGACGTTTGTCGTAAACGAGCTTTTCAGTATTTTCCAGAAGCTCTACGGTGCGGTACCTGAATCAATGGGTCCGATGTTCGAGCAGTATTTCCGAAATGCCACCATGCTTGTGATTGAAGACCCAGATACTGGCTCGACACTCCTCGATGTTTCTCGTGTTATGTCTGACAAAAAATTCCGTGATCTGAAGATTTCAAATTGTAAGAATCCAATCGTCGTGCAGTTCTGGACAGAAGTCGCTGAAAAAGCAGGCGGAGAAGCGTCTCTTGCAAACATCGTGCCGTATATTACGAGTAAATTTGATGTGTTTCTTGCTAATGATGTAATGCGTCCACTCATTGCTCAGGAAAAATCTTCTTTTGATTTTCGAGATATTATGGACAACAAGAAGATTCTTCTCGTAAATCTTTCAAAGGGCCGGCTCGGTGATATCAATGCAAACTTGATCGGACTTATCTTGGTGGGTAAAATCCTTATGGCTGCGCTTTCTCGTGTGGACTCTTTGTCTACAGGCTTCCCTCCGTTTTACCTTTATATCGACGAGTTCCAAAACATTACAACCAGTTCCATTGCAACTATTCTTTCTGAAGCCCGAAAATACAAGCTGTCACTTAATATCGCGCATCAGTTTATTGCACAGCTCGAAGAAAATATCCGCGATGCAGTGTTTGGAAACGTCGGATCAATGTGCAGTTTCCGAATTGGTGCTGAAGATGCAGAATATTTGGAAAAACAGTTCAGCCCGGTCTTTACAGCAAAAGATATTATGAATATCGACAATCGCAATGCGATTGTAAAGATGCTTGTGGATGGAAAACCTGCCAAGGCCTTTAATATTCGAACACTTCCACCGCCAAAAGGTGAGACGGGGATGGTAGATAGTTTGAAGCATTTGTCTTATTTGACGTATGGGGGGGATAGAGAGGAAATAGAACGAAATATCTTAAGTAAGTATAAGAAGTAACTTAAAACTCTTACTCATCACATCTTTTTGAGAGCACGGATATTTTTCTGCTGAAAAATTCCTCAAGTCTCGGCTACCCGCCTTGCGAAGTCTCTCAAAAAGATGCAATCTCGACGAGTTTTAAGTCATTTCTTTTTACAGAGCAAGTGGTTGAGGATGGGTAGGGCTCTAAGGAACTTATAACTCGACGAGGTTTTTAATCCTAATGCTTTTTATAGAGTGGTGGGGTGGGGGAAGAGGAAACAAAAAGGACTGACCACGGGGTCAGTCCTTGTCGCCGGCGGCGCGGCATTTGAAATCAACGCCTTGGAAAATAGCTTTTCGTTGCGGAGTTCGACGTCTAACATGAGGTCTTGCTATCTCCGAGGGTTTTTCCCAGTTCTTGCTGCCTGAGAGAATTGATGCCACCTCACTTCGATCATCTTCTGCAACTTCATGAGCGTTGAGTGCTGTGAGTTTTGCTAAGGTCGTGTTACCGCCATTAGCATGATAGGTTTCGACGTACGTTTGTCTGATTGCTCTTAGATCGTACATAGCGAAAACCTCCTAGATATATTATACTACCAAATACTTACTTTTGTCAAGTTTATGCGAGCAGGTTATCCACAACCTTCTTCACCACATCTCCATCTGCTTTTCCCTTTAGTTCTTTCATGAGCATACCCATAAATTGACCTGCTTTGGATTTGTCGATCTCTCCCATCTCAGCTTTTTTCGCAAGAGCGATTTTCATTACTTCATCTTCAGACATCATGGTAGGGAGATATTCTTCAAGCACCGCAAGCTCTGCTTTTTCGTCTTCTGCCAGTTCAGGACGTCCACCGTTTGTAAATTGTTCGATAGAATCTTTTCTTTGTTTTACTGCACGCCTAATCACGTTCAAAGCCTCTTCGTCTGAAAGAGTGTCTTGTGGAGTTCGCTTTAAATTAACAAGTTCATTAGTAAATGCAGAAAGCACTCCGCGAAGAGTTTGCAGTTTCACTGCATCTTTGGCTTTCATCGCTTCTATCATCTGAGTTTTGATATCTATTTGGAGTGACATGTTATGTGTATTAATGTGCTTTCTTTTCTAATTTAGTAATTCGTATTTCATGGTCTTTCCAATTTTTCTTCATTGTATCTACTGTAGGTATCAGAGGTTCGACAATTTTCTCGATACGAGTTACCCGATCTCGTGTATCTTCGAGGGTAGTCTTGATTTCGTAATTTGATTTCTCTAAATCCTCAAATCTTTCGTCAGCAGCCTTAAAACCAGCATCCATTTTTTCATGGACCTCGTCAAAGCTTTTTTTCATGATACGAGCAAAACCATCGAATGCATGGGTTATTGCATGATTTATTGAATGATCGAGATCTTTTTTTGTTAGCGCTTTTTCAGGTGTCTTTTTCATTCGCTTCATTATATCAAGAAGCTCGAATATTCGAAAGTCTGTAAAGCCAAGAAAATTAAAAAGTAAATACATTTTGACTTTATAGACTTTAAGGACTTTTAACTCTAGTTCTTTCGACTTTACGGACTTGATGGACTATAATACTCTCATGGACACTTCTGTCGTCATTTTTATCATCCTTGGACTCTTTGCAGCGTTTGGTATTATTCTTTTTTTTGTTACTCGCCGACCAAAGGAGACTTCTGATATTGGACTCAAGCTTGTGCTCGAACAGATCAATGAACTTTCTCGTACAGTGGACTCAAAAATCTCAGAGTCTGGTCGCATGATGAATGAGTCTGTACGAATGCAGTTTGGTGAGAGTGCCCAGCTGATCCGCAATGTGACCGAAGGTCTCACTAAGCTCGATGAGACAAACCGTCAGGTGGTTTCTTTTGCCGACCAGCTGCAGTCGCTCCAGGATGTATTGAAGAATCCAAAGCAGCGGGGGATTTTGGGTGAGTACTATCTTGAAACACTTCTCAAAAACGTGCTTCCTCCCGGGAGCTACGAAATGCAAAAGACTTTTCCCGATGGATCAATCGCTGATGCGGTGGTGTATGTAAAGGAGAAGATGATCCCCGTTGACTCCAAGTTTTCCCTTGAAAACTATAACCGAATGGTGGAGACGACCGACCAGAGCGAGAAAGACCGACTCGAAAAGCTTTTTGTAAATGACCTCAAGCTTCGTATTGCAGAAACTTCAAAATACATCCAGCCGAAAGAGGGGACCATGGACTTTGCATTTATGTTTATTCCACACGAAGCGATCTACTATGACCTTTTGACCAACAAAATCGGCAGTTCAAAAGAAGATAACGAAAATCTTATCCAGCGAGCGGCAGGTAAAAACAAAGTGATTATCGTCTCACCTACCTCTTTTATGGCATATCTCCAGACGGTCCTGCAGGGTCTTCGAGCAATGCAAATTGAAGAGTCGGTGAAAGGTATCGTAAAGAATGTGGGGGAGCTTCAGAAGCACTTGAAGACCTATGAGGAATACCACGGCAAGCTCGGAAATGCCCTTTCAACCACGATAAACCACTACAATGCGACTGGTAAGGAATTTAAGAAGATTGATAAGGATATTATGCGGATTACAGGTGAAAGCCTGGACTATGACCCACTGGTGCTTGATAAGCCGGATTTAGAAGAATAGGTCTTGCGTTTTGTCTAATTTTGCTATAAACTACTAAAACTATGGAATTTGCAGTCATTAAAACAGGTGGAAAACAATACAAGGTCGCCGCTGGCGATGTCCTTAAAATCGAGAAGATTATAGGTGCAAAGGGTGATACAGCCAAGGTAGGCGACACTATTACTTTTGACGAGGTAATGCTCGTTGAGAGCGCATCTCTGACTAAGGTAGGCACTCCTACAATCCCTGGAGCAAAGATCACAGGAACTCTTGAACAGATGGGACGAAATAAGACAGTGACTGTTATTAAATACAAGCAGAAGAGCCGATATTTTAAGAAGAACGGTCACCGACAGCATTGGTTTAAGGTCAAAATCGGAGCAATTAAATAAACTACAAAAAATCCCTAAATAGGGATTTTTTGTAGTTTATTTAATCTTGTGCTATCCTATACACAGCTAGCCACCTCTGGCAAGCATTGAGGGCCGGGCCGTGATAGCAGTCGCTTAGATCACACCGGCTCTCCCGCACTCATATCGGGCCTACTCAAAAAGTAGGCCCTTTTCTTTTTCATTTTTCTTCCGCACTAATGCCCCTGCATCTTTTCTAACTTCTATCCTCTAGCATCTATCTTCTATTTTTATATTCTACTTCGTAACGCATTCTTAATTGTATCACTATCAGTATATTCAAGTTCAGAACCTGTCGAAAGTCCTCGGCCAAGATGCGTTATTTTGAGATGTGAGAATAGAGCAGTGTTGCGGATCATACGTTCTACATGCTCTCGCGTATGTTCTCCTTCAGGGTTATAGTCGAGTGCAATGATTACCTCAGAGAGTCCTTCGGGGACTCTTTTTTCCATTATAGACATAAGTTGTCGTTCTCGTATTTTACTTTCTGGATTTTTTTCGAGAACTGGTAAATTGCCTCCAAGGATAAAATAGTAGCCAGGGAAAGCCTTTGTCTTCTCAATGCTCTCAAAATCAACATCGCGAGAGACGACCATGAGGCTTGCTTTGTCACGGCTCGTATCTCGGCACGTCTGACAGAGATTTGAATTGTCTTTCGGAAAAAAACGAAAGCATGACTCGCAGGTGTGAATCTTGTTTCGGAGGTCTGCAATCAAACGAGACATTTCATTGGTATACCCTACATCTTTAGTAAGCAAAAAATACACAAAACGCTTGGCCTGTCTTGGGCCAATTCCTGGGAATTCTCTGAAGAGTTCAATTAATTTATTTATGGAATCCATAAAAGTATTATCTTTTTAGAAGCGTCCTCGATTTTTATTACAACAAACGAGAAGCGCGTGAATGAGTAATCTCATTCACAGCGTTCGAGTGCAGTTGGAACAAAAGGTTTAATACCGCGGCGGCTTGCCGCGCAACCCTTGGGTGCAGGGCTTGCCCTGCGGTTAATACCTTTTATCAAATGAAGCACATTTTTCTCCGCCTTCCGCAGACTCGCTGCGCTTCGCCCCTGAGTACAGGGGTTGAGTGCTCACGGCTGGAGAAAAGTGTTGTCATTTGAGCTAAAAATCTGCGAATGCTCTAAAAAAATAATACTTTTATTCCAGCGTAAATGTCTTTTGAGCCTGAGTAGATGATTCAGTTCGCGGCGGACGAAAAAAATAATGCGAGCCAGCCTGAGCGCGCTGGTGAGAATTATTTTTCTGAAGTCCAACAAAGAAATGGATCATATGAACGGGTCAAAAGTCTTGGAAGGCTTTGTCAGCGCCCCTATATTCCGCTTTATCAATCGACTGAAACGTCGCCTTTTTGTCATTGAAAAACAAATCAATCTTTCCTGTCTCTCCGTTTCGATGCTTTTCGATAAGGATTTCAGCGATATTGGTCCGTTCTGACTCATCTTTATACTTGTCTTCACGGTGAATAAACATTACCACGTCCGCGTCCTGTTCAATAGACCCTGAGTCTCGAAGGTCTGAAAGGCGAGGGCGGCCTCCGCGCTGCTCCACAGCACGCGAGAGCTGCGAGAGAGCGAGGACAGGCACATCGAGCTCTCGAGCAAGTTGTTTGAGTGACCGTGAAATCTCGGTCACTTGTTGGACCAAGTTGTCATTTTTTGTATTGCTCGCAACCATGAGTTGTAAATAATCAACCACAATCATACCGAGTCCGTGTTCAGATTTGAGACGTCGAGCCACTGAACGCATCTTGATAATATTGTTTGCTGGCTGGTCGTCAATGAAGATAGGAGCTTTTGCCAGCTTGTCGAGTGACTCGCGAATTGAAGTAAAATCTCCTTCATCAGTCAGCTTTCCTGTACGAAGTTTCCATGCATCCACGTTTGCTTGGGCAGCGAGCATACGGTCCACAAGCTGTTGTGAACTCATTTCAAGTGAAAAGATACCCACCGGTACATTGTGGTTTACTGCTGCTTGCCTCGCAATGTCGAGTGCAAGCGAAGTTTTTCCCATTGAAGGTCGTGCAGCAAGAATGATGAGGTCTGCTTTTTGGAAGCCTGCAAGTTTATGGTCGAGATCTTTGAAACCTGTTGAGACTCCACGCATTTCTTCTTTTGAATTATGCAGTCGGTCGAGTCGCTCCCATGCTTCATGGAGTTCATCTTTAAGGGGGATGAATTTGTGGTGAGTCGACGTGTTGGTTACTTCAAAGAGTTTTTTTTCTGATTGGTCCAAAATCTCTTCGAGTTCACCGTCTTCGGCGTATCCAAGGCCTCCAATATGGTCGGAAGCTTCGATGAGACGGCGCATCAGATATTTTTTCTGCACGATTTGCGCGTAGTATGTAGCGTTGGAAGAAGAAGGAACAATATTCACAAGTTCAGCAAGGTAAGACCCTCCACCCACTACTTCAAGTTTATTTATTTCTTTAAGGCGTGAAGAAAGAGAGAGGAGGTCGACAGGCTGGCGCTTATTGAAAAGTTCAAGCATCATGTCGTACACCGTACGATGTCGCTCAGAGTAGAAAGACTCGTTTTTAATCATGTCCATAATATCGTAGAGAATATCAGGGCGCAGTAAAATAGAACCGAGAAGTGCCATCTCAGCGTCAATGTTTTGTGGTGGGATGCGTAGTCCTCTTATGTCTGCCATCCTGACATTGTATCACCTGCAAAGTTTTGTTGAGTACTTCAGAAAGTTTATAAGCTGTGGGTAAGGTGGGGATAAAGAAGACCAATTTCAATTTGTAATTTTTTATAACGTCCTCGATTTTTATCAAATGAAGCACACTTTTCTCTGCCTTCCGCAGACTCGCTGCGCTTCGCCCTTGAGTACAAGGGTTGAGTGCTCACGGCTGGAGAAAAGTGTTGTCATTTGAGCTAAAAATCTGCGAATGTTATAAAAAATTACAAATCGAAAGTTTAAGAGAAGGTGGAAAAAATTAATGGTCGCCCATAGAGGCGTTGCCTAGGGGTAAATGCTCACTGTCTTACAGGAATTATTTGCATCTTTAAGAAAAGTCTGCGAATGCTAAAAATAAGTTTGTAAATTAGAAAGAGAAAAGTATGGTTGTAAAAGAAAAGGCCCGACGATTGGTTACGTCGGGCCTTTTGGTTTGATACACACAGAATTGCTACTTGCCGGTTACAAACACTGCTTCGCTCTCGAGAGCATTGCTGTATTTACCGGACTTGGGCGCTGTTTCGATTTGGCCATCGATCATGATGACGCAGAATACCTGGCATTGTTGACCAGTAGGGAGAGCCTCCTCAACTGTCTCTTTCACAATAGTCAACAACCCCGAGAGCGCCTCGTGAAATTGTTTCGGAGTCCGGCCATCTCGAGTTGCTCCAGTAAGCCGAACTTCAACCCCCATTACTCCTCGTTTGGGAGCGGGACCAGTGTCTGCATGTTGGACATAAAATTCAGCGGGACGGTCTAACACATTGGTAACTCCCAAATTTTGACCAATGACATAGTGCAGCACACTAGCAGCGAATGCCATACCACTCAAAGCTTCCGCGACACCCTGAGGAGTACCGATACAAGCAGCTTTAATTTTCATAGTTCCTTTCTTTCTCCACCAAGGTTGGCGGTCCGTAAGCTATATTACCTAGACTACAAAGTATGTCAATTAATTCTTCTCAACCTTTGTCCCATCTACAGTATCAAGTACTTCAAAACCAAAGGATTCGATCTGGGCTCGGAGCTGGTCTGAGAGTGTAAAATCTTTATTCTCGCGGGCGATGTTTCGTTCGAGGACGAGAGTCTGGACTTCGAGAGGAATTTCGGTTTCGTGATGGATATGTAAAGAGAGGCCGAGTACTGTGTCGAATGAAAGAACGAGAGCTTTTTTGTCTGCATCGGAAATAGAAGTGTCTTTCAGTATTTCCCAAATGAGAGCGAGTGCTTTTGGAGTATCGAGATCTTTGTTTACGAACTCTGTAAAGGTCTGTCGGTATCCTGCAAGGATATGCTCATCTGTTGTAGGGAGAGCTTCCGGAAAGCTCTGAAGTGTACGTCGGATGCGCTTCAGAGCTGTCTCCGCTCCGGTGAGTGCTTCAAAACTAAACTCCATAGGAGAAGAATAGTGCGAGGTAAGGAGAAGGTAACGGTAGGCGAGTGGGTCAAAGCCTTTTTCAACGAGTGTTGGAACTCTAATAAAATTATCTCCTGACTTCGCCATTTTTATTTCTGAAGAATCTGAGGAATCGCGGATGTTCAAAAATGCATTGTGCATCCAGTAGTGTGCAAAGCGGTGTCCAGAACAGACTGCCTGAGCGATTTCATTGTTGTGGTGGACAGGAATATGATCGATCCCTCCGGTGTGAATATCAAATTCATCGCCCAAATATTTGATCGACATTGCCGAACACTCAATATGCCAGCCAGGAAAGCCGACACCCCATGGACTTTCCCATTCCTGCTGTCTTTTTTCTTCCCCTAGGTCGGACCTAGGGGAGAGTTTCCAGAGTGCAAAGTCAGTAAGGTTTCGTTTCTCGCTGTTTTCTCCAATACGGGCCCCATCCTCGAGTCCCGTGAGATTTATATTTCCAAGCTTTCCGTAGTCAGGAAATTTTGCCGTATCAAAGTACACACCATCGGAAGTGATATATGTAAAGCCACGGCTTTCGAGGTCAGCTATCATCGCGATTTGTTCTGGAATATGCTCAGTTGCTTTTGGAAAAGTAATATGAGCAGAGTTAATGCCAAGTGCTTTGAGGTCTTCCATAAATACCTCTGTATAAAAGCGCGTTACTTCGGATGCAGTCTTACCGGCAGCTTTCGCCATTTTCTCCACCTTGTCTTCACCAGTATCTCCGTCACCTACAAGGTGTCCTACATCGGTAATATTCATGATTTGCTTTACTGTGTATCCATTCCATTCAAACATGCGCCGGAGTGTATCCGCAAAAATATAACTGCGCATATTGCCAATATGTGCATAGTTGTAGACGGTCGGTCCGCAATTGTACATTGAAACCACTCCTTTCTCGATCGGGGTGAAGAGCTCGTCTTTTCCACTATAGGTATTGTGAACGTAAATATCCATTAGAGCCATTTCTTAAAGCGAGCCAGGGTGTACAAAGAAACTGCAACGATTGCCATCATTCCGAGGATGAGATAAAAACCAAGTGGATTATTAACAAAAGGACTGCTCGACGTATTCATACCAAAAATACCTGTAATGATACTGAGGGGAATTGCAATGAAGGTAACCACAGTGAGTGTTTTGATCGTTTCATTTTGCTTTGTAGAGAGAAGGGAATTGTTTGTCTCACGAAGCTCGCGGAGAATCTCAATGTTTGCTTTGATCACATCGCGTATTCGGTGATATTCTAGTAGGATCGCATCGATCTCTTCGGTAAATGTTTTCCCAAGAATATGCCCTCCACCATCTCGGAGAAAGTCGAGGATTTCTTTGTGAGAGTCGGTGGTTTTCTTGAAGTCGAGGAGCGTTCGGATCGCCTCTGAGATTTCAAAGACCATCTCTTTCTCATTCCCATCAAAAATACTTTCGGTAATGCTTTCAGACCATGACTCTATATATGAGAGCTCATCGTTTAAAGAAGAATACAGTTCACGGAAGAAGAGTCCAAATACATGATGACCTTCTGTACTTACATTTTTTGAAAGAATTTCCTCCACCTCGAGTTGCTTTGAAAGTTTCAAAATGCCGTCGATCGTGTTGTAGTGAGCAGTGAGTAGGAAATTTTTCCCGATAACGAAGTCGATCTCTTGCCGGAGCTCTTTACCATGAGTGTGTTTGAAGACAGGGAAATGAAGGATAAGGTAAATGTAGTCTTTGTGGAACTCGATGCGTGACTTTGGAGTCGGCGAAGTTAGTTCCCTAGCTACATAGGGGTCGAGATCATATTCATTTACTATTGAATCAATTTCTTCAGATGTGCCACGGTCAATGTCGATCCATGTTTCTTTATTCCATGTGTGTTTATTAATCATATAATTATTGTAGCAGTAATAAAGAGAATAGAAAATAGAAGTTAGAAGTAAGATATAAGAGGAATGCATTTGTATTCTTTCTAACTTCTAACATCTTACTTCTATTCTTCTTCCTTGTTTCATTTCTATTTATTTGAGACAATAGATGGAATGAAAGAAAAGCTTCAAGCGCACAGTACGGTTATCAGCATTTTTGTCGTACTTCTTTTTGTCACGTTTTCAATCGGCTACAAGACTGCAGCGTACAGTATTTCACAAGCAGCACTGGTCACAGGCGTTGAACACAAAGACTCTCCGGCAAATGTCGACTTTGATGCATTTTGGAAAGCGTGGAATGTGATCAATGAGAAGTACGTTCCGACTACTTCGAGTACCACTCCGACAGATCAGGAAAAAGTATACGGAGCAATCCAAGGTCTTGCTGCTTCTACGGGCGACCCATACACAGTCTTTTTCCCTCCAGTTGAGTCGAAAACATTTGGTGAACAGATTAGCGGTTCTTTTGAAGGTGTTGGTATGGAGGTGGATGTAAAAGACGGGGTGCTCACTGTCATTGCTCCACTCAAAGGCACGCCTGCATACAAAGCAGGAATCAAGGCAGGGGACAAGATTATTGCGATCGATAAGAAGTCGACTCAGGGTATCGGTACTGCAGAGGCGATCAAGCGGATCAAAGGCAAGAAAGGCACAACTGTTGAGTTCTCGATTATTCGAGGAACAAGCGTTGATCCGATCAGTATTTCCGTGGTACGTGATGTGATCGTGGTGCCTGCAATCCTTACTGAAAATGTCGGCGATGTATTTGTTATACGGATGTATTCTTTCTCAGCACAGTCTGCCGATGAATTCCGCAAAGCACTCCGCGAATTCGTAGAGTCTGGAAAATCAAAGCTTGTGCTCGATCTCCGCGGAAACCCAGGTGGATACTTGGAAGCTGCAGTAGATATGGCAAGCTGGTTCCTTCCTTCCGGCAAGGTGATCGTCTCTGAAGAATCCAAAAATCTTAAATTCTCGCAGGAATACCGAAGTCGTGGATACAATATTTTTAGTGACAAACTCAAGTTTGCGATACTTATCGACGGAGGTTCAGCATCTGCATCTGAAATTTTGGCGGGAGCGCTTTCTGAACACGGTAAGGCAATACTCGTCGGTAAGAAGACCTACGGCAAAGGCTCGGTACAAGAATTAGTAGAGATCACTCCAGGTACATCTCTTAAAGTGACTGTGGCAAAGTGGCTCACTCCAAACAAACATTCAATTTCAAAAGCAGGGATCGAGCCCGATATCGATGTTGAGCTTGATGTGGAAAAATTTAAGAAAAATGGTGAAGATACACAGCTAAAGCGGGCGATTGAAGAATTGGATAAGAAAATAGAGGATAGATAATAGACGATAGTAGATTCAGAAATATAACTTGACAAATAGTATAGTAGGGGGGATAATATAGGAAGATATGCCTACCAATCCCGACCTTCAATTCTCACTCGTTTTCTTGTTTTTTCTTTTGCCGATGCCGTTCCTGCTTTTCGTCGGCGTCCACGGACGTCGACAATCGCGCGCGGTGCTTCGGTTGTTAAGGAGCCGTCTCAAATGAGACGGCTTTTTGTATATATGATATACTCCTATCACAAAATATAAATAAAGAAACATATGAAAATTATACTACTTAAAGATATAGCCAAAGTCGGAAAGCGCCATGAGATCAAAGATATTGCAGACGGACATGCTCAGAACTTTATTATCCCTCGAGGTTTTGGAATCCCAGCAACTCCAGGAAATGTGAAGAAAATGGAGACGATGAAAGCAGGGAAGGAAGCAGAAAAAAGCGTCAAAGATGCACTCCTTGCAGGGAATCTCGAGACACTTGCTACTACATCACTTGTAATCAAAGGTAAAGCAAATGAGAAAGGAAGTCTCTTTGCGGGTATTCATGTGGACGAGATTGTTAAAGCGATCGAGAAGGAAACTAATCTTTCGATCGACCCTGACATGATATCTCTTGACCGCCCTCTCAAAGAAGTGGGGCACTTCATTGTGACAATCAATGCTCTCGGTAAAAAGACGAATCTGAAACTTGAAATACAGGGATTGGAATAGGAAATAGCTAATAGAAAATAGGCAATAAAAAACACCCGAGAAGGGTGTTTTTTATTTTATCCTATATGGACAATCTTCTTTATTACCGTGCTGCCATCAAAATGTATCTTTCGTTTTGTGCCAAAAGATACGGTGCCGTCTGTAAGTGCAAAAAGTGTATGGTCTTTGCCCATTCCTACGTTTCGTCCAGGTAGAACATCTGTCCCACGCTGTCGGATGATAATAGAGCCTGTTTGTGCACCCTGACCTTCAGTCAGCTTCACTCCGAGGTATTTTGGATTTGAATCTCGTCCGTTTTTAGTCGACCC
>JBKJHK010000052.1:0-10241 GCA_046599035.1 Parcubacteria group bacterium | reverse complement strand
TGGAACCGCAGTTGCAAGTGCTTGGACTCTTACAGCGACTGGTTATGATTCAGTCTCTCCAGATGCGGGAACATACCCACTTTCTGAATCAGGTGGCCCAACTGGATACACTCAAACTTCACTTACATGTGACAATGCAACAGGACAAGTCACTTCAGTCACTCTTGGACTTGGCTCTGATGTCACTTGTACTTTCGTAAATGATGACGTCGCACCAAAACTTCACTTGATAAAAATTCTTACGATTAACGATGGTGGAGTAAAAACAGTTGCAGATTTTACTTTGACAGCAAATGGAACTGGGGCAAACGATATTTCTGGAACAAGTCAGGTTAATTCAGATGGAACTCTTAAAGCTGATACATTTGCTTTAAGCGAAACTAATTTTGCCGGATATGTTGCTTCTAGTTGGGTATGTAGTGGTGGCACTCAAAGTGGTTCAAACATCACAGTTCCAATCGGTGGCGAGGCAACATGTACAATTACTAACGACGATATTAAGGCTAATGTTGTAACACATGCATCAAGTGCCTTAATTACACTCGGGGATTCAATTACAGATATCGTAAACGTTGCGGGATCAAATAGTGGTTCATCGATTACTCCAATTCCAACAGGCACAGTAACATTCTACGTTTGTCCTGGAACAACGTGTGCTACAGGTGGAACACTTTTAGGAACTGTAACTCTTGATGCGAGTGGTAATGCAACTTCACCGGCTTACACACCATTAACAGCTGGTACATACACATTCCGAGCAGAATACTCTGGAGACGCTACTTACTTGCCAGCAATCGATACAAATGCGAACACGCTGGAAACATTTACTGTCGCATTACCTGTAACTCGAACTCAAGGTTTCTGGTCAACACATACTGCGTTTACTTCTGCACGATTTGCAGCATCACCAATTAATGGCTCAATGCAAATTGGAACAGGCGGACATATTGTCACTATCACTAATGTGCAATTGGCCGGACAAAGCAAACTCTTCGGCGCGTTTTACTCAAGTATTCCAAAGAAAACGACTGGAGCAAAAAGGACTGATCTAGACAAAGCTCGTATGCAACTCTTGCAACAGCTTGTAGCGGCAAAGCTAAACTGTGCAGCGTTTGGATGTAGCGCAGGTATCCAGGCTCAAATATCACTGGCTGATACAAGATACGCAACAGGAAGTGCTAGCAATATTCTCGCTTCAGCAAGCCAAATGGATGCCTACAACAATAGCGGGGATTCAGGTGTGATTCCAAGCTCACTTGGATCAATAGGTAGCGCCACTCCTAAAATTTCTCAATCTACAGCCAGTTTGCTCTTCTGGGATCTTCCATAAACTAGGTTAAAAAAATAAGTAGAAAAAATCCCCAAGGCTTGACCTTGGGGATTTTTGATTAAGTTAATCTTTGTTATAATAGGAGTATGAAAAACAAATCAATATTTTTTATATTTTCTTTACTAGCAATCATAGCAGGAGCATCACCAGCTTTAGCGAGTCATTCTTGGGGGTCTTATCACTGGGCAAGAACTTCAAATCCCTTTACATTAAAACTGGGAGACAATGTCACACTAGGCTGGGAGCAGTTTCTGAATACAGCGTCAACGGACTGGAATACATCGACAGTACTCGGTACAACTGTAACTGCAGGTCAAAGTAATCCAAGAAATTGTAAGTCAGTACTTGGTCGTGTGGAGGTGTGCAATAACAAATATGGTAACAATGGTTGGCTTGGTATTGCACAGATTTGGATAAATGGAGATCATATTACTCAAGGGATAGTAAAATTAAATGACACATATTTTACGACCCCTTCATATAACTCGCCAGCATGGAAACAGTTTGTTATGTGTCAGGAAATTGGACATACATTTGGACTCGGTCACCAAGACGAAGTGTTTAGTAACACAAATCTTGGAACCTGTATGGACTATACCGATGATCCAGATGGTACAAAAAAAGGTCAATTGAGTAATTTGAAACCAAATGCTCATGATTTTGGAATACTTGAGAGTATATATGCACACCTTGATACTGTGACGACAATTAGTGCGAGTGCACTCGTCGGTAAGCAAAACAGTGTACACGCTGGCGGCTCACAGGGAGATAATTCAGAATGGGGTAAAGCATTGGAATATGACGAAAAAGGTAGACCGTCACATTTTGAAAATGACCTCGGTGGAGGGAATAAGATCATTACCCATGTTATTTGGGCAGAGTAGACAAGATTTAAAAAAACACTCTCACGAGTGTTTTTTTATACTTATCTTTTCTTTGTAGTTGTCGCATGTGTCGAACTTGCGGTCAGTAGAGCTTTGAGTGCTTTGAGCTCAGGGATGTTCTCCTCGAGGTCCCCCACGTCCTGGAAGCCGTAATACACGGTTTCATTGATCATAATGATAGGAGGTTTGTTCTCGATCTTATTGATCGAAATGAGGGTCTGGAGAGCAGAGAGGTCCAAGTTATAGTCAAAGGCGTACACACGCACCTCTGGGTAGTCCTGGCGGATGCGAGTGAGTACGTAACCTTCTTTTTCACAGTCTGGACAGTTGCCTGTATTTGAATAGAAATAGAGGATCGAAAGCGGGGAAGTCTTGCATTTCTCAGCAATCTTTTTCATAAGCAAGTAGTCTTTGATCTGGAGCAGAGAGTAGTAGCGTTTGACGGACTGCACTTCGCTGTCGTCGGCTCCACGCTCTTCTTCGGTGATAGCGAGCTTTTCCTCGAGAGATGAGAGTTCAGAAGAGAGACTGGTTGTGCTTACAAACTTGCAAGACGACGCTTCAAGGAGAGAGAACTGTGTCTCTGAAGAGAGAATATCAATCGCAATTTTGTCCTGTATTCTTTTCACTTCAGCGAGCCGCTTTTCACTGAAATAGTTGCTCATATAGAGCGCAGTCGCAAAAATCATTCCGGTGATGATAAAGGTCAAGATATATTTTTTCCAATTGATGTCGTTATGTTCCATATGTTTATTTATTTGTTAATAATTATTTATCTCCATGTTGTGCGGACGCTGAACAAAACATTATAAACTGCTTTCACGAGCCACAGTGGCGCGATAAAAGTGTAGAGCGTGGCAAAGTAGACCAGGTCCATACCGAAAGTGAGCTTACCCTCTGCCATTTTTCGAGACACGAGTACCATGGCAAATGTACCAACAAGAGCAATAGTACTTGCAAGGGCGATAAATTCGGTATTGATTGAAAAGAGATCGAAGGAGAAATTAAATGAAGAAGGAGAACTCATATTAAAACCTGTAATCATAAATTTTTGGATCATGTGAGAGAGACTTATGATTGTATTTATAACAGTCCGTCCGATAATGTAGATACCAGTTACAATAGAGACTGAAGCAACAGGGAGAATAAAGATACCAAGATTGCCGTATTGCTTTCGGAAGAATATAAATTTATAGTCGATGACATTTTTGATAAATCCATAGGTCCATCTGACACGCTGGGTAATGAGCTTTGACAATGTACGTGGAGCTACAGTATAGACCACTGCATTATGAGCATTGGCGATCTTCATATGATGAGCTTGCATACGCATGGCAAGTTCCATGTCTTCAGTGTTGTGTGCCTGGCGGTACTCTCCGATGCGAGAGAACACATCTCGACGGAAGATTGAAAAAGGTCCTGGAGTTACATAAAGTGCACCGAGGTATGAGAGGATCTTTCGGAGGAAAATACCCCAGCCGTATTCCACGCCCTGTATCATTTGAAGCATAGTTTCTGGTTTATAAATCTTCACAGAAGGTGTCACTGCCTGAGTGGCTTTGTCCTCGAAATAATGAACTATATTTGTCAGTGCATCTTTGTGTACATATGAGTCTGCATCAAGGCAACCGACGAGCTCGCTCTTACTTTGAGCGAGAGCAAAGTTGAGCGCAGTGTGCTTGCCGCCGTTTTCTTTATGAAAAATCCGTACTCGCGATTTTTCATACCCGTCATGCGAAGCATGATTAGGGTCTAAAAATTTTTGCAATACTTCCCAGGTACCATCGGTCGATCCGTCGTCGATAGCGAGTATCTCGAGCTTGTCTTTTGGGTAGTCCAGGTCGAGCAAAGAGTGGAGAGTTTTCCCAATAGTGAGCTCTTCATTCCAGCAGGGGACGATAATTGCAACTGTCGGGTAATATGTTGGTTTTACTTCAGTTCTACGGTTCTCTCGCTTCATATGAGGGCGATATTCGATGTAAGTAAGCAATATAAATACCTCGAAGTAGAGCGAGATAAAGAGGAGAACGTATGTGATTGTGTCACCAAGGTTTGCGAGCATAAAAGGGTATAATACCAGAGAAAACCAATGTTTTCAATGGGCTCGAATAGAAGTCAGATATTAGAAGATAGATATTGGGAAACATGTAATCTTCTATTCTCTTTCTAACTTCTGATATCTACTCTAGCGGATCGTCGCGGAGAAGGTTTCTGCTGTAGCTACTTCGAGTTTTTTGTGAAGTGTATCCACTTCTTCGTTGGTGAGTGTTCGGTCGAGAGAGCGGTAAATAATGCGAAATGCATAGCTTACATTTCCTTCACCAAACTTTACATCATTTTTGTATGTATCGAGGAGAGCCATTTCTTCAATCATATCTCCTACAATGTCTCGAACAAGATCGAAAAAGTCATTGGGTACAAATGCATTTGGTACAACGAAAGAAATATCGCGAACAACAGGAGGATATTTACTCACCTCGACAAATTTAGTGCCAAGCTTGAGCTGCTTTTTTACACGGTCATCATCTGACCAAAGGAGGCGAATATCAGGGAGTTCCATTCCAATCATTGCGAGGCGTTCCAGTCCAAAGCCGAAAGCCCAGCCGTTGTAGCCTTCGAGTCCCATTTTTGAGAGCACACTTTTCTTTGGCATACCTCCACCCATAATTTCAATCCATTGATTGTTGATTTCTACTTCAATTTGAAGTGAAGGGTCGGTGTAAGGGAAGGTGTCATCGAGGAATCGGTAATTTACATCTGCACCAAATGTACTCTGGACGATTTCGGTCAAGACTTTCTTCAGTTCGTCGAGTGGCATAATACCCATGTTGTCCGGTTGTAGGTAGAGTCCACCCATCTGATGAAAGATATTCATATGACGTCGGTCAATCTCATCTTTTCGGTATACTTTTCCATAGCACATCACAC
This sequence comes from Parcubacteria group bacterium, assembly GCA_046599035.1. Taxonomy (GTDB): domain Bacteria; phylum Patescibacteriota; class Minisyncoccia; order Phycocordibacterales; family DATDWN01; genus UBA910. The sequence continues at coordinate 5,099 of JBKJHK010000052.1, read as the reverse complement.
CGAGAGATTTTCCTTCTGCAATTTTTTGTTTAATTTCAGGCAAGTTTAAATAGTAATACCACATGACGGTATCGTGGGTACGAAGAACATTTTTCTCATCGACATAGTAGGTGTCAGATTTGCTCCGAGCTACATGGTCTGCGGCAAAGTCAAACAGATCAAAGAGCACATCGGTTCCAAGTATTTCAGGAATATCGATATGGTCGAAATTTTGAAGTAAGGGGAGAGTGGTAACTCGCTCTTTGATTTCATAAAGAGGACTGCCTTCAGTTCTCGAAAGATCTGGCATCGCAAGGTACTGTCGAATACGATTGGCTTCTGCATCAATGCGCTTGTCGAGCTCTGCCCGCAGTGTATTTTCTTCAGCTCTTGAAATTACAAAGTCTCTACGAGAAAGGTCTTCGTTCGTGTAAGTTTGGTCCATATAGGCACATTGTACGTAAAAAATGCCTGTATTTCAAGTGTAATAACGGTGATTTTTGCTTTCACTTCCTCTTCATTTTTGATATAATAGTCTCACTTATGGCTAAAGACGAAAAGGAAAAAAAGGGAGCAAAACGTGATACTTACGGAGCGGATGCGATTCAGGTGCTGGAAGGTCTTGACCCAGTGCGAAAGCGCCCGGGCATGTATATTGGTACCACAGGTCCTGATGGTCTTCACCATCTTATCTGGGAAATCTTTGATAACTCACGCGACGAAGCGATGGGTGGCTTCGCCGATGATATTGAAGTTGCGCTTCTTCCAGGACCAAACGGCATTGCTCGTGTTCGAGTTACAGACAACGGTCGTGGTATTCCAGTAGATATTCACAAACAAACAAAAGTTTCAGCTCTTGAAACTATCATGACCACGCTCCACGCCGGAGGAAAGTTTGGTGGTGAAGGTTACAAGGTCTCTGGAGGTCTCCATGGTGTGGGGGCATCTGTTGTAAACGCGCTCTCGACCCTCTGTCGTGTGGTAGTGCACAAGGAGGGTAGCATGTGGATGCAGGAATACTCCCAAGGGAAGAAAAAAGCAGACGTAAAGAAGATCGGCAAGACAGATGAAAAGGGAACTGTGGTTCTTTTTGAACCAGATCCGACTATTTTCCCAATCACAGATTTTGATTTTAATCGAGTAGTCAACCACCTCCGTCAGCAGGCATATCTTGTAAAAGGTCTTCGTATTTCTGTGATTGATGCACGCGAATACAACGGTAAGATTGATGAAGAAAAAATCTTCCGTATTCGCGACCTTGGACTTGACCTGCCCTCAATGAATTTTTACTTTGAAGGAGGTTTGTTATCTCTTGTTAAATTCTACAACTCAAACCAAAAAGCAGTTCATAAAAATATTTTCTATATCGACAAACAGACTAAAGACTATGAATCCGTAGAAGTGGCATTGCAGTACGTCGATGATATTCCTTCGAAAATCATGGGATTTGCGAACAATATCCACACTCCTGAAGGAGGTACGCATATTACTGGTTTCAAGACTGCACTTACTCGTATTTTAAACACATATGGACGGAAGAATAATTTAATTAAAGAAAGTGCTGACAACTTGGGTGGAGAAGACGTACTCGAAGGCTTGACTGCAGTGGTTTCTGTAAAGCTTCGTGAGATTCAGTTTGAAGGACAAACAAAAAGCAAACTTGGTTCTGTGGAAGCACAGACAAGTGTAAACACTATTTTCTCAGAAGGTTTCGGACAATTTCTTGAGGAAAATCCAGATGATGCCCGAGCGATCATTGGTAAAGTGCTTCTTGCACTCGCTGCAAGAAAGGCTGCAAAGGCTGCAAAGGACTCAGTGCTCCGAAAAGGTGTGCTTGAAGGTATGGCACTGCCTGGAAAGCTTGCAGACTGTCAGGCAAAAGAAGCGGCAGACTCTGAGCTCTTTATTGTAGAGGGAGACTCTGCGGGAGGTACTGCAAAGACAGGACGAGACAGACGGACACAAGCGATCCTTCCACTTCGAGGAAAGATTTTGAACATTGAACGTGCACGACTGGACCGTATGCTTGGTTCTGAGCAGATTAAAAACCTGGTCCTCGCTCTTGGTACTGCAATTGGAGATACATTTGATATTTCAAAGCTCCGATATCACAAAGTGATTATCGCAACCGATGCGGACGTGGACGGTGCGCACATTCGAACACTTATCTTGACTTTGTTATACCGTTTTTTCCGACCGCTTATTGACGGAGGCTTTATCTATATTGCTCAACCGCCACTATACAAAATAAAGATTGGTAAAGTAATCCATTATGCATATTCAGATGAAGAGAAAAGAGGAATTGTTGGTGATGTAGAAGTACCTGAAGTAGAGGCCATAGAAGGGGGAGATGAAGTCGAGGAAGAAGAAGTAGAAGAAGAAGCGGGAGAAGATGCAAAGGGTAAAAAAGGAGCGCCCGCAAAAATTCAGAAGATTTCAATCCAGCGATACAAAGGTCTTGGAGAAATGAACTCAGATGAGCTATGGGAAACTACCATGGATCCTGCCCGACGTGTGTTGAAGCAAGTAAATGTAGAAGACACCCAGGAAGCAGACAAAGTGTTTGATATTTTGATGGGTTCTGATGTACCTTCTCGAAAGTCATTTATTCAGACGAATGCGAAGGCTGCGACGATTGATATTTAGGGAATAGAAGTTAGATGTTAGAATCTAGAAGTAAGAAAAAACCGGCAGATGCCGGTTTTTTTAATTACATTTCTGTTGGAGATTTTGGTTCTTCTGCAATATCTGCCTTTTCCATTTCTTCGCCTCTGTCTCCAAATGGTTTTGGTGTCATGAGGTCTTCGATTGTCATTGCTGATTCTTCTGCAGTGATTGGTACTGGAGCCTTAGGAGCTTCCACTACTGGCTCAGGTCTTGCTTCCACTTTAGGTTCATCTTTTTTTACCTCCTCTTTCTGCTCTTCTTTTGCCTCAGGCTTAGGCTCCGTCTTCATTGGTGGCGGAGTGACCAAGGTTGATACTCCGTGTGGTTTTTCAGGTCTAAACTCATCTGAAGGATGAGTCGACCGATCAGATTCTTTTAAAGAATCTGATGTAGGTATAATAAAATACGCAATAATGTACGCAATAATTCCTGGAAAAACTCCAGTAATAAGTACAAGTACCACAAATGCAATACGGAGTATGGTCGGGTCAACAGAAAAATATTCTCCGATACCGCCGATCACCCCAGTCAGCACCTCATCATGTTCATTTTTGTATAATTTTTTCATATCTGTATATTATGCTCTTTTTTTAATTTCTTCAACTAGACTTGCCACAAATTCTTCAGCCGACTTGTTTCCAAGCTGACCCTGGTCTCTATGTTCTACCGTCACATTTTGACTCTCAATCTCTTTGTCACCAAGAACAATCCAATACGGAATCTTTTCATTCTTTGCTTCACGTACTTTCTTGCCGAGGTTTAAGTCTCTGTCGTCAAAGTCAGATCGTATGCCAGCCTCGATCAAAAGCTCGTGCACTTTTTTTGCATAGTCATTATGTGTATCTCGCACAGGTATCACTTTGACCTGCACCGGTGAAAGCCAGAGAGGGAAGTTGCCTGCGAAGTGCTCGATCATGACACCCATAAAGCGCTCGAGAGATCCAGAGATCGCACGGTGGATCACTACTGGACGTTCTTGCTCACCTTTTTCATTGGTAAATGAAAGATCAAAGCGCTCTGGAAGATTGAAGTCACATTGGATTGTCGCAAGTTGCCATTCACGACCGATCGCGTCTTTAAACATAAAGTCGAGTTTTGGTCCGTAGAAAGCCGCTTCACCCACACCCATTCTGTAGTTAAGTTTGTTTTCTTCTGCAGATTTCTTAAGTGCACTTTCTGCCTTTTCCCATATTTCATCGGTACCAAGCCACTTGCTTGCATCCCCGTCACGAGTAGACAAGCGTACCCAGTATCCTTCCATCATGTTCATAGTAGTAAAAAATTCTTTGATGATGGAAACGATGGTACTCACTTCTTCTCCAATTTGCGATACACGACAAAAAAGGTGTCCGTCATCTTGGGTGATCGCACGTACTCGAGTGAGACCTGAAAGCTGACCTGCTTTTTCGTAACGGTACACTGTAGCTGGTTCAAAGTAACGCACTGGCATATCTCGATATGAAAACTGATTGTCTGCAAAGATCTGCATGTGGTGCGGGCAGTTCATCGGCTTCATAAAAAAGTCTTCATCACCACCTTTTACACGAAAGAGCTCATCACCAAATTTTGATGCATGTCCTGAAGTCAGATAGAGTGCTTCTTTTGCCAAGTGCGGAGTCCATACTCTCTGGTAGCCTTTGTTCTTATGCAAGCTCCAGAGATAATCTTCGATTTCTTTTCGAATGATCATTCCATTTGGTTGCATCAAAGGAAGGCCAGAACCGACGAGGTCTGAAAGTGTGAAAAGTTTCATCTCTTTCCCGATCTTTCGATGATCACGCTTTTTTGCTTCCTCGATCTGCCATTCATGTTTTTCCAAATCTTCTTTTGTCTCAAATGCAAGTCCGTAAATACGAGTGAGCATTTTATTTTTCTCATCTCCTCTCCAATATGCACCAGCTATGCGTTCCAGCTTAAAACTGTCAAGGACAGTCCTTGACATATCGTCGACGTGACCACCGCGACACAGGTCGGTGAATTCATAATGACCTTCGCCTGAAGTGTAGAGTGTGATCTTTTCTCCTTTCTCTACGATGCCGTCGATCAGTTCAAGTTTGTAAGGGTTACCCGCAAACTTTTCTTTTGCTTCAACTGCACTCACTTCGCTTCCTGTAAAGCCATGCCAGAGTGGCAGAGTCTTTTTCATTTCTTTCTCTATTTTCTTGAGATCTTCTTCTTTGAGAGATTCCTTGAATTCAAAATCATAGTAGAAACCAGTGTCCGTAGCAGGACCAATAGAGGGGAGAGTACCTGGGTAAAGTCGTAACACTGCCTTTGCGAGTAGATGAGCGAGTGAATGTCGCTGGTTTTCTAAGTTTTGATTTTGCTGTTGGTTTTCCATGTATTAAATATAGCATCTAAGCCCGAGGTAAGCCACTTTCTGGCCACATCCGAGAGTATCTAAAAAATCCTTGACAAATATATCATATAGGTGTACTATTTATACAGATTCG
>JBKJHK010000002.1:0-11687 GCA_046599035.1 Parcubacteria group bacterium | reverse complement strand
CTTTTCTCTATCATTTGGAGTGGTAAATTTAATCTTCCAGAAAAAATCATCTGTTGAATAACAAGGTATACCTGTATTTTTAGATAGTTTTGCGGCAAAAGTAGTCTTTCCACGACCCCCATCACCAAGTATAAATATCTTTTTATGCTTGTAATTAGACATTATGATTCAATATACCATATGGGGACGGGAGAGTCTCAGCCCAGATAATTTTTTCGCCGTCGCTCAAAAATTTCTGCTGGCCCCGTCTCGCCTGTTTTTCTTACTAGAAAAACATGGCTGCGACCAGTTCGACTCTCACGCAAGAGTGCTTCAGCACTCTTGCTCCGTCCCGCACATATACAAAAAAACTGCTTTCTAAGCAGTTTTTTTGTATATGTGCGGGATGGGAAAATCGAATTCCCGTCTACGCATTGGAAGTGCGTCATTCTACCACTAAACTAATCCCGCATGGATTCATTTAAATTAACATTGTAAATTAACAAAGCTAGTGTAGCACGAAAACCCTATCAATCAAAGCCATAATATAGCGATGTAAATACACACCGAGCTTTTTATCCCCCAGACTCTTTACGGTCACATGAGCGGTACCATAAGGTAATTTGCCCACATGTGATGCTTTTTTATTGGTTCTTATATCGACAGTTGGTGTAGAGAAATGTACTTTATTTATTTTGAGCGAGTCCGACCAGTATGCGATTGCTTTCTCTTTGTCAGTGTCTGGATATATATGAAGGCGAACTTTGAAATTATCCCTTTTAATTCCGAATTGTATCAGAAACCAGTGCAGCACCATATTGATTATCTTTGGATCTGAATTGATTATTCGCGTAATGCCTGCAGTTTTTGATCCTTCTCCGATGTACAGCCCGAGGCCCAACATACACACATCTCTTTCTGATAAAGAAGGAGTATCTTTATACGCCTGTTCTGTGGCATCTCTGACACTTTCTTTTTTAAGAGAATTTCTGTACATACCCGAAGCAATACGAGCATTCCCTATCGTTTCTTCTGTGTGTGCATTAGGTACAAAAGGAATATCATACAACCATGCGCTGAGAGTGCTTTTAGATACAGGAATAATTTTCTTAATATAGTTATACGAATAACCTGCTTTACGAAGATCGACTGCTTTTTGTCTTATTTTTTGAGTATGCATAAAATTGAACTTGTTATAGTATATCATGTTGCATATTAACAAGGGTTCAGTTATACACATATGAACATAGAAGTTGTATACTGATAGCATGCTTAGATTATTTTTTACAAAGATCATACTCTTTTTTGCACTCATACTCGGCATACATACCCAAACTGAAGCGCCGGTTCTTTTGCCGCCTCTACCTCTAAAGAACACTCAAGCTACAAGCTCAAAAATCGCTTTAGAAAAAAACGTATCAAAAATACCGATAGCTACTACAACTAAAAAAATTATAAAACCTGCAACGAAAGCAACTTCGATCCCTAAAACGGCCTTAACACCAGATCCTGTTATTACTCCTACCCCAATAACACAACCAACCATTTCTTTTGAACCAATCAATGAAAGTGCTCGTAAAGCAGTGGTTAATATATTGTGCACAACACAATCTTCAGGTGTTCTCTCATCTATTACAGGAAGCGGTATTATCGTGGGTAGTGACGGCCTGATCCTCACCAACGCTCATATAGCCCAATATTTCCTTCTGAAAGACTTTAATAATCAGAAGAATTTCCTCACCTGTTCGATCCGTACCGGAAACCCAGCCTACCCGACGTACACAGCAGAGCTCGTATACATTTCACCCAAATGGATTGCCGAACATAAAGGAGATATTATTCTTCAAAGCCCAAAAGGTACCGGTGAATACGACTACGCCTTTCTGCGCATTACTGCTAAAACTGATGGTACGGGAGCACCCACTTCACTCCCCTTCATACCGGTGAACCTTATTGAATTTACAGAGATTGGTACACCTGCAGTACTTGTCTCCTATCCAGCCGGATTTTTAGGAGGACAGACGATAATCCAGAGCTTGTATCAGGGCAGTGCAGTTATTAGTATCACTGACCGCTTTACCTTTGGCGACAACACGGTAGATCTGATCTCTCTTGGTGGAAGCGTAGTGGCGCAGAAAGGCTCGTCTGGAGGCGCTGTGGTGGACGGAAAAGGGACTCTCATCGGACTTATCTCTCTGAGCTCAGATGGTAATACAACCAAAGAACGAAACCTCAGTGCGATTACTCTTTCCTATATCAATCGAGACCTCATCAAAAATGCCAATACGACGATCTCTTCAATTGCAACAGACAGTGCAGCATTTGCCACCACATTCAATGCAACAGTGGCGCCCGATCTCACCAAAGCACTCACTGACGTGATTTTGAAAAAGTAGACCTACCTAAACTGCTTTTCTGACTGGATTTGAGTTAATGCATCAAAACTGTCTTCCTTTTGAGCCTTGTTTGCGCGAGTAAAGCCGCATTTTTCACAGACATGAATAATACTGTATTCGCTTCCTTTTTTCTGCACTTCAGTCGGACGCATGAGTCCCCCACAAGTTTCTTTTCTGTCTCCAGGGTCGACATCAACGTGCTTGGACCACAAACATTCCGGACAGTGATTGGTAAAGCCATTCCCCTCCACATCAAATCCGCATTTTTCACAGATAAAATTTTCGATAGTACGTTTGAACATAATAAGCGTATAGTAACAAAAAAACGTCTAAAAAACGAAAACCTCTCACGGACGAGAGGTTTGTAAGAGCAAACTTGGCTCAAAAGCGGAACAGTACCCTGGTTCCAGCTGAAAGACTGCTTTTGGAATCGCCAGAAATTGATATTCTGTCATTGGCGAATATCTTTGATTAGGCGTGAACCTGTTTACAATAACGATGCATGGGATATTCCCATACAAAACTTCGGAGCCCGTACCAACAGAAGACGTAACAAGCTTCTTTTGTGATGTATCACACCACCAAGGAAAACTTTTTTCTGTCAAACCATAAAAACCTACCGCATCAAAGAAAAAATACGGCACCGGATAGTTTATTAAAAATGAATCGAGTGTACTATTAACATCTCCAGATCGAAACATTTTCAACACAATACCCAGCTCAGGAATTTTCGGACGGTCTGTTTTAAAGTACTTGGAGAAACCAAAGTTATACATTTCCTCCAAAACCTCCGGTTTACACGAACAAAGTGCCTCTCTTGTACCATACCGAGGCGGATCATTGAGTACCTTTTCCCAATCCACGTATATCATACAATTCTCCTCTTTTCTTATAATATGCTGATTTACCAGCTTGTCAAAATTATTCTTCTTTCCAATCAAATTCAGAGAATGTGATGCCTGAGAGAGCCTGCTCAATTCCAAATTTAGCTTTTGGAATCATATTTTTTGGCAATATATCTACAGGGAACCACTTCACCTCATCACAGAGCGCTGGTTCTACATTTGTCGGTTCCCCTTTCCATTGCTTTGCAACTAAGAAAAATTCAATGCGTTCATTTTTTTCACCATATCGATGCATAACATGAGCTACAGAAAAATCTTCACTTTTTATGGTTACACCTAATTCTTCTAGAGCTTCTCGAGTTGCAGCTTTTCTGACTGGTTCATTTCCATCCATATGGCCCGAAGGAAGCTCATAATCCCCATCATGAAAACCAGTATTAAACCGGCGAGCAAGAAGAATGTGATTATCTTTAATCAAGATAATATTAACTACCGCAAGAAATTTAAAGCGTTCCATATGAAATATAGTTAAAAACTCTGTCGGGGTGCCGAGATTCGAACTCGGAGTCACTTGATCCCAAATCAAGCATGTTAGCCGTTACACCACACCCCGACAGAGGCTTCAAAACATATAATCATTGCCATATTACACTATTATCCGTTATTTACCAGCCATTCTCTTCCCAGTGAGTAATTCGGTGACAATTAGCACAAAGTATAACACATTTTTTAATTTCTGCTTTCATTTTCTCTAGGCCAAAACGATTATTGAACATAAACGATATTGAAAAATCTTTATCTTTTCTATCCAAATGATGAAATTCAAGCACTCGGTGATCATTTATCCCACAAACACCACACTTTGAATCTTTTTTATATTTTTGTAACCAATCTTTATTTTTTCCTTTTAAAATATTTTTGGCGTTTTGATAACAAAATTTACATTTATGCCTATAATATATCTTATCTTTAGTTGTTAAAGCTATTCCAAAAAAGTTTTCTGGGTAAGATTTCTTACAATAGCGACATTCTTTCATGTCTATAATTATATAAAATTCGACACTTATTTTCAATCCTCGAAAATTACAAAATCACATCCTCCAACATTTTTACCTTACAAAGTCTTTTATATTGATCGACATACACAGTTGCAACATCAAACTGCCATTCTGTACTCTCAAGGACATTTTTGTCTGCGAGGTAGGTCTGCAGTACCCTCTTGAGCCGTTCAAGTTTCCACGGATGGAGATTATCCTCAGCCCTATACCCTGTTTCATGTGGCACATTCCAAAGAGAGCTTTCACGCGAAACACTTTTTACCTCGATAAAATAGAGCTTTTTGTCTTTTCGAGCCACAACATCGAGCTCTCCCCATTTCTTAAGATAATTACGGTCGACGATCGAATATCCTTTCCGCTCTAGATACGTACAGACAGCATTTTCGCCGATTTGCCCGATTACCTGCTTTTGAGTTTTTTGTTTGGGCAGCTTTTGCATAGATATACTATATCACTCCCTCTATAGTCACTTAAAGGTGCCACGTGTAACCAACATATATGTTACTTATGAAACATAATAGAATAGTGCTATATAAACCTATAAAAGACTTATTTTCTCTCTACAGAGCCATTATTTTGGTTTTTTGACCACAGAGTCCTATACTTTGACAGCCGTCAAAGACTGTCTCTAATACACATGTCCACAGACTTATCCACATTTTTCAACATATTTTGGGGAAAACTGGCTTTAATCAGTAGCTTTTGTCTGAGATAGGCGTCTTATTATGAAATATGTCCGTAAAACAAAGACAAAACTTGGCAAAAATTGTAAAACAGGTATTATACTAATGTGCTTAATAGATTGCACCCGTAGCTCAATTGGATAGAGTATTTGTCTTCGGAACAAAGGGTTGCAGGTTCGAGTCCTGCCGGGTGCACCATTAAAAAAACTCCTTTTGAGGGAGTTTTTTTAATGGTGCCCCCGGAGCAAAAGCATGGCTTTTGCGTCTGGACTCGAACGGATTGCCGGTCTACGCGGCGAGCACGCCGTGTCGGCAATCCGGTGCCCAGAAATTTCTGAGTGAAGACGAAGAAATTTCGAGGGAGAGACTCCTGCCCGATTATTTTCTTCTTTCTCATTTGAATTTCTCCCTCATTCATGTAGAATAGTGGGGAAGCGGGTATGGTTTAGTGGTAGAACACCTCCTTGCCAAGGAGGAGTCGCGGTTTCGATTACCGCTACCCGCACAACAGTTTTTCCTCTCATGTTTGTCTCACAGACAGTTTAAGATCACACAATTTATGAACTTCATTATCCCCAAAGAAGTCTCACGTGTAACAGAAATGCTCGAAAATGCAGGTTTCGAGGCTTTTTTGGTTGGCGGATGTGTCCGAGATCTCCTGCTCGGACGAAAACCAAAAGATTGGGATGTGACTACGAACGCCACTCCCGATCAGATTATTGCTCTCTTTCCTCACACCTTTTATGAAAATACCTTTGGAACAGTCGGTATTGTTTCGGATGAAACAATTGACGAGACGCTCAAGAATATAGAAGTGACTCCGTACCGCCTTGAATCAGAGTATTCTGACAACAGACGACCTGACACTGTTACATTCTCACAAAATCTTCGTGACGACCTTAAGCGTCGAGACTTTACAATCAATGCACTCGCGTACTCTGTCTCTAAAGGACAAATCATTGATGAGTTTAGGGGACAAGAAGATATCACTGCTCAGACTATCCGTACAGTGGGAGATGCAACCGAACGATTAACCGAAGACGCTCTCCGTATCATGCGTGCAGTACGGTTTCATGTGGAACTTGGTTTTGTTATTTCACGTGAAACAGAGCAGTCTATCGTGGAGCACGGTCACTTACTCGGGAAAATCTCAAAAGAGCGTATTAGAGATGAATTTACGAAGATACTTATGTCACCACAACCAATGAACGGCATACTTATGCTCAAAAAACTTAACTTACTGCAATATGTAGTACCCGAACTCGAAAAAACCATCGGAATAGAACAGAACCGAGCACATTCATTCGACGTATGGGAGCATTTGCTCCGAAGCCTTCAGACTGCGGCAGACAAAAACTGGCCACTTGATATACGGCTCACTGCTTTGTTCCACGACATATCAAAACCTGAGACCAGACGATGGGGCAAGGAGCAGGATACCTGGACATTTTACGGCCATGAAGTAGTCGGTTCACGTGTAACACGAAAAATATTAAATGATTTACGCTATCCGAACAAACTGATCGACAAAGTTGTGATAATGGTGCGATGGCACATGTTCTTTTCTGATACAGAGCAGATAAGCCTCTCTGCGGTCCGTAGGATGATCGTAAACGTAGGACGTGAGAATATATGGGATCTTATGAATGTACGCATATGCGACCGTATAGGGACCGGTAGACCCAAAGAAGATCCGTACCGTCTCCGTAAATATCACGCGATGATCGAAGAGGCACTCAGAGACCCGATTACAGTCGGAATGTTGAAGATTGATGGCAAGCGTCTAATCGAAGTTACACAGAGCACACCCGGACCGAAGATAGGGTACACACTTCATGCACTTCTTGAAGAAGTACTGGAAGATCCGACTAAAAATACAGCAGAATACTTAGAAAAACGCTCTGTAGAGCTTTATAATATGGAAGAAGGGGAATTAAAAAAACTCGGTGAGCAAGGCAAGCAGATAAAAGAAGAAGTGGATCAATTAGAAATTTCTCAAATACGCAAAGATCATCGGGTGAAATGAGGGTAGAGACTAGAGATATGAGACTTGAGAAGAGCTAATGCGAATGCATTTTTTTCATATCTCTTATCTCAAGTCTCATATCTCTACCCTTACAACAAAAAACCGCTCAACGCGGGGTGATTGTCGCAATCACTGGCGGAGCGGTCAATATAAGTGTTTCCCAGCACGAATTTAGGATTTGATAAATATCTCAATCCAAAAAAAATATAGTAGATAGTGTAGATATGTATATCTCGTATCCTATCGAACCAAGAAAACTTAATGGGGAGGGAACTGCAGTTCCCTAAAGATAACTAGAGATCCCGAGAGGGAGTCTCAAAAAACGTACAAACGCACAACTTTATGTGTAAAGAACAAAACTTTCAGACGAAATTATTTTGTCCTGTTTTAAGGACATGCTGATCTCGTTCTGCATTTAATATATCAGACATATAAAAGTCATGTAAAGGACACGGCTGTGGATAACTTATATTGTAACTTCATGAACTGTTGTATAGTTAATATATTAGAAAATAATAAGACAAAAAAATGAAAGGTCTTCACATGGTTACGTTTGGATTGTTGGTGATTGGTGGATTGAATTGGGGGCTTATGCTTCTTGGATGGGATATAGCAACATGGGGTCTTCCTACAATGCTTACCAAAGTGATTTATGCTTTAGTTGCACTTTCTGCGATCTTTGAAGGTGTCACGCACAAAAATAATTGTAAACATTGCGAGGTAAGCTCTCGACCAATGAACGGAGGTATGGGGCAAATGTAGGAATAGAAGTTAGAGATAAGAAATTAGAATATGCTTTAACTCAACATAAAATCACCCGTACGGGTGATTTTATGTTGTCTAACCTCTAACATCTATTTTCTATATTTCTATTTCCAATTCCAAAGGGCAATGATCGGAACCGAGTACATCTTGATAGGTAGTAATATTTTTTACTTTCGGAATAAGTGCTGTGTCTATAAAGAAATAGTCAATTCTCCACCCTACATTTCGAGATCGAGCAAAGGTCTTCATATCCCAGTAGGTGTATACATTGATCACCTCTGGGTTTATGTGCCGCCACACATCGACAAACTGGGCGCCCACCACTGCATCAATCCATGCTCGCTCTTCGAGTAAAAAGCCTGTATTCTTCTCATTTTCTTTTGGTCGAGCCAAGTCGACTGCGGTGTGAGCAGTGTTTACATCTCCGCAAAATACGACATGGATGCCTTTTTTACGGAGTTTCAATATAAAGTCTAGAAAATGAGCATAAAATTTCATCTTATACGCCAGTCGTTCCGGTCCTCCGCCCCCATTGGGAAAATAGCAGTTCAGTAATGCGAATTCATCAAAGTAGGCAATAATAAGGCGCCCTTCCTGGTCCATTTCAGGTATTCCAAAACCATATTCTACTTTATGCGGTTCAACTTTCGAATACACTGCGACGCCACTGTAACCTTTGCGTCCTTTTGAAGAATTGAAATATGAAAAATAGCCGAGAGGGGACCGGACTTCATCTGGGAGCTGATGAGACTCTGATTTTGTTTCTTGAAGACAAAAAATATCCGGACTTTGGTCAACAAGCCACTGCCAGTTGCCTTTTTTGTGCACTGCCCGCGCACCATTTACATTCCATGAGATAATTTTCATTATTAGAAAATACTACCATACCAGAAGGAAAGATGTTAAATCGCTCCAGATACGCGAAGCAAACAGGTTTTAGAGCGAGCCTTACTTGTCGTAAGGTGAGTGATAAAAGCTGTATTGCGACAAAGTAGATGAGGTGATTTTACTTCTTTCCGTGGAATTTTTTGTGAATATCGCGCAGATGTTTGTCAGTAACGTGTGTATAAATTTGGGTTGTAATAATACTTGAGTGTCCGAGCAAAGCTTGAACAGAGCGAATATCAGCCCCATTTGAAAGAAGGTCAGTGGCAAAGAGGTGACGCATGGTGTGCGGGGTCACCTTTTTTGAAATACCTGCTTTAATCGCGTATTGCTTTATAATTCTTTCAATCGTCCGTTTGGTAAGGGGATTGGATTCCTTACTGGTTATTTCTCGCCCAACTTGTACAAACAATGCATCATTCATGTCTTTTCTGGCTCCCAAGTATGCCTTGAGACAAGACTTTGCAGTATCAGAAAGAAAAACCACTCTCACTTTTCCTCCTTTTCCTCGTATCGAAAGCTCATCGGAAGTGAGATCTATATCAGAAGTCAGTGCGCAAAGCTCAGATACACGCAAACCAGTTGAAAACAAGAGCTCGAGTATTGCTTTGTCTCGAATTGCTTTTAGATCGCTCCCTTTTGGAGCATCCAGGAGACGAGCAAGTTCTCCTTCTGTAATGAGGTCGAGGAGACGTTCACCAGTCTTTGCAAGGTCAATCCGCTCAGGAGCAAGAGAAGTTACACCCTCCCTGGCAAGAAACTTAAGAAATGCCCTAAGCGCTATGAGGTGATAGTTTTGAGTTTTTTTAGATAGTGTATCTTTTTTCGCCTTGTCGAGACCTGAAAGCTGCCTGTTGAGCCAGAGACGGAACTCTCGTACCACGCTGTCTGTAATATCTCCTGGTTTCGAAGCTTTAGTTTGTTCAAGAAAGCGTACAAGATAATGCAAGTAGTTTTGTCGTGTTTGAATAGAGCGGCCACGTTCAATCTCGAGATAATTGAGAAAATCACGAAGAAACTTGCCAAGTGAGGTTTTTGGTATTCTTTCTTCTTCAGTTAAAGCAGGCTTACGCTTGGAAACTACTTTTTTAATGTCTTCTTTTTTTTCCTGAGGCATTTGCATAATTCTAACATACCAACGTGTCGCACAATAATTAAAAGAAAAGGCGACGGGCTCGAAAGCGCCGTCGCCAAATGTTGTAGTGTCACCTTCGTACTCCTCGTAAAATGAGGCGAAAACCGAAGATAACCAGAAGAATTGTGATAATCGAACCCATTAAAGGTCCGACCGCTTGTGCCAATCCAACAACAAGCTCGTGAAGCACGGGGAGGATAACCCCATGCAGGATGCTCCGCACTAGAGCGACCAGGTCGCCTGGCCGTAGTGCGAAGTAAAAAACAGCGAGCACCCCGATCGTCCACTGGGCACGACGTACTGTGCCGAAGAAGACTCCACTCACGTTCAAGAAGAATGCCTGCATGGCGCCCTCCTTTCTCTGGTGTTTAAAGTGACCAGCCACTGATTCTTGTATAATTATAATATATAATAATGTTTTTGTCAAATTTTTGAACATGCCGTAAATCTCACTATATATCAATCCTAAGTATAGACACTTGCAATTCAGTCTTATTTGTGATATCCTAGAAAAACAATGTTAACCAAGACAAAAAAGGCGAAAGTTATCGATGTAGTAAAGATTCACGACACGGACACTGGCTCTCCAGAGGTCCAGATTTCTATTCTCTCAAAACGGATCGACGAACTCGCTTCACACCTTAAAAAGAACAATAAAGACAACCATTCACGCCGAGGACTCCTCCAAATGGTCGCTGATCGAAAGACACACATGAAGTATCTTGAGAAAAAGTCTCCAAAGCGTCATGCTTCACTCGTGAAAAAGCTCGGAATGAAGAAGTAAAAATCAGACTCTGGTCTGATTTTTTGTTGTGATATACTTAATCTGTTCTCTTTTTTCATACATTTTATCACTTAATCTTTAGGAGTTACGTCCTCTTTTATATATGTCAGTTATTAAACACAAGAACCAAAGAGTCGGTATTTTCATAGACACACAAAACCTCTACCATACAGCGAAAAATCTCTATGGATGCAAGGTTAATTTTGACCAGGTAGTTAAAGACGGCCTCGCTGGTCGTTCACTTATTCGTGCAGTCGCCTATGTGATCACCACTGAAAGTGGCGAAGAAAAAAGCTTTTTTGATGCACTCGAAAAGATTGGTATCGAAACTAAAACAAAAAACCTCCAAATCTTTTCTGGGGGTGCAAAAAAAGGAGATTGGGATGTGGGGATGGCGGTTGACGCGATCAAGCTCGCGCCGAAACTTGATGCAGTAATACTTGTAACTGGAGACGGTGACTTTGTACCGCTGGCCGAGTATTTGCGAACAAACCAAGGATGCCAAGTTGAGGCGATCTCTTTCGGAAAGTCTTCTTCCTCAAAACTCATTGAATCTGTTGACGATTTTATCGACCTTGATCTTGATCCTGCCAAGTACCTTATTGGTTTCCGTACTCGACGACCAGCTGGACGTGGGTTTAGAAAACAGGATGACTCTCAAAGTAGAAGTAGGGGTGACAAACGAAATCTTGACAAGCTTGGTGAGTAGAGTATTGTTAACACAGATTAGTTTAGTTTTCCTGTATGACAACTGATCGTACTCGAAAGCTTGGGGGTTTCTGTGGCACACAGAAACCCCTCTCCCACTGTCTTTATAATTTCATTTAGTCAGGCGCCCGCACCACCTTGGGCAAGTCTTGAGGTGAATTCCGTCTGGCCCTGGTCGTCGTCTCACTCTGATGACGACCTTGCACTCATAATTTTTAATCTCCTTGCTCGAACAGCCAAATGGCTCACGAGTAAACCCAAAGAGGGATGTTGTACGCACGTCAAGCGTATCGACATCCCTCTTTTTTTATTACAACAAACGAGAAGCGCGTGAATGAGTAATCTCATTCATAGCGTTCGAGTGCAGTTGGAACAAAAGGTTTAATACCGCGGCGGCTTGCCGCGCAACCCTTGGGTGCAGGG
>JBKJHK010000001.1:0-28614 GCA_046599035.1 Parcubacteria group bacterium | reverse complement strand
TGAATGAGTAATCTCATTCATAGCGTTCGAGTGCAGTTGGAACAAAAGGTTTAATACCGCGGCGGCTTGCCGCGCAACCCTTGCAGGCAGGGCTTGCCCTGCGGTTATACCTTTTATATTTTTTAATAAACCATTGATTTTTCTCGGAGTCTGGAGTAGTCTAACTTTAGACTCGAGAAGGTACGCCTTTGAGAGAATTCATTTAAAAGGAGGGGGTATGCCCCCGAGTACAAAAGGACTAGAATTACTATGCAGAATAAAGCCACTTTCCGACGAGGAGTGGTTAGAGTTAGTTGAGCGAAGACGCCAAATCATAACGCCGTATCTCGACAGCTTTACACTCTCTACGCTTGGTCAGGTAGAGTTTCTTCATTCTGAGGCTGGTATCCATCAGATCAGGCATGATTCGCCGGAGTGTTTTGGCGGTCAATTTGATCTCAAGACTCAAGGAATTTTTAACACTACTTTTATGAGTAGAATCCAGTTTCCTGGAAGTGTTTTAAATGATTCTGGTGGAGTTCAGTATGTGTGGGGACTGACGCGCAACGGGGAGTGGATTATGGCTGGAGTGACCTACAATAATGTACGAGGTTACAAAGGTAGAGGTTATCAACGTGCTATACGAGTTGAAATTGAAAAGACAACGATTCCTCTCATTCTATCAGTCTGCAAGTTTACTTGTGAGGCGGTTTGGCTGACCTTGGAGCATGCGGTGCTCTCGTTCGAGCAAAACAGAAAGAAACTCTACGAGGATGCTTCCCATCTTAGTCGTATGTGTCAAATCGAATCACTAGTTTTAGGTTTGATTCCATTAAAAAAGTCTTAGGTGATTGGCGTGCTCGCAAGAGCACGTCAATTTTAATTTCACCTATCAGGACGCTGTGCGTAGCCGATCCTTCAAAAGTAGTTTTTTGTTATGGTATAATATATACAGCTAATGTTTGGCCAGCTACCAAACCACCTAGTTAGATACGCAAGGGAACTTGCATATCGATCGCTTGTACATGTTCTGCTGGGGATGCAGATTATGCATAGGCGATTTTCTTTTGGTCATTTTTAAGATATTATGCATAGAGTTTTCAAGAGATTTTTTTAGAAGCCGGAATAGTTCAGCCCCGACGCTCGGTAGAGGTCGGGGAGCCGACCTTTTGCGTCGGCTTTGGTATAATGCCGTTGTAGTTCAGTGGTAGAATACCCCCTTGGTAAGGGGGTGGTCTCGGGTCCGATTCCCGACAGCGGCTCAAAAGAAAAAAAGAGGAGCTTTTTTTCTGTCGGGAATCGGAAGCCGGAGCGAGGGTTCCCATCAGTAGATGGGACTGCGAGGTTGGGTCGCGGAAATTCAGGAGCGACGGCGACTGAATTATCTGTGACCGGTTCCCTGTGACATTTCTAATACTATGATCATCCTCTCATTCATCATCACATTACTCATTCTTGTTATTACAATTACAGCTCTTATTGTCCTTTCCACCGTTCTCATCCAAGAATTCATATATCGAGGAAAACCGAGTGCACCATTCGTGCCAGTGCCGAGTGAATCTTTACCGCTCATAGCCCGACTTATCAAAGTAAATAATAATTCTATTGTGTATGACCTCGGTTCAGGAGATGGAAAAATACTCCGAGCACTTTGGGATGAATACAAGGTAGGGAAGTTTGTTGGGATTGAACGAGGTTTTCTCCCGTACACCCTTTCACGAATCCGGCATCGCAAGATAGGAAACATTTCATTCCAGAGAAAAGATTTCTTCGCTGTCGATTTGTCGCATGCAACCATTGTCGTAACATACCTTTTTCCTAAACTTATGGACGCTCTCTTGCCAAAACTTGAGAAAGAGCTAAACCTAGGCACGCGGCTGTATTCGATCGATTTTCAGTTCAAAGATAAAGTCCCTCTAGAAAAAATTTCACTCTCAAACATCAAAGGAGTCCGCGGAAGGACGGTATATGTGTATGAATTTTAATGCGTTCTGATACAATAGGGTCGTGACCGATACAAAAGAACAATTACAAACTGAACTCGCTGTCCTGGAAGAAGCAATGCTCCTCGCTGATTTTTGGAGTGACAAGGACAAAGCTCAAAACTCAATAAAGCGCATTGCTGAGCTCAAGAACCTCATTGCAGGCGGGACTAAATATGATGTTGGAGACGCCATCATGACTATTTTTTCTGGGGCTGGAGGAGACGACTCCGAGGACTTTTCCGCCATGCTCCTCCATATGTATCTTAAATACGCTGAGAATAAAGGCTACGGCATTTCTGTTATTCATGAGAATAAGAATGACCATGGGGGATATAGAAATGTAACGATTGAGATTTCCGGTAAAAATGTATACGGAACACTCAAAAATGAATCCGGCGTCCACCGTTTGGTCCGTATCTCACCCTTTAATGCAAATGCAAAACGGCATACCTCTTTTTCAATGGTAGAGGTGATTCCTAAATTTGAAAAAATAGCCGAGCTTGATGTACCCGAGTCTGACATCCGAGTCGAGCTCTCTCGCTCTTCTGGTCCAGGCGGACAAAATGTAAATAAGCGCGAGACTGCAGTGCGTGTGGTGCATATACCGAGTGGACTTGCAGCAGCCAGTGACAACGAGCGTTCTCAAGCTCAAAACAAAGAAAAAGCAATGCAGATTTTGTATGGCAAGATCTATGCTCAACTTGAAAAAGAACGAACTGCAAAAGAAAAGGGAATGTATATTTCCAAAACCACTCAGATCGAATGGGGGAATCAGATTCGTTCATATGTGCTCCATCCGTACAAGATGGTCAAAGACCACCGCACGGGAGTAGAGACAGGAGATGTGGATAAGATACTAGAAGATGGCGAGATTGATGAGTTTCTAGTGGCCGAGCAGAATTTGTAATCAAATCTGCTATAGGCTAGAAGCAGAAAAGGATTTGTAGTGTATATAATGCTTACAAATATGGGTATTTCGGTGAATCTATTGACATAAATACAATATATGTATATAATAGAACCTAGATTTAGGTGGTGATTTTTATGCTCCATCTTGTTACTTACAATACCGCAGTTTAGAAAAATCTGCGTACAAAATAAAAAAGGAAGAGGAACAAAATGTCTAAAACGACAGGACAGACCTTGATGGCCAAAAGGCCGACACTCGAGATGCTTCTGGCCCTCGCCAGTTTCATTGCTGGTGTTCTCGCCAAGCTTTCGTTTGAGCAGGTGCAAAACCTGCTCAAGAACAAGAACACGATTCTCAGGAAAAAACTCGAGGAAGTTTTTGAAATTCCCGTGAACCATTATTACGAAATTCAATCGGAGTGGGAGAAGTTTTATCTCGACCATTTCGGAATCACGGTAGATTTTTCGGGAGTTAAAATCCCCGAGCCACCGACTGAAGGATCGTGGCGTCTTATCATTATCCCTCAAGGACTCACTCTAAACGCGACAATTGTCGCGATGCGAAAGCTCTTCAAAGTCTGGGTCTACACTGAAGACCTGGACGGCAATGTTACCACGAACATTCGCACATCAACACAGAGCTATGCAGTCTGGGTCCAGATTGGTGACGAGCCGGATTCTGAATACCTGGGTAAGTCCACGCGAGATGTAGATATGGAAGGGAAGATCGGTATGACTCTCCTGGAGCGTCTCTTGCTTGGTCTCAAGCATTTCACTGAGACCAATAAGCACCTCGATATTAAAGGGGTAACGTTCTGCACAGGTTCTCGCCATGCGGACGGTGACGTGCCTGACGTGTATTGGTTCTCCGACAATGGCGAGGTCGACGTGAACTGGGGCAGTGTCGACGGCACGGATGAGTCGTTCGGTCTTCGTCAGGCCGTTTCGTAACTTTCCCTTTTTTCTTTGCCCTGCATTTGCGCATTTATTTGCGTAGGTGCAGGGTATTTCTATACCTGTTATAGGTCTATTTTACCTATTTTTGCCCCCCGACAGCATCTGCGGTATACTTGTAGGATGATTTATTTCGATAATGTTTCGAAAATCTACCCCGATAATTCTGTTGCTTTGCAGGATATATCTTTCGCTATCGAACCAAATGAATTCGTTTCCATTGTCGGACACTCCGGTGCAGGAAAGACAACACTCCTTAAGATGTTTCTTGCTGAAGAAAAGCCAACGGATGGAAAGATTTTTTTTGAATCCACCGACATCCATACATTGAAGAAAAACGAGATCAATGATTTCCGCCGGAAAGTCGGCGTGGTGTTCCAGGATTTCCGCCTCCTTCCGTACAAGACCGTGTATGAGAATATAGCTTTCGCGATGGAAGCCGCTGGAAGGTCTGATGAGGAGATCGAATCTGATGTGCCTCATGTGCTCGACCTTGTCGACCTCGGCAAGAAGATCTGGAACTTTCCAAGTGAGCTTTCAGGAGGAGAGAAGCAGAGAGTTGCGATCGCTCGTGCTATCGTAAACCAGCCTGATGTGATCATTGCAGACGAGCCGACTGGAAATCTGGACCCTTTGAACACCTACGACATCGTGCAGATTTTGAAGAAGATCAACGACCTCGGGACTACAGTTGTGCTCACCACCCACAACAAAGGAGTGATCGACTCCTTGGGTAAGCGAGTGATCACGATGGAAGATGGCCGGATCATTCGAGATGATAAAGACGGTAAATATATAATATAAAACTATCATGTGGATATCTATGAAAAGAATAATACGTTCCGGTTTCTTCAGTTTCTGGAGAAATGGCTTCGTATCGATCTCCTCCGTGCTTGTGATGATCATCACGCTTTTTGTGATTACCGGAACGATCTTTCTTGGCGCTATCTTAAACGCATCTCTTCAGGAGATCAAAAACAAAGTAGATATCAATGTATATTTTGTGCGTAACGCACCTGAAGTAGATATTTTGGCACTCCAAAAAGCTCTGGAAGTACTGCCAGAAGTAAAAGCACCAGTTGAATATATTTCTCGCGAAGATGCGTTAGCTGACTTCCGTCGGAAGCACCAGGATGACCAGTTTACTCTGCAAGCACTCGATGAGCTGGGAGAAAATCCGCTCGGAGCGTCCCTTAATATTCGCGCAAAAGAGCCCTCACAATATGAAGGTATTGCAGAATTCTTGAAAAGCAAAAGTGCTCTTACAGAAAAAGGTACGGCTATTATCGACAAAATTAACTACTACCAGAACAAGACAGCGATCGATACACTCACAAAGATGATCAATTCAGCAAACCGCCTTGGTTTTATTTTGACCTTGTTCTTGGTGTGCGTTTCGATCCTCATTACCTTCAATACGATCCGTCTTGCTATATTTATGTCTCGCGATGAGATCTCTGTTATGCGTCTTGTTGGTGCGAGTCGAATGTATATCAGAGGTCCGTTCATCATTTCTGGCGCCATCTACGGAGTGGTTTCTGGCTTCATTACCCTTATTCTCTTTTTCCCGATTACACTCTGGCTTGGCAATGCGACTGCCGAATTTTTTGTTGGACTCAATGTCTTTTCATATTACATCTCAAACTTTGTACAGATCTTTCTTATCGTCATTTTTTCGGGGGTTTTCATTGGGGCTTTTTCAAGTTTTTTAGCCGTTCGTAAACACCTTAAGATATGATAGACATCCATATATGATGCATTTCGTTGTTGGAAAGCAAAAAATAATTCTCACCAGCACAAGGAGGCTGGCTCAAATTATTTTTCACTTTCCGCCTAGAACTGCATTCATCTCTGAATGTCTCAATGATTGCTTGATTAATAGTAACTTACAGAATTACCATGGATAAGAATAAAAAACAGAAAAAGCACAAGTACATCTTCGTTGTCGGAGGAGTCATGTCGGGAGTCGGCAAAGGTATCGCATCATCGTCCATTGGTAAAATTCTTCAGAATAAAGGTTTTAAGGTCAACCCGGTAAAGGTTGACCCTTATTTAAATGTAGACGCGGGGACGATGAACCCGACAGAGCATGGAGAAGTGTTTGTGCTCGACTCTGGCCTTGAGACGGACCAGGATATGGGGAACTATGAAAGGTTTCTCGAGATGGACCTTGCAAGCGACGACTACATGACTTCAGGGACGATTTACTATCACATCATCCAGAAAGAAAGAAATCTCGGGTACAAAGGAAAATGCGTCGACCCACTGCCCTTTATTACCGAAGAGATCATGAGACGCTGGAAGCGTTCTGCAGATACCCACGAGTCCGATATCTCGCTCATCGAGATTGGCGGAACGATCGGCGACTATCAGAACGTCATGTTCATCGAAGCAGCCCGCATCTTGAAAGTAAAACATCCAGAAGACGTCATGTTTGTGATGGTCTCGTACCTTCCTGTCCCAGGCTCGCTTGGAGAAATGAAGACTCGACCGACTCAAAATGCGGTCCGCCAACTGAACTCGTATGGAGTTCAGCCAGATGTAATCATTGCTCGTGGTCCGCTCCCGCTCGACTACAAGAGAAAAGAGAAAATCGCTTTCTCATGTTCGGTTCCGGTCACAAACGTCATATCTGCTCCGGATATAAAAAGCATATACGATGTGCCGGTCAATTTTGAGAAAGACAAGATTGCTTCGGTGATTATGAAAACCCTGCACATGCGTCAGAGGACTCCAAACGGAGGGTTGGATGAATGGAAGAAATTTGTAGAGAAATCAAAAAATGGAAAAAAACAGCTCAAGATTGCAGTTGTAGGGAAATATTTCGACACGGGAGATTTCATACTTTCCGATGCATATGTTTCAGTTATTGAAGCAGTGAAGTTTTCCTCATACTGGAAAGATGCTCGCACTGAGCTTACCTGGGTCAATTCCAAAGAATACGAGACTGATCCAAAAAAAGTACATGAGCTTAAAAATTTTGACGGTATTATTGTGCCCGGTGGTTTCGGAGAAAGTGGTATCGAAGGGGTGATACTTGCTATCGAGTATGCACGAAAGAACAAGATCCCGTACCTTGGCCTCTGCTACGGTATGCAGCTTGCGGTGATCGAATACTGCCGCAATGTGATCGGCTGGAAGGATGCGCATACTGCAGAGATCAACCCAAATGCTTCTCATGTAGTGATCGACATTATGCCAGAGCAGAAGAAGAATCTTGAAGAAGGGAAGTATGGGGCAAGCATGCGCCTCGGTGCCTATGAGGCCCAAATTCGCCCCGGGACAGTCGCGCATAAGGCGTACAAGGCAGATACGGTTTCAGAGCGCCACAGACACCGATACGAGGTAAATCCAGCGTATACTGAGGAGATTGAAAAAGCAGGAATGGTCTTCTCTGGCAAGTCGCCAAACGGTATGCTCATGGAAATAGCAGAGCTTCCCACATCTGTTCATCCATTCTTCCTCGGAACCCAAGCACATCCAGAATTCAAAGCTCGTCCGCTGCATCCGCATCCGCTTTTCACCGCCTTCATCGAAGCAGCTTTGAAAAACAAGTAAAAATCGTGATTTTCTTGACAAAGAAACTGTAAAAGAATATGATAATATCATATTAAATTATCATAAAATTTTATGACTACAATCTCAGTGCCACTATCTCCAGATTTGGAGAAATTCATAAAAAGCATGGTTAAAAATGGTCGTGCGACCAATAAAGCTGATGCTGTCCGCAAAGCACTTCTTCAGATGTCAGAAAATGAAGCTGTTGAAGCAGTTCTACGTGCCGAACGAGAGCTCGCCCAAGGTCTTGGTATGCGAGGCGATCTCCGTGAGCTTGCAAAGAAAATATAAAAAATATGATGGACATTATCTACCTACCAAGTTTTGTTCGTCAGTATAAAAACCTAGAGAGAAGCTTGCAAGATGAAGTCATTGAAAAAATAGAAGTATTTAAGGATAAGAAAAATCACAAGCAGATGAAGTTACACAAACTTCGTGGACCGTTGAAAGATAGGTGGAGTTTTTCCATAAACTATAAAATACGCATTGTCTGTATCTTTGAATCAAAAGGTAGAGTCGCATTCTTATCAATTGGTTATCATAACGTATATCAATAATATCTTGTAAAAAAGGCATTTTTGAGGTATTGTTTTGAATGCCAAACGTGCATATCTGCCTCATCGGCGGATGTGCCGATGAGGCACATTGCCAGATCGTCTAATGGTAGGACACATCCCTCTGGAGGATGTTATCTTGGTTCGAGTCCAGGTCTGGCAGCAATTGACTTTTGATAAAAATATGATAGTGTATCTTTAGGAGTACACATGGAAATTATTCTTTCAACACGAAACCAGAGTAAGGTCACTCAAATCAAAAACATATTGGATGGTCTCGATTTGACCGTTCTGTCTCTCTCAGATGCAAATATCGAAGGAGAGGCTGTCGAAGACGGTACAACCCTCGAGGAGAATGCTTTAAAGAAAGCTCTCTTTGCGAGTAAGCAAACAGGTAAGTGGGCAATTGCCGACGATACAGGATTATTTATTGATGCATGGGGTGGTAAGCCTGGTATTCATGCAGCACGATGGGCGGGAGATGGACTTTCCACTGAAGAAATTATGCGTCGCACTCTTCGAAAACTCGAAGGGGTTCCGATTGAAGGGCGCACTGCTACTTTCAAAACCTGTGCTGTCGTCACTTCGCCTGACGAAAAACATATAGGTTTTTTCACTGGTAAGGTTCGTGGCACAATACTGATTGAACCGCGTACCGTGTGTCAGCCGAATATGCCGTATAGTGCAATTTTTGTTCCCGACGGACATGATAAGGTGTGGGCGGAAATGTCCACCGAAGAAGAGAATGCAATCAGTCATCGGGGAGAAGCATTCCGGCAAGTTCGAGAGTTTTTAGCAGAACTGTAAGTTTCAAATTTGAAAACTAAGGCACGACGTAACCAATCGTCGGCCTTTTTTGTTATATTTTAACTAATTCCTCTCGAATCAACTCTCAGATTGCCAGCTAGTTTGAGAATGGTGACTGTCCCTATTTTTCAAATAAAAAGGTTCCAATTTGATATACTTAAGCTATGGAAAAATTTATCAGGATATTTCTTCTAATCCTTATTATTATCGGCATCGGTCTTTTATTCACCCAAAAACTTTGGGTTCCAAAAATTGTGGATGCGATTTTAAAATATGAAACTCCACAAAATACAGTAATTATTAATGACAAACAAATTTGTACAGAAGAAGCCAAGCAATGTCCTGATGGAAGTAGTGTTGGACGCACAGGGCCGAATTGCACATTTGCGATCTGCCCAACAATAGCACCACAGGTTAAAGGTAAGGGGACACTGCAGGGAACTATTTCAATTGGTCCGATTTGTCCTGTTGATCGAATTGATCAACCCTGTAACCCAAGTCCAGAGATGTATGCAGCGAACCAAGTCTTTGTATATAACTCAGATCGGTCAAAACTTATTGTAACTCTCACACCTGACGCTCAAGGGAAATTCTCTGCATCTCTTACATCGGGAACGTATATTGTAGATGTTAAGAGTCAAGAAAGCAGAGTTGGATCGGTTTCTGGAGTACCAACCCAAATTCTCATAAGTAATGGTAAAACTGAGACAGTAACTATACGTATTGATACTGGAATACGATAATTAAAAACGGTTCCTGACGGCCAGCTCGTAAATTTAATATAACTGAAATATGTATTTCAAATTAAAAAAGACTTCATTGCTCATCTTGGCAATAGTATCTATGGTATGCTCTCGGGTAATATTTTCATTTGTAAATGATCCCGAGGGGCCAAATTTACTTATAGTTACGGTATTGGCAGCGGTCATATTTTTCGTATCTTTGGGGATATATACATTCTTTCTTGCTAAAAAAAATTTATAGAAAAATCTCATGCTTTCGCATGGGATTTTTCGAAGTAGAGACTTTCTGTTTTAGCTTGCAATTACTTACTTCCAAACACACCTGTGCGTGCCCAGGGCTGCCATGTAAGCTTCTGTTTTCTAAATAATCGATCGATACTTCTCATGAGTGCTTGGTATTCAACGAGGTCCATGATGTAGAAGATAATCCATGCACCAGGAGCAAGGAATATTAAATTCCAATGGTAGCGAGTTTTAGGATCTGAAATAATTTGTAAACAAATAACAGCGGTAAGAACGAGAATAACAAGGGCTAGAGGAATATAATCATTTGTATAGTACGTATACACGTAGAAAATACCAAGAAGAAGGGCTTCGAAAAACAGAAGTACTTCAGCAAATAGTGCAATAGGAAGGATGAGGAAAGTGAGGTAGTAATTATGTTTTTTATGCGTGCTGAAAAAAAGGTGTCTGTATTTAAAGAAGGTTAAGAGACGACCGTATTTCCAGCGAAGTCTTTGTTGAAACAACCCTGTAAAATCTGATGGTCCTTCTGTGTACACAATTGCATCTGCCGCATAACGAACATAATATCCATGATCTTGTATTCGTGTTGAAAGGTCAATATCTTCAGTAAGTGAATTTTCGTCAAAACCACCAATTTTTGTAATAATGTTTTTACGATATGACGCTGCAGCACCTCCCACTATATACACTGCATTTAAAATTGAGTCAGCTCTTTTAAAATAAAAACCATATATATATTCGAGTTGCTGGATAAGACCAATTGGTTTTGTCCTGTTTCCAATCACCACGTTTCCTGAAACTGATGCCACGTTCGGATCACCGTAATGCTTTACTAAATTTTTGATTGCATTTTTATCCATCACACTGTCTGAGTCAATGGTCACAATGATTTCTCCATGTGCGACTTTAAGAGCTGTGTTTAATGCACGAGCTTTTCCTCCGTTAGGGATGTTTATATAACAGAGTGAGGCTTTATGTTGAGCAGATTTCTTTTCGTAGGTACCAATGAATTTCTTCACGATTTCATCTGTTTTATCAGTAGAACCGTCATTGATTACAATGATTTGAAGATGTGGATACTTGGTCTTAATGACTGACTCTATAGTGGCTCGTATACCCGTTTCTTCATTCCATGCAGGAATAAGTACTGAGACAGAAAGTAAAGATGGAGTTAGGAATTTTTTTGATCGTAAATAGTTGACCATTGGATACCATGGTGCAATAAAGAGGTGAATAACGTATTTTATGAGAATTGGTGCAAATAAGAGTAAAATCGCTAAACGAACATACAAAAATTCACCTGTCGGTACGTATGGTTTGGTAGCAGCAAAATAAAACACCAGTATAGTTGGTATATAGAGAAATAAAACGAAAATAGCGTATTTTAGGGTTGTTATGCTAAAAATCTTGTTCATCTGTACATTATAAACTATATATATGTATTTGTCAAGATTAAAAAAACATAAAATTTGAAGCCTTGATTAATGTGGTTTTGACTATTTCAGACTAGCAGGTGATAACTCCTATAGACTTTTTATGCTAAGATTCTCTTATGTTTCTCTCTTTGGCTCAGATTATTTCCCTACTTGAATACTATGGATATGCACTCTTTTTTCCGATTGCGGTGATCGAGGGTCCGATCGTTACGATCCTTGCTTCATTTATTGCCTCCCTCGGTTATCTGAATGTTTTCATTGTATATGCGATTTCGATTGCTGGCGATATTGTGGGGGACTGTATTTATTATGCAATTGGTAGATATGGAGGCAGAAAGTTCTTTGACCGATGGGGCAAGTATGTGGGTGTGACGGAGAAGGATGTGGCAAAGTTAGAAAAGCATTTTAAGAAGCATACGAGAAAGACGCTCATCATTGCAAAGTTTACTCACGGAATCGGCGCAGTTTTCCTTATGGCTGCTGGTGCTGCACGTGTCCCAATCGGAGAATTTGTTCTTTTTAATTTCCTTCCGACACTTGTAAAATCTCTCGGTGCAGTTTTGATTGGTTTCTATTTTGGCAGAGCGTATGCCTCAATCGCGCATTACCTTGATATATATGTATTGATTTCCCTCTGCATACTCGCAACAGGTTTTATCATCTACAAAATATACACATCCGTAAAAGAATAAGTGTATTATGAATGAAAAAAGCAAGAAAAAAGGTAGAAAAAAAAGTCTATTTACAATACTGGGACAATTCTTAAAAAAGAACAATTCTCCTCTGTATGTAATAAGAAAGGTCAGAAGAAAAGTAAAAAGAATAAAAAGGGGAAGTGTGCGATATCAAAAGCACAAAGAAGAAGCAAGGATTCTCATTACAGAGAGGATCTTGTTTTGGAATACGTTCTATAAATTCAGCTACGGTCGTGTGTCTATTAGAAACCAGAAGACCAGATGGGGGTCATGTTCAAGCAAAGGCAACCTCAACTTCAGCTATCGGCTCGTGTTCTTGCCGATGCATCTCGTCGACTATATCGTGGTCCATGAGCTTTGCCATTTGAAAGAGTTTAATCACTCAGAAAATTTCTGGTCTCTTATTGAGCGGGAACTACCAAACTACAGAAAATCAAAAGATGAGTTAAAGGCTTATGGTGCGAAGTATGTGGGGTGAGTAGTATCTATTTCATGCTATAATTTAATCTTATTCTTATATAAACTTATGATTATACTTTTTATACTTGGTTTGATTCTTGGTGGTGTCGCTGTAGTGTTTGCATTGCAGAATATAGCAATCGTCACTGTCAGTTTCTTTTCATGGAGCATTCAGGGTTCTCTCGCAATTGTATTGCTCACCTCTATCATTTCTGGAATATTGATCTGTCTTCTTATTGTCTTACCAGGAGCGATTCAGGCTACGTTCGGGGCACGGCGACTCCGCAAGGAAATAGGGAGGCTTGAAGAAGAACTTAAAAAACAGAAAGAGCTTACGGTGTTTGCAAAGCGAGACGCCCCGACACCAGAAGATATTGAAAGAATCGAACATAGTGCTATATCTCACTAATCTTGGTATAGCAATGATCTTCTTCTGAGGTCACTAAAGAAAATCACCACAATGTGGTGATTTTCTTTAGTGTATATTTCAGTAGTGGCTCGAGAATCTTAATTCGCTGTAAACTTGATCTGTGAAGATGGAATAAAGAAAGCTGCATTCTTGCTCCACTGGTGACAGTCCCAACCGACACTATTGATACCTGATCCAAGACTCGTCGCTGATGTGAGGTCTTTTGGAATCACTGTTGGAAGCTGAGCAAGTGTGCTCACCTGTGTTTTGGTACCGACAGTTTTTCCTTCTTGCCATATGTAGAGTGTTCCATTGCTGTATATCATCATGTTTCCGACAGCATCTGTGTCGCGGAACTCGCCACGGAGCATCCCATCAGCGATATAGATATTGCTGATGGTCTGACCTGACTGTGATGCCTGGCTGTATGTACACTGGTAGCTTCCTTTCTGCTCGATAATACTTTTGAATGTATTTGTCCCTGTTACACTTCCAGTGGTACCTGGAGTTGTACCGGTAGTAGTCATAGTAGTGTCTGTTGCTACAGGTGATTTGACGGCATCTTTCGGTGTGTAAAACACCCACCATCCAAGCCCGAGTAAGATTGCAATAATAACAACAATTGCTATTGTTCGATTCATAATATGATAAGTTAAATTATTAAATATTACCGATGTATCTCGGTACATTTTAAGTATACATTAAAATATAAAAATAAGCTTTTGTGCAAAAGGTGTAAATCTGGGCTCATGCTATAATGACAAATGTCGACTCCCTTCATGAAGGCTTCATTGAAATGAAGTTATAATAGGTTTTTACTTATAACATATCAAAATCTATGAGAATACTGCTTGTTGAAGATGAAGAAAAATTGGCCAAAGCGGTAGTCCAAGGTCTGACCAAAAAAGGATACGCAGTGGATTATATCCTTGATGGAGAAAAAGCCATGAAGCGTATTGCACTCAACCATATGGACTATGATCTGGTGGTGCTTGACCTCATGTTACCAGGTATGGATGGTCTTTCTATTTGCAAGAAGATGCGGGAGTCGAGTATTAACACGCCTATTCTCATATTGACTGCGAGAGACGAAATAGAGACAAAAGTTGATCTACTTTTGAGTGGGGCGGACGACTATCTGGTAAAGCCATTTTCTTTCGAAGAGCTCTGTGCTCGTATTGCAGCACTCTTACGTAGGCCTGTTGAGGCTATCCCCTCGGTCGTTACGGTAGGGGACATCGTGCTCAATTCTTCGAATCATACAGTAACAAACAACAGCAAAAATATTTCTTTGACGCTCAAAGAATTCGTATTGCTTGAATATTTCATGCGTCATCCGAATACGGTGATCAATCGAGAAGAGCTCCTTACACACTTATGGGATTTCAATTATTCATCCTTTAGCAATGTCGTCGATGTTCATGTCAAAAATCTACGAAAAAAACTTAATTTGGAAGATGGTCAAACAGTATTGGAAACAGTTCGAGGGATCGGTTACCGATTTACGCAGTAAATACTGGAAAGACATCTTTTTCCGTACGGAATTCAATGTAATATTCTTACAGATTGTTTTTGCTGTCGTTTTGACAATTTTGGTCTCTGTTTCTTTCGATTATTTATATAAAGATATTTTACAAACCCTTCTTCAAGGAATTGCTGAAAATATTAAAAATAACGGTGCAGTCAGTGGGGGAGATATTGTTGATTCAATACAAATAGTCAGGGCGAAAAATTTTCTCACTTTTTTCACCGTAGCGGTCTCCACTACCTTAGCCTTCAGTTATTTCATTGCCAAGATGACTCTTACTCCGACACGTACAGCTCTGAAATCTCAAAAGCGCTTCGTGAGCGATATTGCCCACGAGCTACGCACACCGCTCGCAGTTATCAAGACCAGTAGCGAAGTGGCGCTCCTGAGTGACTCGATTGATTCAGAGACCCGCACGATCTTTGAGGATACGATTGAAGAACTCGATCGGGTGTCTTCGATTATTAATAATCTCCTTACATTTAGTAATCTCGTTCATCCGGAGCAGATTAAATTTTCTGCAGTATCTTTTGGAGATGTCGTGGATACAGCAGTGAAGAAACTCGATGAGCTTATAAAGAAAAAAGAAATTAAGGTTACGGTGAGAAAAACAAGTCCGGATAGCGTACTCGGAAATATGATCGCACTCGAGCAGATTGTCATTAATATCATTAAAAATGCCATTAACTATAACAAAGTAGGGGGGTCGGTTGTGGTAAGAGTCGAGCCTGACTATCGGGGCAATATCATACTTGTTATTACTGATGATGGTATGGGAATTGGAGCAAAAGATCTCGCACATATATTCGAACCATTTTACCGAGCTGAGAGCTCTCGTAACAGAGCCTCTGGTTCATCGAGTGGGCTTGGACTTACGATTGTAAGCGAGCTGGTAAAGCTGCATTCTGGAAGGATCAGCGTCCGGAGTACTCTTGGTCAAGGAACTACATTTACTGTTGTATTGCCCTATAACAAACACGCACAGAAAGAAGAAGGTGAAGAAGAGAGTGATGATGCAGTAGCGGTGGATTTTTTAAAAAACAAATAGATATACAGTAAATAATTTCTCTCAGGTGTTATACTTACTATATGAAACCATATCATTATTTTTTGATGCTTAGTTTTAGTGCAGTCTGGGTTTGGGCTGCGATTAATCCACTCTTCCCGCATGATTGGCTCCTCGAGAATTATTTAGTATTTATAAGTGTTCCCCTTATTCTTTTGTCAGCACGATATTTTAAACTTTCGGATACCTCTTATGGACTGATCACTTTATTCATGATTCTTCATGTGATCGGCTCGCACTATACCTACGCCGAAGTGCCGTTTGGTGACACCTTGCAGGTGTGGTTTGGGTCATCGCGCAATATGTATGATCGACTCGTACATTTTTCTTTTGGATTTCTTTTGGCATATCCAATTCACGAAACATTTTTAAAAGTAGCGCGTGCCCAAGGCTTTTGGAGTTATTTTTTTCCACTTGACGTCACTCTTTCGTTTTCAGCTCTCTATGAGGTAATCGAATGGTTTACTGCTCGTAATGTAGATCCAGCTGCAGGGCTCGCATTTTTAGGAAGCCAAGGAGACATTTGGGATGCTCAGAAGGATATGGGGCTGGCAGGTCTCGGAGCTCTCATTGCCATGCTTGTGGTAGCCACTGTACATGCATATCGCAGAGATGATTTCTGGCAAGTAATGAAAGAAAGTGTGAGACCAATTGAGGAGTAAAAGGTACATAAGGGTTTACGTTTGAACCTAAATAGCGTATAGTAGGGTTATATGGCAAAAAGAGCAGCAACAAATACAAAGAATAAAGCAACACGTTCGAAGAAAACCAAGAAGCGCCTCGCTATCAAAGCAGCGCGCATTACGGCTTCTCGAAAGAAGTAATGTATACGGGGGCTTGCATTGAAGCGAGTACAGTATACAATTAATAGAGTATTTAATTATTGTAAATAAAAAATAACATGGAACTAAAAGCGTTATGTATGAGATGCAGAGATGCAAAAAATAAGCCAACAATGCAAGTAATGAACGATATCAAAATTGAAGAGAAAAATAATCGCTTTTCAGCAAAAGGTAAATGTGCAAAGTGTGGGGGAAATATGTTTAAGTTTATGTCGAAGGACGACGCTATGAAGTTCAAGAAGTAAGACATCTGAATTCGGCCAACATCATCGTCTAAAATGTAAAAAATATTCTCATCGTACATTAGTACGCCTGCGAGCATTTTTAAATTTTAAACGCGACCTTGCCTCAAATTTAAGTGTTCTATGGGAATCAAAAACCTGCCTTTGGGCAGGTTTTTGATTGGGCGAGCGAGTTTATAAGTATATTGCCATATGTAGAGAGTGAGGTATATCCCCCCTTCTTCAACATTAAACTTTCATCATAATAGTAGTATACTAGAGTATATGACTCACAAAACCCGCATTAGCATCCTTTTATTTTTTGGATTATTTGGTTTAGGCGTTGTGATGCTATACCTTTATTCAAAGAGTGCTACACCCGCTCCTCAAAAAGAGATACCAATTACTACTGAAGAGACTTCTTCTGTACTTACCGATCTAGCTTTGTATGAAACTCAGGTAAAGGCAGCACTCATTACCGTGCCTGATACAACAGTGCGGATATCTCTTGTGGAAGGTCGGGCAAGTTACGGCACAGCTTTAGATGGGGGCGATGTGACGCTTATCAAATTGGTTGGAGGTCAGAAATTCTCATCCGGTAAGGCACATGTGTTTGCTGACATTGCAGTTCAGAGCGGAGGGACTGGAGTTTTCCACTATGTCGGACTTTTTGAAATCAAAGGAAATACAGTGACTCATCTGTCCTCAACTTTTATCGGAGACCGGGTACAGATCACTTCCGCTCTCGTTATACCAAAAGATGCTCGTTCATATACACTGACTGTACACTACCTTGATCGTAAGGAAGGGGGTGCGATGGTAGAAGACCCTACGGTGGCTAAAGAAATCAAGAGAGAGGTTAGAGATAATGCTTTTGTAGAACCTGGTCTATAATATTACATGACATCTTTCACTTAACTGTATATAATCAACATATGGATTCATTACTTAAATCAGATATTTTCTTCCTTGTGACAACAGTAGTTGTGATTGGTCTCGGCGTACTTATTGCAGTTGTGCTTGTATACTTGGTTCGGATCCTCTCTGACGTCAAAAAGCTCTCAAAAAAAGTTCGACAAGAGGGGGAGCATATTGTGGATGATATAGAGGGCTTGCGCGAAAATATAAAAAAGAACACAATAAAGCTATCGGATATCCTGTCATTTGGATTCTTCCGAAAGAAATCAGAACGAAAGAAGAAAATTACAAACGATAAATAAATAGAATATGGCACATAAAAAAGAAACAGGAGGTGTAGCAATGGCAGTCGGTATTGGAGCTCTCGCGGCTCTTTCAGCAGGGGCATACTTTTTATACGGAACTAAAGAAGGTGCAAAGAAGAGAGTAAAGATCAAGGGGTGGATGCTCAAAGCGAAAGGTGAAGTGCTTGAGAAGATGGAGGCACTCAAAGAGGTGAATGAAGAGACATATAACAAAGTCCTTTCAACAGTAATGAAGAAGTATGAGGGGCTAAAGAATATTGATCAGGCAGAAGTAGCTCTTATGATGACAGATCTTAAGAAGCATTGGTCAAGTATCAAGAAGCATATCGATGTAGCTACAAAGGCAAAGAAGCCTGCAGCTCGGAAGAGTGTTGCAAAGAAAGCTTAGTCAAACAAAAAACCGCCTTGGCGGTTTTTTGATGTGAGAAAATTTCTCCTCAGTGTGATTTTTTTCGAGCTTACTTGGTATGAATTTTAGAGCCTTCCCTCGATTGCCCCAGCGGGCGCTCTCGGCCGTCCTCGGACCCGACTTGTCAAGAGCCTTCGAGTACTCAGGTCGTTGACAAGACCATGCTCGGGCCCTGCGGAGGCTCAAAAATTCATACCAAGTAATCTCTTCATCTTGTATCTTTAAGTGCTAGGCTCCAATGTGTGGCGAGGATGACGATCGTGCCGACCATA
This sequence comes from Parcubacteria group bacterium, assembly GCA_046599035.1. Classification (GTDB taxonomy): domain Bacteria; phylum Patescibacteriota; class Minisyncoccia; order Phycocordibacterales; family DATDWN01; genus UBA910. The sequence continues at coordinate 10,319 of JBKJHK010000001.1, read as the reverse complement.
AGGAAGATGTAGTGGTAGGGGACAAACTGGAAGGCGAGAGTTGCGAGGAGTGGTGCGATGATAAAGGCGAGTGGACGGGTTGTTCTGTAGATACTAATCTCATCAGTTTTTGTTGTGTCGACTTGCTTGAAGAAAAAGCTGTCAGAGGTAATTTCGACGAAAGATGCTCCGGTACGAGTGATGAACAGAAGTGTAGTCCACAGAAGAAAGCTTTTAACAGAAATAAAGCTCATGACCAAAGTAGAGAGTCCCATAATGACGAGGCCGATAGTCAATATCTCTTTCTCCCCATATTTCTTGTCTGCGAGTTTTCCGATTGGGAGTTCAAAGAGTGCAAAAGGGAGCAACATAATCGTAAACATCACTCCGATTTCGCCCCAAGAAAAACCAATGTATTTTGAAAGATACACGGGTGTGTAGATGATCATGAATGCGTAGAAAAGCTGGAGGGCGAGATGAGCATTAAAAATACGAGAGAGGTTGGGGGTGGCGAGGTATGTTCTAATCGTTTCCCTGACTTTAATATGAGATATTGGTGCATCCACATAGACCTTGAAATATTTTCTTATGCAAAGATAAAGAGGAATGAGGAAGACAAGAGAGAAGGCGTACACCCTATGGTACTGGTTATTTAAGAGTATAAGACCGACAATGCTTGGAGCAATAACAAGGGTCGTATTTGCAAGGGTAAGGTAGATTCCGCGAATACCTCCAGTTTTATGTTCATCAGTTGATTCACTTTCCAAAAATACATCAAGATTAAAGAGGATGATGGGTACCACGATTTGGTGAATAATAAAATAGAACCCGACAAGAAAAGCTGTATCGGTGAGGGTCAGGCCGAGGATTGCGAGAGCTTCGATAATAATCGAATACAGGATAATCTTATAATTTCCGATCCTGTTTAAGATTTTTGAAATATTTAAAAGAAGAGCGAGATTTAAAAGAGAAGCGATAATATAGAGGGTGCTTACCTGAGAAGCAGTAAAAAATTGCGAAAGGAAAGAAGAATTTACGTATATGATGAAGTAGTAGTGGAAAGAGAGAAAGATGTTTGAAGCGTAGATAGCAGTCAGAAGCTTATGTTGGCGTACTCGTTCCGAGATTTTTGAAAGAATAAAATCCATATTGCTATATAGTATAGCAAAAAATCATACAGAATCTGCATGATTTTTGTGGGTAATTTTAAAATGAATCAAAACTCTTTCTTGTCACATGCACTTGAGGAGCACGCATAAAATCGTTGGTACGATTTTTGCTCCCTCTCGGCTACCCGCCTCCGAGAGTCTCCTCAAGCACATATGACTCGACGAATTTTGATTACACCGCAAGGATAACTGGAATCACAATTGGTTTCTTTGCAGTCTTCTGGTAGAGGTAACGGCCGACATTGTCTGCTAGATTGGCTTTCACGTAGTCAAAGTTGATTGGGTTCATTCCTCGAGTCGTATCTTCGATAGTTTTCTTGATGATCTGGCGTGTTTGGTTTAGAAGGTCCTGTGACTCTCGCAGATACACAAATCCTCGAGAAATAATGTCAGGAGATTTTTTAAGCTTTCCTGTTTTTGCATTGACGCTCGCGACGATCATAAAGATGCCGTCTTGGGCAAGTGTCTTTCTGTCTCGCATCACGAGCTCCTGTACGTCTCCAATAGAGAAGCCGTCTACCATCACTACACTGTCAGGTGCAGATTCCTTCAATCGTACAAACTTTGTACCACCATCTTGGATTTCAAGGATCGCTCCGTTGTCTGGAACGATAATATTTTCCGGAGGCATACCGATGATTGACTTGGCCAAGTCTTCGTGGACACGGAGCATATAATGACTTCCATGCATCGGCATAAAGAACTTTGCCTTAACATGCTTATGGATCCATTCGAGCTCACCTCGGTTTCCGTGCCCTGTAGAGTGGATATATACATCAGAAGACCGGTAGTGGATGATCTTTGCTCCCTGGCGCGCCAAGTTGTCTTTGAGCTTCTGCACAGCTTTTTCGTTACCTGGAATGATTGAAGATGAAAGAAGTACGGTATCTCGCGGAGTTACTTTGAAGTACTTGTGAGTCTTGTTTGACATACGCATGAGCGCAGCAAATTCATCTCCTTGAGCACCGGTTGCAAGTACGATAATACGATCAGGAGGATAGTTCTCCATGTCGTCAGATGTGATGATTGTATCATTCTTAATCTTGAGCATATTCATATTGAGTACGATCTCAATATTGTTTTTCATACTTCGTCCTTCTACCACTACTTTCTTTCCGTATTTTTCAGAGATCTCAATAATCTTCATCACACGCTCGAGCTGGGACGCAAATGTCCCGATAATGAGGCGACTTTTTGTGTTTTTGATAATCTCTTCAAGGTTTTCGTGCACGAGGCGCTCTGGAGTAGAAAAGCCTTGGTTGTCGACGTTGGTTGAGTCCATCATTAGAAAGAGTACGTTCTCTTTGTCGAAGCGAGAAAATTCTTTAACCTCTGCTTCAGTCGGTACACCATCGACATGGTCGAGCTTGATGTCTCCTGGAGTGACGAGCGAGCCATATGGTGTGTCGATAATAATACCCATTGAGTCAGGGATAGTGTGAGTTACTGCAAAGAACCGCACTTTGAGTTTGCCCAAGAGTATTGTGTCGTCTTTTTCAACAACTCTAATATCAAGAGTAGGAAGGTGAGGGAATTCTTCCTGGCGCTTCTTCACCATAATCGAAGTAAGCGCTCGGGTATAGAGCGGTGGGTTGCCGATGCGGTCCATGATGTAAGGAATACCGCCGATGTGGTCCAAGTGTCCGTGAGTGATGATCACTCCGCGGATCTTGTCTTTTCGGTCTTCAAGGTACTTTGTATTCGGCAAGATATAGTCTACTCCTGGAGTATCATCGTCTTTAAATTGAAAACCCATGTCGATCACTACAATGTCATCCTTGTATTCAATCAATGTCATGTTCTTTCCAATCTCCTCCACGCCTCCGAGCGGGATAATGCGAATACTGTCTCCTGCAGGCGGAATAACGTCATCCTGTTTTTTCATTGGACGAGCATGTGCCGTATGAGGTCGACTAAAGCTTCTCTTCTGTGGTCGTAAGGTTCTCTCTGCCCTGTGGTTTCGAGATGGGTCTGTGTTGTGTGTTTCTTCTGGGTTCATAATTTTTAATTATTAATTTATTATATTTTTTTGAAAATTTTCCATATCTGATTTGTGTTGACATACCACCGGTGAATTCCTAAGAAACGTTCTCCTGAAATGGTCGGCTGCCCTAAGGTGATATTCTTTACTTGTATTGGGCTGATGTAGATAAACTGTGGCGCATAGAGGAATACTGCAGGAGTGTCAGCACGAATCTCTGTCTCAAAGTTTAGAAGATAAGCTTTCTTTGTGTTCTCGTCGGTCGTTTTTCTGTAGTCTTCGAGTATCTTGTCTACCTTGGAGTTTGTATATATAGCGATATTGAGACCTGGGTCACTTCTCTGAGACGAATGCCAGAAGGGATACAGATCAAGATCACGCCCGAGCACCTCTCCAAAGAGAAGCGTATCATATTTACGCGGACGGATAATATTTTGATTGAGATCGCCGACCTCAAATATCTTCACATCAACACGAGCACCGAGTTGTTGCCATCGTTTTTGCGCACTCTGGGCAAGTGCTTTAAGCTCTGGTGCATCTGAGGTAGAGATTGAGAAAGAGAGAATCTCTGTTTCTTTCTTTGTTTTCTTTTCATAGACACCACTTTCATTGAAACTCCAACCGGCTTTTTCAAGGAGTGCGCGTGCAGCAATGAGCTGCTCTTCATCGGTGAGTGTTGTCACCTCTGCTTTATCAGTGTGAAGTGGTCCGTCGATTGCTTGGCCATAGCCGTAGAGTACTTCGGCAATCATCTGGTTTTTGTTGATCACCATGTCGAGCGCTACTCGCACTTCTTTGTTTGCAAAGATAGGAGCTTCATTCTGATTGAAAAATATTCCAAATATACGAGGTAAAGGAGGAGTCATAGTTTGTGTTCCTGCGGTACGCAAGAGACTCACATTTGCAGGTGAAATGCTATTTATACTCTCAATGTCTTCATTCTGGAATGCTTCGAGAAGGTTTTTCTCGTTCGGATAAAATTTAAGCGTCACGGTGTCTATAAAAGGTTTGCCAAGTGCATATTTTTTAAATGCGCTTAAGGTGTACTTGATGGGCAAGCCTGAGTCATTGGTAGCCACTGCCTCTACACTGTAGGGCCCTGTTCCGACAGGTCGTGTATTAAAGGTACTGAAAGGGAAGCTTTCGTTGTCTACATTTTTCCAGATGTGTTTTGGTAAGATGCCGATCGTCGTGTTTTGGATAAATGGAGAATATGCCTGTTTCAATGTGAAGGTAATTGTACGCTCGTCTATTTTTTCTATTTTTACTCCGTCCCAGCTGCTTCGACGTGGGCTTTTCAGAAGAGCGTCTTCGGCTTTATGCACGGTAAATTCTACGTCATCTGTAGTTACTTTACTACCGTCATGAAAGAATATATTTTCTTTCAGTATGAATGTGTATGTAAGACCGTCTTCTCCAATACTATAGCTTTCTGCAAGATCTGGTATGAGGCTCCCTTCGGGTGTTGCTTTCATAAGCCCTGAATAGACGAGTGATGTCAGGTCGCGGTCTGCGTCTGAGATCGCAAGGAGCGGGTTTATAAATCGTGGTGAACCAACGACTCCTTCAGTCAGGCTCCCTCCATAGTCTGGTACTTCTACTAAGAATGCTTTGTTGGCTTGGTAGAGAAGCGTAATGCCTGAAAGAGCAAATACGAGCCCGATCAATGCAAAAAGCACTTTTTCAGTAATAGAAAAAGATCTGATCAAGTCGAGAAATTTTTGTGAATGGGGGATTCTCCACGTCCGGGACGGTGAAGGATCAGTCTGTTTGTTTTCCACAGAGATGTATATGTGAGTTAGAGAAAATACAGTACCACTGAATAGCTGACTTTAGCTTAGGCGAGTCGGAGAAGTGCGAAAGAAGTTGCAACAAAAAGAATAGCAATCACAATAGTTGCAATGAAGATTACACGTTCACCTCCTCGTTTTGTATGATGTCCAGATGAGAAGCTATCGCCTCCAAAAGCGCCACCGAGGCCTGCTTCTGATCTCTGGAGTAGTACTCCTCCTATGAGAAGTACAGATAGTGCGATCTGGACATACGGAATTAAGTCAACAATACTCATGTTCCTCACAGTATAACAGATGGGGAATAAAAGGGTATATTGACATAATGTGTTTTGGTGGTATTTTTTGAGTATTTTTGTTGACGAGAAAGTGCTGTGTACTATACTGTAGGCAACTAACAGAATGAACATATGAAAAAAACAGAGAAAAAAACACAGAAAAAACCAAAAAAAGAGGTAGAAAAACAGATAGGAAAAACGATAATTCAGCCCCTGGGCAATCGCGTCCTGATACGACCCTTTACCAAAGAAGAAGTCACAAAGAAAAATAGCTTTGGGATTATCTTACTTGACAGCGATGCAAAGCAGAAGATGGAGCAGGGTACGGTGCTCGCTACTGGTCCGGGTACTTATGTGGATGGGAAGCTGCAGAAAGTCGCAGTAGAGAAAGGGGATGTCGTTGCTTTTTCGAAATACGGATTTGATGACATTGTTGTCGATGGCGAAGAGTTGTATTTAATAAAAGAAGAAAATATTTTAGCGATACTAAACTAGGTAAGTTTCAAAGCTCTTGTCTCGGTATAACTTTTTTGGAGCACGTATAAAATCGTTGGTACGATTTTTACTCCCTCTCGGCTCCCTTACAGGGACTATACACCTTTCACATTCTGAGTACAGAACGTTCAAGGTCTTGCGAAGTGATAAAATCACTTCTCACCCGCCTCCGAGAGTCTCCAAAAAAGTTACACACGAGCCGTAGCTTTGAAAGCGTAAATTTTACTTTAACTACTATGTCAAAACAAATACTTTTTAATGAAGAAGCGAGAAAAGCACTGAAGCGAGGTGTGGATGCAGTTACTGATGCGGTGAAAGTCACTATTGGTCCAAAGGGGCGCAATGTAGTGCTGGACAAAGGCTACGGTGCGCCGATAATTACTAATGATGGTGTCTCAATTGCGAGAGACATTACCCTGAAGAACAAATTTGAGAATATGGGTGCGGAGATTGTGAAAGAAGTAGCCCAAAAGACCAATGATATCGCAGGAGATGGTACGACCACTTCAGTAGTGCTCACACAGGCGATTATTCATGAGGGAATGAAGCACACCGCACTTGGTCTTGGTGTCATGGGAGTGCGAGCAGGTATTGAAGCTGCTACAAAAGATGTAGTAGTAGCTCTGAAAGCAATTTCAAAACCAATTAAAACAAAAGAGGAGATTCGACAAGTTGCTCATATTTCTGCTGAGTCGGCGGAGCTCGGAAAGATTATTGCCGGTACGATTGACCGTGTGGGAACTGATGGAGTGGTGACGGTGGAGGAGTCTCAGACCTTCGGTATTGAATCTGAAGTGGTAGAGGGGCTCCAGTTTGATAAAGGATATGTGTCTGCATACATGGTGACTGATACATCTCGCATGGAAGCTGAATACAAAGATGCACTGATACTGATTACTGACAAGAAGATATCTGCAATTAAAGATATTCTGCCATTACTTGAAAAAATCGCAGCAACAGGAAAAAAAGATTTGGTAATTATCGCAGATGATTGTGACGGTGAAGCACTCAGTACGTTTGTGATAAATCGCCTTCGTGGAGGGTTCAATGTCCTTGCAATCAAAGCTCCTGGTTTCGGAGACAGAAAAAAAGAAATGCTCCAGGATATTGCAGTAGTGACAGGAGGTACACTTATAACAGACGAGACGGGGATACGTCTCGAGACTGCAGAACTTAATCACCTTGGGAGAGCTTCTAAAGTACTCGCAAGTAAAGATATGACAGTGATTGTTGGTGGAAAAGGAAAAAAGGCAAATATTATCGAGCGAATAAGTCAGGTAAAGGCACAGCGTGAAGGTACGAAAGCAAAATACGATATTGAAAAGCTTGATGAGCGTATTGCGAAGCTTTCTGGTGGAGTGGCAGTAATCCGAGTCGGAGCTGCTACAGAAACAGAAATGAAATATTTGAAGCTTAAGATTGAGGATGCAGTCAATGCGACAAAGGCAGCGATTGCAGAAGGAATTGTTATTGGAGGAGGGTCCGCACTCGTGCGTGCAGGAGAAAAGGTAAGGACGGCATCTCTCAAGATTTTTGATAAATCTACACCTGAATTTAGAGTTGGATACGAGATAATACTGCGTGCATGTGAAATGCCTCTTCGACAGATTGCGGTCAATGGTGGAAAAGGAGATGGATCGGTGGTGGTAGAAGCAGTGAAAGCTGCTAAGGGAAATGCAGGATACGATGCACTCCTCGACGTAATGGTAGATGACTTATTTCAAAAGGGAATTATTGACCCAGTCAAAGTGACTCGGACATGCCTTCAGAACGCTGCCTCAGCTGCTGCAATATTTCTCACGACTGAAGTGGTGATTACTGATGAGCCTAAAGAAGAAAAAATCGCTGCAGATCAGGGAGGAATGGGGTACTAGATGGATTCGAAGTACATAGCTCGCAGAGGGTCTTCCAAAGAGCTCTATTAACTTAAAATTAAATATATGATATAGTAGTAGAGGAGGACATATATGTTCAAATTTTTGCTGACAGGATCAGCGCTTGTGTTGAGTCTTCAGGCCGAGACAATCGGGCTCGTAGAGCTCGGGCAACATCCAAATTACTCGGTACAGCTACCGCCAAAATTGGATAATTTTACAGGGGTCACGCTTAGTGAACTCCTTAAACAGAATCCTCAAAACCTGTTCGCGTTCACATCAGAAACAGATTCAGGACCGCGTAACTTAGTGGGGTATTTTACTCCAGAGCCGTGGGTTACGGTGATCTGGACTACCCGAAATATTGGCTCTATACAGAAAGAGCAAGAGTTCGAATGGTTTGTTCCGGTTTTACCGGTGATACCACTGCCGGTCGGGTGCGAGGTGACATATACATGTCTCCCCATTCATCCACCAGTTGTGCCACCAGTCAATCCACCAACAAGCTGTAAGATGACTCAAAGTTGTCCACCAGTTCATCCGCCGGTGATACCACCCGTCTACCCGCCAGTCTGTCTACACGACTGCTATGTATTGCCGGATCATCCGCGTCCACCACCGGATACAAGTGTTCCGGAACCTACAACCTTGGTCCTCATCGGCCTCGGTTTGATTGGGGTTGCTACATTAAGGAAAAAGTAATTGCAGTATTTGCCGCCGGCTCACCCCGGCGGCTTTTTTGTGCTATAATACCACCAATTAATCTTTAATATAATTATTATGCAAGAGAAAAATTTCATACAAAGAAATCTCGGTTGGATTATTCCTGTAGGTATTATCTTAGTGCTCGTAGTGTGGGGCGTTTCAAAATACAACATGCTCGTTTCTCAAAATGAGGTAGTGACTACTGCCTGGGCGCAGGTAGAAAACCAACTCCAGCGACGTTTTGATCTTATTCCAAATTTGGTATCGACTGTAAAAGGTATTACCGGCCAGGAACAAGAAGTTTTCGGTGCAATCGCCGAAGCTCGTACTCGGTACAGCGGTGCGACAACTCCCGATGATCGAGCAGCGGCCGCAGGACAAGTAGAGTCTGCACTGGGGCGCCTCCTTGTAATCACAGAAAACTACCCACAACTTCAGTCTTCACAGGCATTTCGTGACCTCATGGTCCAGCTTGAAGGTACTGAAAACCGTATTGCAACAGAACGTATGAAATACAACGACCAGGTACGAATACTCAATACTTCTGTAAAGCGTTTCCCAACAGTTATTTTTGCTCGCCTCTTTGGTATTAATGAACGAACTTATTTTGAGGTTTCAGAGACTGCACAACAGAACCCGAAAGTAGATTTTTCTAATTAAAACTTCCAAATTTAACCAATCTCATCGTCTAAATTTTAAAAAATATTCTCCGCCGTACATGAGTACGTCTACGAATATTTCCCAAAATTTATACGCGACCTTGGTGAAATTGTGAAAGTTTTTGAATACTATGAGAAAAATTATCTACATCTTTCTTCTCTTTATTGTTCCTAATCTTACATGGGCTTTTTCTGTACCTGAAAGACCTACAGCTTTTGTGAGCGACTATGTAGGAATACTTTCTTCGGAAGAAAAGAATGCACTTGAAGAAAAGATCTCTGCATTTCAAAAAAACACAACCAATGAAATTGCAGTGGTTATTATTCCATCTCTCGATGGTGAGCAAATAGAAGGTTTGGCTCAAGATATTTTTACGAAGTGGGGTATTGGTACAGCAAAAGAAAACAATGGTGTGCTCTTGCTCATTGCAATCGAAGACAGAAAGACTCGAATACAAACTGGATATGGAGTGGAAGACCGACTCACTGACCTGGGTACCTCGTATATCCAGAGTGACATTGTGACACCTGCATTCCGTGAAGGAAAATACTACGATGGTGTGAGTGGTGCAGTAGACAGTATGATACAAGCACTTGGTGGTGCGAATATCGTTCCGCTCAACTATTCAGAACAAAAATCAAAAGGTAATAATTATGAATTTATCATATTTTTCGTCCTCTTTTTATTTCAATTCTTACTTTCTCTTCTTGCCCGCTCAAAGTCATGGTGGGGCGGCGGAGTGGTGGGTGGTATTGCCGGCGGAGTTGTTTGGTACCTTGGCATATTACCATTAGTCTTCTCTCTTTTCTCTTTTATTGGACTTATCGGTATCGGCTTACTGATTGATTTCTTAGTATCTCGCGCCTACACGAAAGGAGCATTCAAGGGATTTCATGGAATGTTTTTAGGAGGAGGTGGGTGGGGAGGTGGTGGACGCAGTGGCGGAGGAGGCTTCGGCGGTTTTGGTGGGGGTTCGAGTGGTGGTGGGGGTTCAAGCGGAAATTGGTAAGCGCCTTGTAGGATATTTACATAATTTGGTATACTCAAAGTATGAAAAAGTCTCTGGAAGAAACTAACAAGAAAAAAATGACAATTGATGATCTTGCACGAATGGTTGCAAACGGTTTTGAAAGTGTAAAAAGTGAGCTCAGAGCGGAGTTTAAAGGTGGAATTAAAGAACTGAGAGGGGAGATGCAAGAAGGATTTGAAGAACTAAGAGGTGAAATGCGTTCAGGCTTTAAAAAAGTAGATGATCAATTTGATGATGTAGATAAGCGTTTCGATACACTTGAAGCAGGAACTCATCGCAGGCTTACTGTGATAGAAGGTGCATTAAAAACCTTTGTGAAGAAATAATAAGATGAAGATCGGTAATCCCGATCTTTTTT
>JBKJHK010000049.1:0-7298 GCA_046599035.1 Parcubacteria group bacterium | reverse complement strand
CTCTGGGCGAATTCAATAAAGGATAAAGGAGTTTTTCTTCCGGGGGAAATTAAAGAAGCACTCGACGCTGCGTCTGCAGTGGGGGACGATAATATTCAAAGAAAGACCGAAGGCTCTGTAAATAAAGAAACGTGGACGCATGGGTCATCAGCAGACCGAGTAAATGCGTTTAATACAGGTTTCGAAAGTGGAAATATTTCTCGGTGTAGTTTTTAATAATCTTTAGGTAGGTTTTTTTACTTCAATAGCTTGCTTTTTTTTGCTAGAGCAGTATTATTAATAGTATATTAAGTTTATGAAAAATCCTAAACGATACATATTGATCGTTCTATTGTTTGTCTGCATTTGTGCTTCTTTCGGGTACATCTTTATGAGTAGAGTATATGGTGAGAGGATCATCATTGGACTAGACAAAACAGGCTATTAGTGCGAATATAAAGGTGTCGGATTGCTCTTTTACAGGTGTACATACCGGAACCTCTTTTCTTCTTTTTAAGTCACTGTATTTTTTTGTGGCGTAAAGGGAAGAGGGGGGCGCTGGTAATTAGCTAGCCTGCTGTGTTGTCCACACAGTAGATTGCTTCTCTCAAAGAAACTCTATGAAAATATTCCAAGTATTTTCGTTAGGCTTGCTAATTATCATGCTCAAGTTCCTGATTCCAGAAATCTTTTCTGGATTCCAGAATACGCTCCTCGTGTTCTTTAATACAATTCAAGGAATATTGACCTTAAGTCAGTCTTCCATGACCGCCGGATTCATTCCAGCAATTCCGCAATAGCGGACGTAAGCCAGCCTCACCGGCTGGTTTTTTGTTTGACAAAACTATACTTGTATGATATATATATTCTCAGGTTTGAAGCGGATTACGAGTCGAATTTTCGAAAGAAATACGAGGAATGTTTCTGCTTGGGGCGAGATTTGCAGTACTTTGTCTAACAGACTAACGTAGAATTATCTCGCCCCCCTCATCAAAAATCGTAAAGTTTGTGATTTTTGATGAGGGTAATAAAAGACGGCTTTTTCTTAATTGAAAATAAAGAATGTCTTTATCCTCAAAATTTTGCTGACTCTGGCTCCTATATCAATCAGATTTTCGAAGGACTGTCAGCAAAAGCGGACTCGGTGGGTAATATTCGCGAGGATTTTGCTCACTTGTCCGCTGTCATCATTTGTTCTTTTATAAGGTTTGATGGACTTTGTGGCGGGTTCTTGAAAGAGATGTCACCAGACTGTCCATCAGCGCGGATTTGATATAAGTTTTCCGTAAGGAATATCAGAGTTTTATCCGCGCAGCTATTTTAAAATTGCAGACTCGTTGAGCGTTGTTCATAAGAACTCTGTTCGAATTGTTTGCATGGGCGAGATTAGTAGATCCATGTCTTATTAGACTAGGCTCATCCTATCTCGCCCTCTCATCAATTTCTGAAATTATTTTTTGAAATTGGTGAGGGTAATAGCACGAGGGTGTTTCTTAATTGAAACTAGATGGCTCTTTTACCCTCAAAATTTAGGCGGATTAGCGAGGACGTGTTCGGAAGAACTAATTCGATGTTATCTGCTTAAAATATGAGCTAATCAGGATGTGTCCGTAAGGACTTAGGTGAGAATGCTCATTTGTTCTTTAACAATCACAATGTCCGAAAGGACTAGAAAGGAGTGCCATGAGAATCATTGGCATTCGTCATCGTGTAAAGAAGACCGCCGAAGGAGAGGCAAGACCGACGCAAGTCGCAATCCTCAACAACGGCAAGACCATCAACTTGGAATTGGAAACGGAAACCGACGAGCTCGATTTCGTGCTCGGCCGGTTTCCCACAAGCTTTCGCAAGGTGGAAAAGGACGAAGGCATTTCTTCGATTCCTTCCCACCACATCAAGTTCAGGAAACTGAAGGATGGTGAATTGGTGGAAGAATTTCACGCCTCACATGTCCGCAAGGAAGGCAAGACGTTCGAAGTGGCTACGCAGGTTCCCGCAACACACGAGGGACTGAAGTCTTCCGACAAGGTCGCAATGATACTCGGTGGATCAGGCGATAACCTCGCCTTTGCTCTGGCTCGTCGTGGTCAAGAGATCAGCTCTTCGGTGCATCGTATTCCGCCATTCGCTTTCAAAGCGGTGCGGGAAAAGGCAACTGACGAGGATGCCACTCTTCTTACCAAAACGCTGTCCGAGTCGCCGTCAATGTTCTACGAAGTCGGCCCTCGCGACCTTTCGCTCATCTGGCTTCGTGAATGTCTGCGTTCTCGCGTGGACGCCATGAAGGCCAGGATCGCTTGTGAACAGCGACTTCGTCAACATTTGATCGGCGCTATCTTCTGTTCGCCCGAAGGGAAATTCCCCGAAGGCGACATCGAGAAACAGTTTGACGATGCAAAGGCAAACGATAAAATCTCGCAAGCGCTTACTTCGGAAGAGGCAAAGCGTGAGCGGGAACTCGTCAAAGCTTGCCAAGCTCTCGACATTTACACCGAGCTCTTCAAGCCGGTCGTAGGCCTCGGGCCGATGATTGCCTCCCGTATTATCGGAGCAGTCATCGACATTCGGCGGTTCGAGAACAAAGCGAAACTTCGCGCATTTTGCGGAGTTCATTTGCTCGGCGACGGTCGTTTCCCACGTCGTCGTAACAATGAAGTGGCCAACTGGAATGGAGATTGCCGTCAGGCGCTCTTCCTTCTCGGAGACCAGTTCAATCGACGCCCCGATTCGGTTTGGGGACAAAAGCTCCTTTTGGCGAAAGCGAAGTATCGTTTTACTCATCCGTGTCCTATCTTGGTTACCAAGGAAGGCACAAATTACGAATTACGCGAGGGTCAATTCACCAAATCCTCGAACGGCACCTATACAGTGACCGTTCACGACAACGGTGAGACGTGGGAAGTGACCGACATCAAAGGCACTCTCCGCTATACCAACGGGCACATCCACAAGATGGCAACGTGGTATACGCTTGGCAAGTTCGTCGAACAACTGTTCAAAAATTGGTGGAACCTTGAAAAAAGGACTTCCGACAATTCCGAGCAAATCGCAGCTTAACGGACTCTTCTAGCGATATCCGAAAGGATTTTGGCGGTGATGTCCGTTCAGGTGGGGCTAAGTCGTTTATGTTTTTCGAAACCAAATGATTAATGCCCCATTTTATTTTTGTTCTTTTAAATTTGAGATTAACATTGCGGTGTTCTTCGGAACTTCGTAGGAACTATCTCATTTCCCCGAGCGTCACAAAACGCTCGGGGACTCATCAAAGTTTGTAAAATATTTTTTGTAATTTTTGATGAGGGAAATGCAAAGCAATTGTTCTTGTAATAATGAGAACTAAAATTTCAATCTTCCCTCAACATTTTGCTTACTAACCAAAAGATGTTCAATCGAACTAGACGGCAGATGTAAGCAAAAGCGGACTAGTGTATTGGTTTCCAAAAGGGAATTCCGGACCATTGTCCGCTGTCATTATTTGTTCTTTTATAAATTTGCAGATTAGGACGGTTTTGTCTAAAAGGACTACGGTACTACTATCTGCAAGGGTGAGATTTGTGCTTCGGTGTTCTTCGGAACTTAACTCAGCCTATCTCGCCCCCTCATCAATTTCTGAAATTGCTTTTTGGAATTGATGAGGGTGATAATTTTCGTTTGTTTCTTAATTGAAACTAGCCGATCGGTTTACCCTCAAAATTTTGGTGAGATTAAGATAAGACTATTCGAAAGAATTTTGGCCTGCGTATCTTACCATTAAGGCCCGGGTACACCCGGGCCTTTTCTTTTGTATTTTTTTCTTGGTACAATTAACCTAATGGAATCAATCGATTTTTTTGTCATTCGTCTTTCGCGAAAAATCGCAGAGCCGCTCGCCCGCTTTAGTCTCTTTTTAGTTTTCTTTTGGTTCGGAGCGCTCAAAGTGATCGACCTCTCGGGGGCGAGTGCCATGGTCCAGTCTCTTTTTGAGGCTACGATGCCCATCATGCCGTTTTCTGTTTTTATGGTTCTCTTCGGTTTGTTTGAAATGCTTATCGGTATTCTTTTTCTCATTCGCGGAGCAGAACGAGTAGTACTTCCACTTCTTTTCGTTCATATGATCACTACGATCATGCCACTTTTCTTACTCACCTCTGTCACTTGGTCTGGCTTTCTCGTACCGACCATGGAAGGTCAGTACATTATTAAAAATATTCTCATAATTGCCCTTGCAATCGGCATTACTGCACAGCTGCAGCCAATCAAGAATAGATAATAGATAAAAGATTAAGGAATCTGAATCGATGCATAGATGGGCACCATCACTACTGTGTGATGGTGCCCATCTATGCAGTAACACATATCGACCTATTAACGCGCACTAAACATACTCGCGGGAAGTTCAAATTGTTTGATGATCATTTCGTTCTCTGAGTTTCGCTTAAGGAAAATAATCGTAAAGTTATCTACATACACTGGAGCCCACTCTGGGTCTTTTATGTGAGCAATGAGAAAGCTTTGTGCCCACGGTGTTGAGTCGAGACGGTAAAACCAGATCGCATTGAAGTTCTCTTCACTTGAGACTTTTTTCCACACGTCATTGTTTTCCTGCATCGGCACATATACGTCAGAGAAAAATGCTTTCGGATAGCTCTCGGGACGATTATCCACAAAAACTTTTTCTTTGCGCTCTTTTGTATAGAGATTGAAGATGATAAAACCTCCAATGTCGTAGTTGGAAAAAAATGGTCCTTTGATACCAGTCTGTTTTACAAAAATTGCTGAGTCTTCATTGCCAGGGAGCAAGCCGAGACCCCAAGAACTGTTTGTGGGTAACCTGTCATAAAAATGCACGCAGCTGAAGATCACAATAAGCAGAGAGAGAAGGAAAGATACTGTCCAGGCATTATGTCTCTTTTCCACAGTGTCGACTTTTTCACAAAGGGTGGCAAGCAAGATACCGAGGAATAGCAGTAGTACGAGGCCAAAGGCACTCAAGTGGCGAATGCCGGTGAAAGAAAGGTAACCAAATGCAAGTGTGATACAAAAAAGAGCGATCGGAAATTTTCGTTTGTTGTACACTAAACAAAACCCACTCAAGAGAACCATAATTCCAAAAGAAAGCTTCCACCAGAGAAAATTTGGGTTGATAAAATTGAGTTTTTGCAAAAAGGGGATCGATTGGTTTTCTGCTACCAGGTAGCCGTAATTGCTAAAGATTTTGAAGGGATAGAGTGCACCCTCGAGTCCATAGGGACTCACCAGTAGTGCAAGAGCAGAAACAACCATGCAGGTCAGAAGTATTTTTACCTTCTCGCGGTCTCCCCCTTGGGCTTTTCGAAGCACGCTTTCAAACAAAAATGCGCCAATAAAAAGCGGAGAAAAAATCGCATAGATATGAGTGTTGACCCAGAGAACAGTGAGGATTGGGAGAAGATAGAGATATTTTTTTGCGAGCTTGTCGTCTCTAAATTGAACGAGAATATATAAGAAGATTGCAATAAACAGATAGCTCAAGGCTTCGGGACGCACCTCGGTCCGCTCGGCGATGAGTGGAACGAGAAAAAGCGCAAGAGGAATGCTCGCATACAGAGGAGTCTTTTTAGAAATAAGTAAAAAGAGAATACAGAATGCTCCGATGATTAGAAGTATATATGCGAGAGAAAGTCCGTTCCAGCCAAATGCGCTGTATGTGAGGTAGGCGAGGATACCGCTACCCCAATGGTGGTTTATAAATGGAAAGTCTGGATAGGTATAAGAAAAAAAGTTGGTGTGGAGGAGGGCGGAGCGGGAGATGCCGTATTCGCTCGCATGAAGGAATACCTCACCGTTTTTAATATGCCGGCCCAAGTCTGCAGCTGGCAAATTGATCTTATGTGCTAAAAACAAAAATAAAAAACCCGAAAGGGCAAGTGTTGTGATGAGAATGCTTTTCTTCATATATATAGTATACAATATTGGGATATGAATTCGAATATAAACATCCCAACTCAAATTATTATCTTCGGCATAACCGGTGATTTGTCTCAGAAGAAAATACTCCCATCGCTTTTTAGTTTGTATTGTGATGGAAAATTACCAACCAAGCTTTCTTTTACCGGTTTCTCTCGTCGGGATTTTTCAAAAAAAGATATTGAGGATTTTGTGAGAGGTGTGTTGCCAGAACATGAAAACCAAGATAATAAACGTGAAGAATTTGCTGCTTTGTTTTCGTATGTTCAAGGAGACTTTTCTTCACTTCCCTCATACATAAAGCTCCGAGACCACGTCGACCAAGGCGACGTCGGCTTTATGCAATGTTCAAATAAGCTGTACTACCTCTCTGTCTCACCACAATACTACGAAGCAATTTTCAATTCACTGAAAGAATCAGGCTTAAGCTTTCCTTGCGGCGGTGATTTGGGTTGGGCGCGAATACTGGTAGAAAAGCCATTTGGCTACGACAGAGCTTCTTCAGAGAAATTAAATCAACTCGTGGATGAACTCTTTCAAAAAGAGCAGGTGTATCGGATTGATCATTATATGGCGAAAACTTCGCTTCAAAGAATCATAGAATTTCGAAATACAAAACAGTCGAAAGAAAAATGGAACAGTGAATATATTAAAGAAATCAACATTGATTTGCTTGAGACTGCTACGGTAGAAAAGCGAGGAGAGTTCTACGACTCACTTGGTGTTGTGTTTGATGTCGGACAAAATCATATTCTGCAAATGATCACGCTTGCACTTCGGGACATTGAAAATAATGGCAAAGATGTCGAGGCTCCAGAAGTCATCGTGAGAGCCCGCGAAAGAGTGCTCGACTCTTTGTTCGTCGACAAAGAAAGTGCCCACAGAGGCCAGTATGAGGGCTATAGGACGCATCAAGGAGTCAGTCCGGATTCAGAGACCGAAACGTACATTGATATTACCCTATATTCAAACTTACCTACCTTTACTGGCATTCCTATCCGAGTGCAGGCAGGAAAAAGCTTGGCACGATCTTTTACGGCATTGACTATTGTATGGAACGATGGAACAGAAAGTGTATTCGAAACCCCTGCCTCTGAAAGCACAGATGCGTATAAGAAGGTGTTGCTTGATTGTATGCAGGGAGACCAGAGTGTTTTTACCTCAGGGCGGGAAGTAGAACTTGGGTGGAAAATTGCAGAAGAGATGAAAAAAGCGATACGAGAGAAACCGTTGGAGGTGTATGAAGTAGGTACTTAAAACTCCATGAAATCATAACTTTTTTGGAGCACGGATATTTTTCTGCTGAAAAATTCCTCAAGTCTCGCCTACCCGGCTTGCGAAGTCTCCAAAAAAGTTATAATTTCCTGGAGTTTATTTACAAATACTTTTCAATA
>JBKJHK010000043.1:0-30062 GCA_046599035.1 Parcubacteria group bacterium | reverse complement strand
AGAGTCACCATCAAATGCCATAATAATGCGATTTGAAAGACGAGCAAGTCGAGTAAGGTGCCCTTCTGAAAGTGCGGTTCCTGAAGATGCCACCGTGTTGGTAAAGCCTGCTTGGTGAAGCATAACAAGATCCATCTGGCCTTCTACGAGAATCGTATAGTCTCTCTCACGTATCACATGTTTTGCTTTGTGAAGTCCATAGAGCACTTCTGACTTGTTGAAGAGCTCGGTCTCCGGAGAGTTCAGATATTTCGGCGACTTCCCATCATCTACTAAAATGCGTCCTGAGAATGCAACCACTCTTCCTGAAGAATCAGAGATTGGAAACACAATTCTTCCTCTGAAGGTATCATAGTAACTGTCTGTCGTTCCTTCTTTTTTCTTCACAAGTCCAGTTCTTTCCATTGTGAGAGGAGTGACACCTTTTGAAAGCAAAAAGTCATACAAACCTCTCCACTCTAAATACGCATATCCCAGTTTCCACTCTGAAATCGTCTCCTTCGAAAGTCCGCGAGCGAGCAAGTAGTCAAAGGGCAATTTTTCAACTGAAAGATTCTTCTCGAAATAAAAGGTGGCGAGCTCGAGTGCTTTATACATTTCATCTTTCTCTGTCTTTGACTCAGTCGCATATTGCTCGAGTGTCACACCCGCTCTGTCCGCGAGCACCTTGAGCGCTCCGACAAAGTCGAGTCCTTCAAATTCTTGGACAAACGTAAAAATATCTCCTTTTGCATGACATCCAAAACAGTAATACGAATCTCGATCAGTCGATACGAAAAAAGAAGGGGTTTTTTCATTATGGAACGGACACCGTCCTTTGAAATTACTCCCGCTCTTTTCGAGTTTGATATAGGTCCCTAGTACAGAGACTATATCTAGTTTTGATTTTATTTGATCTACAGATGAACTCATAGGACTAAATAAATTACTCCACAAATTCTCTTCCTCCTTACAGGAGCAGTACACCTTTTACATTTTGATTACAAAATGATCAAGGTCTTGCGCTTGGGTCCCATCCTTACAGGATCTGTACACCTTTCGCATTCTGAGTACAGAACGCTCAAGGTCTTGCGAAGTGATATCATCACTTCTCACCCAAGCTCACGCCGCGCATCTGGGGCAATTTACCAACCCCTTACAAATGCGCATAGAATCTTCTATCTTCTATTAACTATTGTTACTCCACCGCCATTCCACCTGCTGCTTCTCGCGCATCACGTACATCCTTTATCATCTGTGCTTTCTTGCTTCCTGGAAAGCCAGTACCTGCAGGAATAAGCTTTCCAATAATCACGTTTTCCATAAGACCAGCAAGCTTGTCTGTAGTTCCCTTGATTGCGCTCGTAATAAGGATACGAGTTGTATGCTGGAATGAAGCCGCTGCAAGGAAGCTCTTTCGTGAAAGAGAAACATCTGAGATACCCATAACCACTGAGTCTGCTTTTGCCTCTGTTTTACCTTCAGCTCGCATTCGTGCATTTTCTGAAGCCAAGAATGCAAGGTCTACAAGGTCTCCACGAGTAAAGACAGTATCTCCTGCATCTTTGATCCGCTTTCGTGCAAACATCTGTCGAACAATAAGCTCGATATGCTTTCGAGACACCGCTGCACCTTGGAGGTCGTATGGTTTGTTGATTTCAGAAATAATATAGTTGACTGTCTTGTCTTTACCAGCGTATCGGAAGAGTTCGTCGATATTTGCAGAACCGTCGGTAATAATATCTCCCTTCTCTACTCGCTCGCCCACTTTGACCAAGATCATACGGTTTAGGCTCACTGAATATTCAATCTCACCTTTGATCTTTGTTTTATATTCAAGATCAGGAGTAATAATGATTGTTTTCTCTTTGTTTGAAATCTTCACGTCAGACACGATACCTGCAACAGCTGAAACAATCGCCGGGTTCTTTGGCTGTCGTTTTTCAAAGATTTCTTCAACACGAGGAAGACCAGACGTAATGTCTCCACCGACTGACGCAGTACCTCCAGAGTGGAATGTACGCATGGTCAGCTGTGTTCCAGGTTCACCGATCGCCTGTCCTGCGACAGTTCCTACCGCTTCACCAATTTCAATAACTTTATTTTTACCAAGGTCAGTTCCGTAACATTTTACGCACACGCCGTCATGTGTATTACATGCAAGTGGCGAACGCACAGTTACATTTTTTATACCTATTGTTTCGAGCATGACCGCATCTTTCTTTGAAAGCAATGTATTTCGTGCAAAGATAACTTCTCCGTTTTGTCCCACTACATCCTTTGCAAGGAAACGTCCTTTTACGTGCTTTGCGATAGAAAGGTCGATCGCTCCTGATTCTTCACCCATCACAATACCCTCTGTCGTTCCACAGTCTTCTTCAGTTACAACAATGTCTTGTGCTACAACGAAGAGCTTACGAGTAAGGTACCCTGCTTTCGCTGTGTTGAGCGCGGTGTCAGTCAAACCTTTTCGTGATCCGTGAGTTGTCGTAAAGTATTCGATCGGAGTAAGCCCTTCTTTCATACAAGACTTAATCGGGAATTCGATAGTCTCTCCAGAAGTGTTGGTGATGAGTCCTTTCATACCTGCCATCTGAGTGATGTTACCCCAAGAACCTCGAGCACCTGAGAGTACCATGTCGGAAACAGATCCGTTTACCGGAACTGAAGCAGGGATAAGCTTCCCCACATCGTCTTTAGCCTTGTGCCATACTTCTGTTGCTTTTCGGAGACGCTCTTCTTTTGAAATCAGACCATCATTAAAGTGTTCCATCATCGTGTCGATCTCGGCTTGAGCAGCGTCAATGATTGGCTGCTTGCCAGCTGGAATTACCACATCGTCAATTCCCCATGTCACACCAGAGTGCGTTGCGTATTTGAAACCGAATTTCTTTATCTTGTCGATAATTGCTGGAACATTCTCAATACCATATTTCTCGATCAAGTCGTCGATAAGGGATGTGATCTTCTTCTGAACCATCTCGCTGTTTACATATGGATAGTCTTTTGGAAGCACGCTGTTGAAGAGAAGGCGTCCGACAGTTGTTTCAAATATTTTCCCTTCAAATTGTGCATACTTTTCTTTGTCAGTTGGAAGCACCTTCACTTTCGCTCGGAAAGAAACCGCATCAAAGTCATATGCAGTGATCGCACTGTTTGGGCTCTGGAATATCATTCCTTCACCTTTCTCTCCTGTCATTTCTTTTGTCATCCAGTATGCGCCGAGCACGATGTCGAGCATTTTTGCAGATACAGTGGGATCTCCAGAACCTGGCTTCAAGATATTCTTGTCTGCAGCCATGATCTCTCGGGCTTCTGCTTGCGCTTCATCTGAAAGAGGAACGTGAACTGCCATCTGGTCTCCGTCGAAGTCCGCGTTGAACGCTGAACATACGAGTGGGTGAAGCTGGATCGCATTTCCTTCAATGAGTACTGGCTGGAAAGCCTGGATACCAAGTCGGTGCAACGTCGGTGCACGGTTGAGTAGTACGTATTTGTTTTTTGTTACATCTTCTAAGATCGCCCACACTTCAGGGATTCCGTCTTCGATGAGCTTGCTTGCTCCACGGATGTTGTATGCGAGTTCTTGGCGGAGTAAGTGTGAAATCACAAATGGTTTGAAAAGCTCAAGTGCCATGTGTTTTGGAAGACCACACTGGTTGATCTTGAGTTCAGGCCCCACCACAATCACAGAACGTCCTGAGTAGTCCACACGCTTTCCAAGCAAGTTCTGTCGGAAAATACCACGCTTACCCTTCAAGTTGTCAGCGATCGATTTAAGTGCTCGTCGTTGCGCAAGTGATGTCGCACCAGAT
This sequence comes from Parcubacteria group bacterium, assembly GCA_046599035.1. Taxonomy (GTDB): domain Bacteria; phylum Patescibacteriota; class Minisyncoccia; order Phycocordibacterales; family DATDWN01; genus UBA910. Next base: position 26,268 of record JBKJHK010000043.1, on the reverse strand, counting down.
GCAGATCCATGTCGGATCGAGTTGTCGATAAGTGCATCCACTGCTTCCTGGAGAATTCGCTTTTCGTTTCGAAGAATAACATCCGGAGCATGAATTTCTTTCAATTTCTTTAGTCGGTTGTTTCGGTTGATCACACGTCGGTAGAGGTCGTTTACATCAGATGTTGCGTATCGTCCTCCATCAAGCGGGACCATAGGCCGTAGTGCTGGAGGGATAACTGGAATGTGTGTGAGGAACATCCATTCAGGTCGAACACCAGAATTCACCATTGCAGAGATCGTACTGATACGTTTGTTGATCTTGCCGATCTCGAGCGCTGAGGCTTTTTCTGCTTCTGCATGAAGTGATGTAAGAAGTTTTGAGAGATCAAGCTTCTTAAAGATATTGAAAATAGCTTCAGCTCCGATACCTGCTTCAAACATAGTGCCGTATTTCATTCCAAAGTTGTGATATTCCACTTCGTCGAGCACTTTTCCTTCGGTAATGCTTTCGATATCTCGCTTTGTCGTCAGATACATTTCCTTGATCGCTTCCTTAGTCTTTTCGTCTTGAAGCGACTTCACTTTGGACTTGTATTCAGAATCAAGATCTTTGAGATATCGTCCACGCTCTTCTTCAGAAACTGAAGTCACGATGTAGCCTGCAAAGTAGATTACTTTTTCAATCTCAATTGTTGGAATACCGAAAATCATTGCAATACGTGAAGGCATTGATTTAAGAAACCAGATATGAGAGACAGGTGTCGCAAGCTCGATGTGGCCCATGCGCTCTCGGCGTACAATAGAGCGAGTGATCTCCACTCCACACTTCTCACAGACGATTCCCTTGTATCGGATACCGCGGTATTTTCCACAGTAACACTCATAGTCCTTGTCCGGACCAAAGATTTTCTCGTCGAACAGACCGTTCTTTTCTGAACGCTGCGTTCGATAGTTGATCGTCTCAGGCTTTGTGATTTCACCAAATGACCATTCGAGGATTCGCTCAGGCGATGCAAGCCGAAGGGTGATCATGTCAAAGTTATTTGCAGATGTTTTAGATTGTGTTTTCATAATGTGATATATATTAGTGTTTCGACCTATTTCTATTTATGAGATTCCTCTTCTTCTGGTCCATGTTCCACATCTACATCGAGTGCGAGACCGCGAAGGTTGTTAAGCAGTACATTAAATGATGCCGGCGTATTCATCTGAGTGATCGGCTCGCCTTTTACAATAGCGTCAAAGGCAGCTGAACGTCCGATAATGTCATCAGATTTGATCGTAAGGATTTCCTGAAGTGTATGCGCAGCGCCGTGACCCAAAAGTGCCCACACTTCCATTTCTCCAAATCGCTGTCCTCCGCTCTGAGCCTTTCCTCCGAGTGGCTGTTGAGTGATAAGAGAGTATGGACCGATTGAACGCATGTGGATCTTGTCCTCCACCATGTGGTGCAGCTTCAAGATATACATATAACCAACCGCAATGTCTTGTTCAAATTTTTCTCCGGTTCGTCCGTCATAGAGTGGCATCTTTCCATTTGAAGCAAAGCCTGCTTTGACGAGTTCATCTTTGATTTCAGTATCAGTCGCACCTGCAAATGGAGGTACGATTGCCTGATAGTCGAGGGTATGTGCCGCAAGGCCCAAGTGGAGTTCGAGAATCTGTCCCAAGTTCATACGTGATGGCACACCAAGTGGTGTAAGGATCATGTCGATTGGAGTTCCGTCGGCCATGTATGGCATATCTTCTTCTGGAAGAATTCGAGAAATAACTCCTTTGTTTCCGTGTCGTCCTGCAAGCTTGTCTCCTACAGATACATTTCGAAGTTCTGCTACTTCAATATGGATTCGCTTGATAATACCGCTCTCAAGCTTGTCTCCTTTCTCTCGTGAGAAAACCTGCACGTTGATCACGCGTCCGCGCTTTCCGCCTTCCATTCGCTTTGATGTATCTTTTACATCTTTTGCTTTTTCGCCAAAGAGTGATCGAAGAAGGCGTTCTTCTGGAGTGAGTTGTGTTTCTCCTTTTGGAGTTACTTTACCAACAAGAATGTCTCCTGGTCGCACTTCAGCACCGACACGCACAATACCGTCTTCTGCAAGGTTTTTGAGTTTACTTTCTCCGACGTTTGGAATATCGCAGGTAGTCACTTCTGGTCCAAGCTTTGTATCTCGCACGTTGACTACAAACTCTTCGATATGAATTGAGGTGAATTTAGATTTCTTAACGAGACGTTCTGAAAGAATGATCGCGTCTTCGTAGTTTGAACCACTCCACGACATGAAAGCGATCAGAACGTTCTGTCCGATAGCCATCTGTCCGTGTTCTGATGCACTTGTGTCTGCTAGTACGGTACCTTTCTTTACTGCGTCTCCCACATTGACTGATGGTCGCTGGTGGAAAGCAGTAAATCCGTTTGTTCGTGAAAACTTCACGAGCTTGTATTCTGTTTCTTTTCCTTTCGCATTTTTTACTTTTACCATTCCTCCGTCAACAAATGAGACAGTTCCTTCTTCGCTCGCAAGTACGAGTCGTCCGGTGTCTTTGATCGCTGACTCTTCGATACCAGTTCCGACAAGCGGAGCTTCAGGCACAACACACGGTGTTGCCTGTTTCTGCATGTTAGATCCCATGAGCGCTCGAGTCGAGTCGTCGTGGTTTACAAACGGAATCATGTTTGTCGCAATTGAAAATGCCTGGTTTGTTGCAACGTCAATATAGTCGATCTTGTTTTTGTCGATAGTTGAAGGCTCTCCGTTGATACGTACTTCTACTACGTCATCCACAATCGTACCGTCTTTTTCAGTGTTTGTTGCGGCGTGAGCAATCGCAAAGTTTTCTTCTTCAGAAGCGTTCAAATATACGATTTCAGAAGTGATCTTTCCATTCTTTACTTTTGCATACGGAGTCTCGATCATTCCAAAGTGGTTGAGTCGAGCGTAGACAGACAGACGAAGTACCAAACCAATGTTCGGACCTTCTGGTGTGTGGATCGGACAAATACGTCCATAGTGAGAGTGGTGAACGTCACGCACTTCGTAGCCGGCTCTAGAACGGTTGAGTCCTCCTGGACCGAGTGCTGAAAGTGTTCGCAAATGCTCTACTTCTGCCAAAGGATTTTCCTGAAGCATAAACTGTGAGAGCTGGTTTGTCGTAAAGAATTCCTTGATACGAGCCTGTAGTGGCTTTGGAGAAATGAATTGTACAGGAAGTGTTACATCAGTATCAATTGTCGACATTCTGTTTTGAATGTTTCGCTTGATCTGTGCCATACCAACACGAATCTTCTGCTGAAAGAGTTCTCCGACGAAACGTACACGACGTGAACCAAGGTGGTCGATGTCGTCTGGCTGTGAGTGTGGGGTGTTGTTGAGGTAAGCGATGTGAGTGACAATAGTCGCAATATCATCAATTGAGATAGTCTTTCGAGCTTTTTCTTTTACATCAAGTTTCTTATCAAATCGCTGGTTAAACCGGAAACGTCCGACAGGAGAAAGGTCATATCGCTCTTCGTTGAACAAAGTGTCGACAAATTCCTTTGCATTTTCTGCAGTTGCAAGGTCTCCGTCTCGAAGTCGCTTATGGATCTCTATATATGCATCCTCAATAGTCTTTGCGGTATCCTTTGCAAGAGTTTTTACAATAGAAGCCTTTGCAAATTCATTGTCAGCAAATATCTTGTTAATATCAGAGTCAGTGTGAGCACCGAGCACTCGAAGAAGTGTTGAAACAGGGAATTTTCGCTTTCGGTCGATACGTACATAGATCACGCCGTCAGCATCGGATTCGATTTCAACCCATGCACCACGTCCTGGGATCACCTTTGCACCAAAGAGTCTTCGTCCTCGCACTTCGTTTGCAGTGAAGAATACACCGTATGAACGAGCAAGCTGAGGTACGATAACACGCTCAATACCTGAGATAATAAATGTTCCATGAGAAGTCATGAGTGGAAAGTCCGCCATGAAGATCTCCTGCTCCTTTTCAGAACCGACAATGTGGTTCTTGAGCTTTACTTTTACTTTGAGTGTCGCTTCATATGAAAGCTTATTGTTTTTTGCGTGGTACTCGTCGTACTTTGGCAACGCCAATTCAAAGCCTGTAAAATCAAGCTGAAATTTCTTTTCTGAATAATCTTTAATAGAAGAAAATTCCTTAAATACTTCCTTAAGACCTTCTTCTACCAGCCATTTAAATGAATCAAGCTGAGGCTCTACAAAGTTTGGTGTCTCTGCAAGTGCCTTCTTGAACCGACCAAAGAATTTCTTTGGTCGTTGTACTCCCGGTTTGTGCGTTGTATGTTGCGACGACATGTGTGTATAAAGTTGAAAAACCTAATAAATACTCACTCATTAAAAAAATTACAAAACGGCAAAAACAAACCTTTCCCCAAAGATTCGTTTTTGTTAAATCATTTAACTGTTATTTGCGAATAGTATGCAAAATAGTAAAGAGACTTTGTTTTGTAATGCCCCTTCGCGACATGGCCGTGACTCAATCGCTTTTGCCGAAGTTAAGATGAAGTATACGTTAAGCGAAGCTACCCTGTCAACTCTCAAATATACAGCCAAAAGTCAAGAAACTGCTGTGGATATCATATTTCCCAAAAAATGGCTCAACTACAACATCTCATGTCTAAAAATCTGTTTAAAAATCGTATGAAGCGTCAAGTGAGTTATACACAGGTATATACGCATGAATCTTATATTTCTTTCATGTATCAAAAACACTTTCTCATCACAACCTCATCAGAGCAATCTATCTGGGCAAGCTTGCCCAGCGAACTGCTCGTTAATCAAGAGAGTACTACACGTCTGACAGCTGCCCTCTCGCAAACTCCTCATTGAGTACAATTTCGTCAAACAGTGCTTCGGGCTGACGCTGTCCTCCCTTGGAGTACCAAGGGAACCGTGTGTATTCTCTAATTAACTGTGCAAGGCTCTGATAAGATTATGATTCGATGAGTTTTTGTAAAAGAAATCCGCCCTCCAACGGATTTCGTTGTGGGCGGTGATTCGGTCACTTTTTTCTTCTGACGACTACGGTATAGCTATTGACCGGTTGACCATTATGTCTTTGTTGAACACAGGTTTTGACCTTCCAACTAACTCCTCTCTCCGTTTTCAATGTAATTGTCAACCCAATTCTTGGTGGTTTCTGATCATTATAATTGAACAACCCGAGCCACTTTCCTTGAGTAGAGTCTTCAAAAATATCAAGCATCATAACACTTCTCCTCTGAAAGAACGTAGATCTTACTCCAGTAAAATATTCTTAAATAAAAATACTTTGATAGAAGGACGAGTCATTGCTGACTCGTCTAAATATACAGAACTACTCGGATACCAGATTCTTCAGTCGAGAGTTAAAAATCTCTCCCAACTTCGAATCGGTAGTAGTGAGAAGCTCCTTGAGCTCGAGGAAAGACTTGTTTCCCATTCCACACCTTCTCAATTCATCTTCACTCTTATTGAGTAGATCACCGATAGTTGTGATACCCGCTCTCTTCAGTATGTTGTAAGAACGGACACTGAGCTCCAGCTCTTCGACATACATACTAGCAACGTCATACGAAATTCCCTCGCCCGAGAGCTGCCATGCCAACATCCTCTTGTTTTCCTTCCAGTCTTGAATGATCTGCTCCAGAGAAGCTGACCTATCTCGACGAGAGAAAGGTGCAAGGAGAGAAGCACTCTCGATACTCCGTAGCTGCCTCTCAAGACGACCAAGATTCTGATACAATAGTTCCTTGTCAACCTCAAACCTTTCAGCCAAGAATCTCTTTGGAACATGCCTGTCGCCAATCTCGTTCATCAAGCGGAATGCTTGCCACGTAATTTGATTTGTTGTGATCCGAGCAATCAAAAAAGAGAAAGTCTCCTCTAGATACTCTACACTGCCGTCTGGCCACCCGGGCGTCATGTTGTGATCAATGAAGCCTCCGATCAACCAGGTCCGTGTATGATTATGGAGATACTCTCTCAGACCCTTGAAGGTTTACGGAATCTCGTCCTGCTTGATTTCGGAAAAGCTCTGCGGGAGCTTCCAGTCTATGCCGAAGATTGTACAGATCATCCGGCGGTATTTGAGCTCCTCGGGCTTCCATGGCCGAGTGATAATCTCAAAGCAGAGATCAATGCAATTGCACCACCATTTGGTAATGGTGAGGAAAATCGTTTCGCGCATTTTACTACTCCTTTTTGTTCTATATTTGACGTATTTATGTCCTCTCGCCAGAGGGTTGTACTTCTATATTTATTATAGCACAGTTTATACAAGATTGTCAAATATTAAATTTTGAGTCCAGAAACAATCTTAAAATGCTTCTCACTCACTGGCATTATTGAAAGTCTACTTCCTTGTTGGGCTACGAGCATATCGGAAAGTTTTGGATTGATTTTTATGAGCGGTAAAGTCACTGGATCTTTCAGAGTACTGACATACTGCATGTCGACTGCTGCCCAGATTGGGTTTTCTTTTGTTGCCTTTGGGTCAAAGTGATCATTTTTGGGGTGAAGTGCCGTCGGGTCTCCGTAAGGAGCACTCGCAACTTTGCACACTCCCACAATTGCCGGCGGATTTGCTCCAGAATGATAAAACAAGACAAGGTCTCCCTTGGACATGGTCTTAATAAAATTACGCGCTTGGTAATTTCGAACACCGCCCCAAGAAGTTTTCTTGTCTTGTTTTAAGTCAGCTATTGAATAACAATCCGGTTCACTTTTGATGAGCCAATATTTCATACTTACATCAAATATGTGATAACAAGTCGTACTGCACCAGAGAGAACTATGAAAGAGAGAAGACTATACGCGATTTCAAATCCAGTGTATTTAAGAGAACGGTTGTCCCACATGTATGCATACATGATCTGTGGCAAAGTAAACCCTACCCAGATGATGGCAGTAAAGAGCAATGTAAGCCGATACGGTGCTGTCGGATATGCAACGATTGTAAACGAAGCCGCTGTCAGAATGTTGAGTACGAGTTGGATTGCCAAAGTCTTTGCCATTTGCTTAGGACTTGGTGGTGGACAATCCTCTGGATTCTGCCCCTTAAGCTTCATAAAATAATTCTTAAAGATCACTGAATACCAAAGGTATCCAAAGAAGAATAATGCGAGACCTCCGAGGAGAGCAGGTCGAGCTAATAATACAATTGTTGCCCACATATCAGATTTTATTAATTAAGATTGTTAATGATTTACCTCTCTATTATAGTATATAGCCCTCTTCACGTAAAATACGCTCTTTTGCCGCAGGCCCTCCTCTATTATAGTTACCAATCTTACCGTCGGTCCGGATCACTCGGTGACAAGGAATGTCTGGATTAAAATTCTTACTCATAATCGTCCCCACGGCCCGCACTGCTTTCGGATTCCCCGCTTTCGCCGCTACTTGTGTATAAGTCAAAACTTTTCCTCGCGGAATTTTCTTCACCACCTCATATACTTTTTCAGTGAATGTTTTCATAGATTTATGATCTATTAAGAAAGCTTAGGTATTCTTCTCTTGATACACCAAGCACCCGAAGATTATTCAATATTATAAAAGGAGGTAAAGCTGTATCGCGAGGAAAAACAACAGGACGTTTTATACCTTTCTTCCAATATATTCTATGATCTCCTTTTTCTCGTTTAAACTCGCAACCCAATGAAAGAATAAATCTTTCAAATTCTTTCCAGTGTATAGAATTTATACGAGGCATGAAGAAGTATTAAGCAGGAACTCGTACTCCAATAGAATGAGAAGACACTACCTTTGGAGGACTCCATCTTTTTTGAACCTTTTTCCAACCCAATTCAGTCAACACATCATTGATTGTTCCCATTTCAATTATTTCTTCCAGAAAAATAGAAACTATTTCTTCGAACTTTTTTTGAGCATCTTTTACTGATTTTCCAGAAGTAGACAAATCAAAAACAGGCGAATAGGCGACAAAGTGCTTACCTTGTTTAGTAACAGTTACAGGGACTGTATACGCGATATTCTTCATATGATTTTATACTATCATATTTCTGTATAGATGGGCACCATCTATACGTAACTCGACAAGGTTTGAGTTAAAAACTCGTAGAATCATATCCTTTTTGGAGACTCTCGGAAGCGGGTAGCTGAGAGGGAGCAAAAATCGTACCAACGATTTTATGCGTGCTCTAAAAAGGATGTGCTTCGAAAGAGTTTTTTTCACTTACAAAAACAACCTTGCCAATCGGAGCTTCAAATAATTCGTCCTCTTTTTTTTCTTTATCAAATAATTATACACCGGCGAAAGCGTAGTCGTATCGCACGCATTAAATGCATCTTGAAGCGTTTCCAGTTCTTTGTATGCAAACTCTTTTTTCAAATATTCAATATCCAAATCCGCTCCCTCTTCCAAAAGCTCTTCAATATGAGAGACGATCGTCTCCTGCTTCACCCCTCGCGCATCTGCAATATCAGAAAGCTCCATTGCCTCTGCAAGCATGTCTTGTGTTATTTCCCGTGCACTCTTTTTCACCTCTTTCTTTTCTTTTTCCAGGGGTGCAATTGATCTCAAAAATTCCTTCTGAATCTTCTCACGTTCCTCGAGCGACATGTCTCGGAGTTCCCCTACTGCTCCGTCCGAAATTTCTTTGAGTTCTTCATCAAATTCTAAAACATCAGAATCCACCTCGAGCGCGAGTGCATTAAATCCAAGCAGTTTCATTCCACCTAAAGAACGTACGCGAGAAAGCGCCACATAACCCATACCCCGGACAAAAGATTTTGAAAGGTCGACTTCCATTGCATCCAAACTCATCCCCTGACTCTTGTGGACTGTAATCGCCCATGCAAGACGGAGCGGCAGCTGCTTTATCTCTGCTTTTATCTTACCTTCTTCCTCAATGCTCCAAGACATAGGCACCACTGAAATGAGCTTGCCTCCACTCGTACGCACCACCGGCTCACCAAAGGTATTGAAGCCTGTGACCACCCCAAGCGTTCCGTTCACAAACCCTACTTCATAATTATTCTTCACAAACATCACTCTCGCTCCCTCTTTCAGTCGGAGCCGCTCTGGTGCAAGACACGAACGCTTCAAACCTTCGATGAGAAAATCTTTGCCTTTGGAAGACATGGCAAACTCTCGAGAGATCGCAGTGATTGTTTCGAGATGCTCGTGGTTGATGGTATCCACATCAATGTTATGCGTGTAGAGCTTTGTCGCAGGCACGTCGACAGTTGGTTCTTTGTTTTCTCTGGAACGTAAGAGTGCGATCGTATCCGGAGTGACTTTGTTTGCCCTGATCTGATTCAAGACGGTGAGATAGTCCAGGTCTTTCTGCCTGTGTTGTTCTGAAAGATAACAGATATTAAATTTTGCGGTTTTCCAAACCTCAGAGTTGTAGGCAAAATCATTCCCCAAGGGTGACCCTTGGGAATCATAAGAAGACCGAGTGATGGGCGGTAATTGAAAAAAGTCCCCGCAGAGGATCACTTGGAGCCCGCCAAAGGGTCGGTCATTGTGTTTAAATGTCCGACAAATCCACTCCACCATGGTGAGTTGGGTTCCTGAAAGCATTGAGATCTCATCGATCACGAGTACCTTTGCTTTCTCAAAGCGTTTGTAAAGGTACTGCTTTTCCATCATCGACTCGAGGTCGTAGTCGGTCAGACTGTTCTTAATACCAAGACCCGACCATGCATGGATCGTCATGCCGTTTATATGAGTGGATGCAATGCCAGTCGATGCGGTAATAGCCACTTCCACACCTGCTTTTTTCAGGTATGAAATATATTCATTTAAAACATACGTCTTCCCACTCCCCGCAGCTCCAGTGAGAAAAACATTACGTCCCATTTTCAAAATATCGAGTGCGTCGCGTTGAGTCATTAGAAACTATTGTATCATAACCTAAAACTCCTTTGTCTCACCGACACCAATCACCACAAATTCAATCCCCGCTTCAGGCAGAAATTTTGCTGGAGCGCGATGCGGTACTCCAGCGTGGATCAGATTGCCGTCATGTACAGGAAAAGCAACTCTTGGTTTGACTAGAAGTGCATACTCGACTGCATCATGAACATTGCACCACGGTCCACTTACCGGAAGCGCAAGCACATCCACAGGTCGCTCTGGATCGTAAAATGCATCACCTGGGTAAAAAAGCTTGTCTCCAATAAAATATCCAGTATTTTCAACTTGACCCAGGTCTTTGTAAATCTCTGCATGTGTTTCTCCAAATCCTTCAATCAGTATTCCTTTAATATCAATTTTTTCTCCATGTGAGACATTGTGATATTCAATTCCCTCTCCTCCTAAAATTTTCCCCACACTTGCATTGGTCACCACCTGGGCATTTGAATTTTTAGACAAAACATCTTTCAAAGAATCGACGTGTAAATGATCTGGATGCTCATGAGTAATCAACACAACATCTACATCACGCGCTTCAGACTGCATCGTCGAGTATGAACCTGGATCGGTCAAAATTCTGATTCCGTCTATTTCAATAAGCAAACAACAATGTCCATATTTAGTGATTTTCATAGATTGATTATAACAAATTACCAAATCAAAAAGGAGCTGTGAGCTCCTTTTTTTCTTACTTCTAACTTCTATTATCTAATATCCAACTTCTTTCCCTTCAATCTCCACGCTTCGATTTTTTTATGATCTCCCGAGAGAAGTACCTTTGGCACTTTATATTTCTTTCCCTTATATTCCACAATTTCAGGACGAGTATACGAGTCCTTACTTGCAGTCCGACTTTCTTCGAGCGAACCAAAATTACCAAGTACTCCTTCTACTTGTCGTGAAATGCAGTCAATCATAATGAGTGCAGGAAGTTCCCCACCCGTCAAAACAAAAGGACCTACAGACACTTCTTCCATTTTAAACATTTTTTGGACCCGGGCATCAATTCCTTCATAGCGTCCGCAAACAATAATAATATCAGTAAATTTTTGAGCTGTTTTCTTTGCGTAGGGAGTATCAAACTGCTTTCCAGAAGGGGTTAGGAAAATGATGCGGGTAGAGGCTAGACGTTTGATTTTAGAAGTAAGAGAAATTCCCTTCTTCTTTCGAGCTTCTAACCTCTTACCTCTTGCTTCTATTTTCTTAAGCACGGCACCAATCGCTTTTGCAACAGGCAATGCCTGGATTACCATTCCTGGTCCACCTGCATAGGGCTTCTGGTCAATACGCTTAAACTTATTGTCGGCAAAGTCCCGAGGATTATAGAAAGAGATTTCAATTTTCTTGTCTTCTATTGCACGTTTAATAATCGACTCACCTATGTAGGAGTCGAAAGCACCAGGAAACAAAGATATGATGTGGAATCGCATGAGCACAACTATACAATATTTTTTATAATAAGTCTAATACACACAAAAAGCCACTCGGAGAAACACGAATGGCTTCTCTAAGTGGCGACACCTCCTTCTTTTATTTTTGTTTAAAAATCTTACCGCCCATTTTTTTCCACGCTTCTTCAGGGTCATCCGCACTCACACCTTCTGCCGATGACACTTCAAGAATCATTTCTTCTATATCTTGAGTGAATGGATTTGAGACACCGACAATCCACCGACTAAGATTGCGCCGAAGCTGGCGTACGATCGCCCAAGGGATATTACCTCGCATGTCGTACAAGAAGTCATCAAAATTATCCTCGAACCATGATTGGATGATCTTGATGTTCTCCATCCGACTGGTATGAAGCACCCTCAGAAGCACATCCTTTGAATTTTGATATTCTCTGGGAATGTCTTCGAGTCCTTCAATAGTCGCTGTGATCGCACTGTCTATCAATTCAACTGCATCCACAAGATGAGCTGAGGTAAGGCAGCTCCAGTCATTACCAGACTCCTCCTTGTACACCTTGTTTGCTTCAATCAAATTTCTCATGAGGAGAGCCTTGATTTCAGGACTGACGAGAATTGAATTTTTCCGTGCCAACCTGTTTTTTATACGATGAAGGGAGTAGAGAGGAATATCTCCACTTGTCTCGCCGACACTTTGTTTCAACGTCGGTTTCAGCTTCTGTGTAATAAACTGCCCTATCTGAAGAGATAACATTATGGGGACCTTTCTGAATAATATTTTAACACATAACACTCATATGTGTCAAATTTTAAGAGACCAATTCAAAGTACTTTTTTGTAGCCCCCACAGGGTCTGAGCCGGTGTTGTCAAGGAACCCCATTCTTGACAACTCAGGTCCGAGGACAGCCAAAAGTGCTCGCTGGAGACTTTTGGGCAGCTAGAAAAAAGTACTTTGAATTGGTTTCTGGGCAAACAAAAACCACTCAGTTTGAGCGGTTTTTGTTTTTTAAATCTTATAGTTTCAAATCCGCCATCGCATCATCAAGAGACTTGGTCGCACTTCCACTTGAAGCACTCTTTTCCATACCTCCCACTGGCTCATTGATCTTAAGATTAACCCGAGCGTTGTTTTTCATTCCAACTACTCGGAGTAGCGTTCGAATCGCTTTTGCAGTGTTCCCTTCTCTTCCGATAATCTTACCCATATCTGCAGGGTTTACATCGAGAGTCATGAGCACGCCCATCTCGTCGACAGTTCGGTTGATCTTTACATCTGCTGGGTTTTCTACCAATGCTTTAATAACAAAATCTAAAAATTGTGTATCGTGTTCCATAAAAATGTTCATTCAGTTACTGTTAAGTCCGTACGGTATAATTGTATGTCTTCTCCATTGAATGAGTCAACGGATAACTTTTTCACAAAACTCTGCTCAGCGTAACTTTTTTGGAGACTTCGCAAGGCGGGTAGCCGAGACTTGAGGAATTTTTCAACAGAAAAATATCCGTGCTCCAAAAAAGTTATGGTGAGATAGAGTTTTATCTATTAACTAAGCAGCCACTTCTTCAGTTGCCGGTGCTTCCTCTGTAGGTGTTGGAGCTGGAGTTTCTTCTACTGGTGCTACTTCAGTAACAGGAGTTTCTTCTACTACTTCCGGCGCAGCTTCCATCACTTCCTCTTTTGGAGATTCCTCTTCTTTAGCTTGTGCTACAGGTGCAGGTGCTGGAGCTTCTGGTTCTACTACTTTTACTGGAGCGCTTTTCTTTGGAAGCTTATTGATCTTCTTACTGGTCAAGAGCTTTTTGTCTACAAGTAAGTTGTGAACTGTGTCAGAGACCTGAGCACCGACAGACATCCAATGTGAGATTCTTTCTCCTTTGAACTCTGCCTTCTCACCTTTTCGTGAATCAAAGTTCCCAAGCACTTCTAGAAATCGTCCGCTTTTTGCAGAGTTTTTTGAGTCGGTCAATACGAGCCGGAATGTCGGTTCGTTCTTTCGCCCTGTTCGCTGTAATCGTATTTTTAACATGGGTTAGATAGTAACAAAATATGTAGGATTGGTCAATATATCGATATATACGTGTATAGACACAAAGATTGTCTTTGTATATACCACAGAGTGGTTTATGATAAAGATATATGGAAAAATATATACACAATAATACAACTGAAAGTATACTTGAAAAGCACACGATTGCAGAAATAAAAGAAGGAATATTTAATACACTGATTACAACTGAAATTATCAAAGCATTTAGTGATGATCTAGAAAATGCTGGTGCAGATGAAGATCTTATAAAGGATTTTAAACTAGAGATGAAAACCTTACCTGAAGAGGAGATCAAAGGTGTACTATCTATGCCCAAAGAACTACGACTGCGGAATTTCCCTAAATACGTACAACAACTTGAGAACAACGAAACTACCATACGCGCTGTTATAAGCACTCTTGTGGAAATTGCACAAAAAAATGGGTATACACTTGGATACCATGCGACAAATATACAAAACATCCCTCATGGGGAAGAATGGATTATCAATGGGACAGAAGTTGACGATAGAGACAATAAAGCAATGGCATACTACAGTGAAACTTATACCGATATCTTTAGAGCGGATAGGAGAAAATATCTCTATGTTATTCGATCTCAAATAAGTCCAGACACAGACCACAAGAGGGACACTTCAAATAATTGGGGACGAGCATCTACACTTGCAATCGTACACGAGATTGACCTGAGAAAAATAGATGAATTAGTTGAAGAACGGTATAAAAAACAAAAAGAAGAAGCCTTAGAAAAGGAAAAGAGCGTCTCGTAAATTTCACGAGACGCTCTTGGATTTGAGCCAATCCAGTATCTTCTTCACAAAGATCTGAATAGGGGTTTTTGGAGTACCCACTTGGGCCTCCAAAACATCTTTAAATGTCACCTTTATTTTCATGGCGACCTCCTGATTCATATACTAACATATTTAAAATATAAAGTCAAATATCTCGATTTAACCAAATCTGCTATAGTATCCCCATATGGCTATTGATACAAAAGAAATTCTCACCGGTCCCCTTTCCATTTCAGGAAAAGGTACAGGATACTTTAGTGTTCCTCCAAAAGAAGGAGCAGCAACAGCAGAAGAAGCAATTGAAATTCAAAAGGAATTTTTGAATAAAGCATTTCCTGGTGACACAGTAGAAGTGCGCCGCCGACCTGAGCTCCTCTGGGGCAAAGTGCAAGGCGAAGTCCTCACGGTAGTTTCTCGCGCACGTATGGAATTTGTGGGTGTCGTAGAAAAACAGGGCGACATGTCATATCTCATTCCCGATGACCGTCGCATGTATACAGACATAGTGCTTGAAAAAGGTGAGCTTGGTTTTGTAAACCCGGGAATAAAAGTAGTGGTAAAAGTAAACAGCTGGTCCGAGAAGCAGCCTGCCCCTGTTGGAGAAATCGTACGCATCATTGGAAAGAAAGGTGAGCACAACACTGAAATGCAAGCGATCGTATATGAAAAAGGATTTCAAATCGAATTCCCTACGGGAGTCGACGAAGAAGCTGAAAAAATTAAAGAGGAGGAGGCTCGACCTGAAGTGATCGCGGAGCAGGTAAAGGTCCGTCGAGATATGCGTGATACCCTCACCTTTACGATCGACCCTGCAGATGCAAAAGACTTTGACGACGCTCTTTCAATTAAAACGATTGGCACCGACCTTTACGAAATCGGCGTTCATATTGCAGATGTGTCTCATTTTGTACGTCCTGGAACACTTTTGGATACAGAAGGTCGAAGACGAGCTCTTTCCGTGTACCTCGTAGACCGTACGATCCCCATGCTTCCAGAAGTTCTTTCAAACGACCTCTGTTCACTCAACCCACACGAAGACAAATACACATTCTCTGCTGTTTTCCATATTACTCGCACGGGAGAAATTAAAGACAAATGGTTTGGAAAGACAATCATTCATTCTGATCATCGCTTTTCATATGAAGAAGCTCAGGAGGTACTCGATAAAGGAGCAGGTCCTCACCACGAAGACCTCTCTATCATGCGAGAGATTGCAAAAATATTTGAAAAGAAAAAATTTGAAAATGGAGCGATCAACTTTGAGACTGATGAAGTGAAGTTTGTACTTGATGATGCCGGCAAGCCAATCAAAGTGTACCGAAAAGAAAGAAAAGATACTCACCGCCTGATCGAAGAATACATGCTGCTTGCAAACCGAGAAGTAGCTGAATATATTTTCAAATCAAACGAACAACCAAATCGAAAAGGTGCTCAGTCTGTCTATCGTATTCATGATGCTCCAAACAAAGAACGTATCGAGGACTTGGCAGTATTTTTGAAAGCCCTCGGCTTTGAACTCAAGGTAAAAGATGGCGAAGTAACTGCAAAAGATATCAATGCCCTGCTCCGCCAAGTAGAAGGCAACCCAAATGAAGAGCTCATCAAAACCGCGACGATCCGCTCAATGGCAAAAGCAATCTACTCTACGAAAAATATTGGGCACTTTGGTCTTGGCTTTACATACTACGCACACTTTACTTCTCCGATCCGCCGTTACCCTGACCTTGTGGTGCACAGACTTCTTGAGCGAGAGCTCGAACACGGAAAAATTGGCCAAGATGAATTTGCCTACTATGAGAAAGTAAGTATGGAATGTTCTGATCGAGAAAAACAAGCAGCTGATGCAGAACGTGGCTCTATTAAATACAAACAAGTTGAATACATGCAGGAGCATGTTGGAGAAGAGTTTGCAGGAACTATTACGGGTGTAACCGACTGGGGTCTGTATATTGAAGAAAAAGAGACAAAGTGCGAAGGGATGATGAAAACAAAAGACCTCGGCACCCTCTTCAACGACTTCTTCGATTTCAATCCAAAAACATATTCAATCACCGGACAAAAAAGCGGCAAAAAAATCACCCTCGGTGATAGCGTCAAATTTAAGGTAATAAATGCGGATCTTGAAAAGCGACTACTCGACTACGCGATTGTGAAATAGGAAAATATAAATCTGGACTTATATCCAGATTTTTATTTCGCTACAGCGACAGCGTCCTCAAAAGAAACAGTAAGTAATTTAGAGACACCTCCCTGCCCCATTGTCACTCCGTAAAGCGCACCTGCACGAGACATTGTCTCTCTGTTGTGCGTGATCACAATAAGTTGAGAGAACTTTGAAAGTGTTTCGATCATATCTCCATACTTCCGAGAGTTTGCTTCGTCGAGGGCCGCATCTGTTTCGTCCAAAATAATAAATGGAGGAGGGTTTACTTGAGAGACTGCAAAAAGAAGTGCGATAGATGTAAGCGCTCGCTCTCCTCCAGAGAGCATAATGAGCCCTTTTACTTTCTTACGAGGCAGTGAGACTTCAATATCAATCCCCGCTTCACCTTCCTCTTCCTCACCCACTTCTTCCCCTATGTTGGACATAGGGGAAAGGTCGAGAGCGTCGGATTTCTTTTTTGATTTTGATTCTCGAATAACAGAGAGCTTTGCTTCTCCACCACCAAACATCATTGCAAAGTATTCAGAGAATTGTCGGTTTATTTTTTCTACACCCACAGTAAATTCTGATGCAATCTTTGCATCGAGCTCGCCAATAAGCACCGCGAGAGACCCTGCAGTACTTGAGAGGTCAGTGAGCTCTCGTTCCAAAAACTGATCTCGGTCAAGTGCTTCTTCATATTCTTTTACTGTTTCTCCCCCACCAATTCCTCCCGAATCTTCAAGGCGTATTTTTATCTTCTCTATCTTTCTGCGTCGCTCTTCCCTAAACTCTAAATGAGCTTGCTCATTGAAGAGTCGGGCGACCGACCCTTCAGAAGTCGGTGTAGCCTGCATCTCTCGTCCCTCGAGTTCAAAATGTTTTTCACCAAAAGCCAATACTTCTCGCCCAAGCATCATCCCAAGTTCCGTGAGCTCTCGTTTGAAATCTTCTTCGAGCATCCGTAGCTGGCCCATGCGCGCTTCAATAGTTTTCAGGTCAGACAAAATACTCTGTTCCTTTGACATGAGCACAAACATCTCTTTTTCCGCTTCTCGGTTTGTATCTTTTTCTTTTTCAATAGAAAGCTTCACCGATTCATAGGCGGCCCTCGCATCGAGTTCTTCTTTTCCAACACTCTCAATCTCTCTTTCAATCCGTAGTCTTTCTTCTCCGAGTTTTTGTATTTCAAATTCCGCTTCTTTAATAAGTGTCGTATCGACAGTGTCTCGATGCATTTCTACAAAGGCTTTGAGGAGGTCACGAATAGTCTGGATCGAAACACGTACCATGTTTGGATCAGTATTTTTCTCCACAGTACTCATGAGGTCGAACACCTGCGAGTGCAGGTCTTCCACTGCTCGCAGCTGCACTGTCTTCCATTCATTACTTCGTGCGAGCTCTTCTTGTTTTTTAATGAGTCGCATCTGAGAAGACACTTCTCCTTCAATACGTCCCATATCACGCACCAATGCATCTTTTTTCTCTCGTGCAGCGTGTATCTTTTCTTCAAATGCCACGAGCTCAGAACTCTTTGCATCTTTATTCTCTGCATTCTTCAAATGCTCTCTCACCGTAACGAGCTCATCTTGTACTCTGCGGTACTCTGCATTCAAGGGACTTTTCTTTTCTTCAATTTCACGAGTGAGTCCTTTTATATAATCATCTTCTCGTTTCAAGTATTCAAGCGAAAGCCCCAGAAGCTCATTTTTAAATTCAATTGCTTTTTCCACCTTCTCTACCTGCTTCTTCAGATACCTGATGTGTGGTGCAATCTCGCGTCGGAGAGACTCCACTTGAGTAATGTTTTCTCGAGTCCGGTCAAGTTTTTTTAAACTTTCTACTTTTTTGTATTGATATATTTTAAGACCTAACGCTTCCTCGATCATCGCTTTTCGTTCACGGAGCGATGCATTCAAGATACGGTCTGCTTCGCCTTGAGAAATGATGTGGTGGCCGGAAGCACCGATATGCGCTCCTGCCAAAAGTTCAATCACATCCTTGAGGCGTACCTGAGAACCATTCATGTAGTATTCGTTGACCGAGTCTCGGTGCACCACTCGCTCGAGCGTCACTTCAGAGAAATCGAGTGGTAAGAAGCGAGATGAATTGTCGAAAACCACTTTGACCGAAGCCTTCCCTGCTTTCGGCATTTCAGACGAGCCATTCCAGATCATATCTTCACCTTTTTTCCCACGCATCGACTTCATGGACTGCTCTCCGAGCACAAAACGAAATGCTTCAGCAATGTTTGATTTTCCTGAACCATTGGGACCAACAATAGAAGAAACCTTAGACGCAAAAGTCAGATCGCTCTTTTTAGCGAAGGATTTGAAACCGACAATCTCAATAGATTTCAAGTACATACGTTATAATATTTTAACACAGGCTTTGAATTATGACCTGTAGACAAAGAAAAAGCCCGCCGAAGATCGGCGGGCTACCAGGGACACTGGATTTTGTTACTGTCGGAGGCGTTCCATGGCGGAGCCCTTAACGGCACTCCCCACCGGAATCGCAACATTCCAAGGGATTAGGCCGTATGCTGTCGCCTCATTGAAGAGGCGAACTGCGGGAGCAAGAGCATTCAACTGGTCAATGAACTGCCGCTGCTTCTGATTGAGGACACCGAGAATCTTGCGATTCTTTTCCGTTTCGATCTTCCGCATTCCATCGAGCACATTACGACGCTCAATGATTACTTCAGACATCTTGCGGGCGACTTCCTCCGCCGGAAAATCTTCAGTCCAGCTCAAATAGTTGATCTCGTTGGTCAGATTTGCCAACCGCTCATCGAGGGGTTGGAGTGCCGGCCACGATTCCTGATGAATCGTGGTAATGCGATCGCATTGGGATTGATCCAGTGCGATTACTTTTTGGAGTTCCTGCCCAAAAAACGGACAAGCGTTCTGACTAACAGTCGGTACCGGAGGGATAAAGACTGCCTGAGCGAAAAGCGACCCGAGGGCCAAAAGGACAACAATTAGGGTTTTCATAATCTGGTATACATTATACACCCTAATAATATATCTGTCAAGTGCTGACGTTTGACTGATTTTACTAACTGCTGTAAAAATAAGTCAGGAGAAAAACGTGGCAAATAAAAGAAAACCAAAAAGACTGTCGGATGAAATAGTCCGACAAGCTATTGAACAGGTACTGGAAGAACCAATTCCTTTACCTACAATTGATGGGCAAATTTGTTTTCGGGTACAGGACGATTGTGATGGAGATAGGAATCAACAACTCATAGTAACAATGTTACTAAACGGTGACATCGCCATAAGAGTTGCCGGGCCAGAAAAAACCCTGCGCTTTAGAAATATCATCAGAGGCACCGCGAGTCCCCACACTCACAATGCTCTTCGTCTACTCATGTTTGCCATGTGGAAAGATGATGAGCTCGACAAAAAACGTAAAACCGCACGGATGCACCCATAGGGTGCCCGTGCGGTGTTTTGTTATGGACAAGAGGATACATTTAAACCTTCCCTCCATAACGATTTACTTTTTCGAGAAGCTGACGCAACTCCAATTCGATTTCGGTAAGCATAGGATCGGTTGAGAGCCCATCTGCAAAAATATCACCGATACTCCCAGCTATTTCCCGAGTAAGCTCCCGGAGCATTATCTCTCGTTTGGTAAGATCACGGTGTTCAACCTGCAACTCCCCTGTTTCAGGATCTCTCCTTACTCTTGTATCAAAAGCAACAGTTCCTTCAGGAAATTCATTCAAATAGTCAGACATAGATCATCTCCTTCTTGTATGACATTACCATGCAGACTTTTCCAATACAACTACTTCCAACCGCGGATCTCAAGGGCGTTTCTCGCCGCCACCTGCTCCGCATCCTGCTTCGACTTCCCTTCACCTTCTGCCACAAGTTCTTTTCCGAGGAATACTCCTACGGTAAATTTCTTGTCGTGATCGGGGCCAGTTTCTTTGATTGTTTTGTATGCTGGTGTGACACTGTCAAACTCTTGTGCTTTCTCCTGAAACAAACTCTTTGCATCGATATGAGAGCCGTCTTTCATGATAGCCTCGATGAGTGGTATAAAATAGCTTTCAATAAATTTCTTTGCTTCTTCATATCCAGAATCTAGATAGATCGCTCCAATGAGCGCTTCGAGTGTATTTGCAAGAATATATTGCCGTGCACGACCCATGTCCTTGCTCTCGCCTTTTGAAAGAAGAAGGTAATCATTTACTCCGAGATTGGTTGCGATATCAGAACACGTCGTCGCATTCACAAGTGCTGAGCGGTATGACGTAAGCACACCCTCGTCTCGGTCTGTGTACGTCTCAAACAAAAAGTGTGTAATGACAAGCTCGAGCACAGCGTCGCCCAAAAACTCAAGACGTTCGTTGTGCGAAAGCCCTGAGCTCTTGTTTTCATTGATGTACGAACGGTGAACAAACGCTTGTTTCAAAAGCGCTTTGTCTTTAAAGTTTAATCCTGCTTTTTTTTCAAATTCGGTGAAATCCATGTTGGGTAGAAGTTAGATGTTAGATAATAGATGTTAGATAATAGAGGTTAGAGAAAACAAGCCCAAATTAAGAGAGAAAACCAAAAGTAAGAAAAGGACCAAAAAGATACATAGTCCCATTCTGACTTCTAGATTCATATCGTCTCTCAAAAAGAGCTTGGTATTATAGTACCATTTTTGTCCTATTTTGTCGAATGACAAACGAAAAAGCTCCACCCGGGAATGCAGTAGATGCTTTCCCGTGATGGAGCTCAGAATTGGGGTTGTTCCACCGCCTGTGCTTGAGCGAACCATTTCTTTTCATGTTCCAGGTTGCTCCACCGCCAGAGGGTATGATTCCCCTCTTGGTTGATGGTAACAACGAAGATCGCCAGACGGTCCACAATGAAATTTACGAACATCTGCCCAGGAGGCAGATTGAAAGTTGGCAAGTCTTGTACAGGCTGTAACATATTGTGTTGTTCTCCTACCTACTATTATATACTTTATTAAACTGTTTGTCAAGTAACTTGACTTATATTAATATATAATATTTAATTGACTGGGAGAAAAAATGGCACATAAAATAGCTATGGACATGTTTGTACTAGGTCTAATTTTTATGTGTATTCACGCTTTGATACACATATACGAAAAAACCAGCAAAAAAACAATGCTCTCCGAAGGAGACTTCCTACTAGCCCGAAGGACAGCAAGCGAATGGTCTAAAATACTGATGCTTGCAGGCATTGGCATCAAGTATTTATTTGTATAACAAACGAAGGGACTGCTGGCGAGAATTTTCGCCGGCAGTTTTGTTTTTATATTTTTGAAAAACCAAATCAAAATCAAGAATCTCGGAGGATTTTTTGCCAAGGTCGCGAATAAAATTTAAAAAGGATCGGAGACGTACTTAGTGGTACGTTGAGAACCTTTTTATAATTTTAGTCGATGAGATTGGTAAAAAAGACCCGAGCCGTCTATTTAGCGAGCAGTATATTAACTGCTTTTGTAATGAGAGGAAGGATATCATTATAAAAATTGAGATCAAGAATATCCCCCAATTTAAACCATCTCGCATCATCGAGACCGCCAGAGTTCACGAGCTTTATATCTTCGAATGGAGCTTCAGCCAAGTAGTAGGTCACATTCTTTTTTATCTTCCCTTTTTCTGGGTGGTATGTCGCGTATTCGTTGGTACCCAGCATATCTTTAATGGTGACAGGAAGCGAGAGCTCTTCAGTAATTGCCTTTGCAACTTCAGTAGGAATATCCTCTGGAGTCTTTGGTTCGATATGCCCCTTTGAAAGAGTCCATCGTCCAAACACATCGTGCACAAGCGCAACATAAATATCTTCTCCGACTTTCGTATATACCACTGCGCCTCCTAAATATTCAGTCGGTATCGGGCCGGACAGCTTCTTTCTGTCTTTTGTTGTTTCTTCTTTTCCCGGCTCCCCGATCTCTTTGTAGACTGCACCAAGCACTCCGTTTACAAACTTACTTGAAGTGTCACTTCCAAAAGACTTTGCAAGCTCGATCGCTTCATTGATGGCAACTTTAGGAGGGACCTGGGCACGGTCAGCAAAGAGGAGCTCGTAGAGACCTTGACGGAGAATGTTTCGGTCCATGACTGAGATCTTGTCGATCGGCCAGTCGGGAGCTGCTTTTTCGATAATGAGGTCGAGGTCTTTTTTCTTGTCCAAGACACCTTTCATGAGTCCTTCCATGAACGCGAAATCTCCCTGTCCGGGAGCAAATTCTTCTACGTTTCGGTTAAAGACTTCCAAAGCCTCGTCAAAAGTTTCATTTCTAAAATCACACTCGAAGAGTGATTGCAAAACTATTGATCTGGAAAGGTGCCTATTTGCCATATTAAAACGTACTAAACTTTACAAACTACTCTCTTGCTTACTTGTTGCGAGCTTGTATTTTCTTAGTCTTCTTTTCAAGCTTTGCTGCAACGTCGATCACCTGTCGTCCTCGGTACATTCCTGTAACTGTTGACGCTCGGTGCCGCATTGAGGCTACGCCTGTTTTTGAATCCACGGTAACACCAGGATTCTTGAGCGCATGATGCGATCGTCGACTTCCTGTCTGCCCGCGGGTGTGTCTCATTCGTACTACCATAATGAAGTTACTATAGACCAAAAAAGGAATTTAATCAATAGACTGGGGAAAAGTAGTCTTTATCCATGATTTTCTGTGGATCGCACTGACTCCATATTTCCTTATCGCTTCCCTATGCATTTTCGTCCCATATCCCACATGCTTTTCAAACCCATACTTTGGGTATTTTTTTGCCATTTTAGTCATGTAGTTGTCGCGATGCACTTTTGCCAAAATTGATGCCCAGGCGATTATTTGGTGCTTTTCATCACCTTTTATAATTGTTTTTTGATTTGTGAATTCTTTTGGGGCTTTGAGTCCTCCGTCTAATAATACAGAGTCCGGAGTGTTTACACCGACTCTTTGCAAGCATTTAGTGAGCGCACTTTTAATCGCAAAAGAAAGTCCTTTTTTATCAATCACAATATTTGAAATACTGCAGATCGCAAAACAAAACGAAGTGTCAAGGGGCATCCTTGACACTTTTGGTGCGAGAGATTTAGTGTCAAAGTGTCTCTTTGACATCAAAGACATAAGGAAGTGGGAGTATTTTTCTCGGTCCTTTTTTGAAAGCTTTTTTGAGTCGCGACCGATTGAGGGTAGTGTTTTGCTTTTCTGGAGTCGTTTGTACATTCCCGCTTCTACTTTTACAGCACACAAAGTGACAGGACCAGCCAGTGGCCCCCTCCCCACTTCGTCAATGCCAACAATATATTTCATTGGGTATTTCATCACAATGATTCTATCACGCGTCAACTCTAAAAAATACACTGCATTTGATATAATATATCCATGTCTCGCTTTATCCACCTCCACACTCACTCCCACTATTCCCTCCTCACTGCACTACCGAAGATTGATGACTTGGTAAAAAAAGCCAAGAAATATGAAATGTCTGCAGTCGCCTTGACTGACAATTGCAACCTGTACGGCGCAATTGAATTTTTCTCTGAATGCAAGAAAAAAGAAATCAAGCCGATTATTGGTATCGATGCATACATTGCCCCACGCACCAGACACGACAAGGAAGCAGGTATCGACAAGTCGCGCACTCGCCTGGTCCTCCTTGCAAAAAACGAAATCGGATACAAAAACCTAATCCAGCTTGTGAGTAAGGCGCACCTCGAAGGCTTTTACTACAAGCCCCGCATCGACAAAGAGCTTTTGGAGCGCTACCACGAAGGTTTGGTGTGCATTTCCCCTTCTTTTTCTGGAGATATTGTGCAGGCGGTACGACTTGCAAACTTCCCGCTTACTAACGAAAAAACTGAATTTTATAAAAAACTTTTTGGTGATGATTTTTATATTGAAGTCACTCATCACCCCGAGATCAAGGGACATGAGGAATCGATGGAAAAGCTCGTTGCATATGCAAAAGAAAATTCAATCCAACTCGTCGCAGCGCACGACGTCTACTACCTCGAACCTGAAGACAAGAAAGCTCGCGAAACTCTCCTCTCGATCCAAAACGGCGGAGACTTTGTGGAACGCAATGCTGAAGAGGATTTTTCTTTCATTTCGCAAGAAGCTGCAGAAAAATATTTCAAGGACTTGCCAGAAGCGCTCGAAAACACCATT
Organism: Parcubacteria group bacterium; assembly: GCA_046599035.1. Taxonomy (GTDB): domain Bacteria; phylum Patescibacteriota; class Minisyncoccia; order Phycocordibacterales; family DATDWN01; genus UBA910. Next base: position 1,862 of record JBKJHK010000043.1, on the reverse strand, counting down.
AAAATTGCAGACAAATGCAACCTAGAAATCGAGCTTGGAAAATGGGTATTCCCTGACTTCAAAACACGAGATGGAGACAGCTACGACGAAGAACTTAAACGGATTACCTATGAAGGCCTCACGAGTCACGAGATCAAGCCAGATCCTGTAGCTATTGAGCGTATTGAATACGAACTAAAAGTTATTAAAGACAAAGGCTATGCTCCCTACTTTCTCGTAGTGGGAGACTTACTTCGTCATGCAAAAGAAAAAGGTATTTTGACCACCACTCGAGGTTCTGCGGGAGGGTCTTTTGTTTCGTATCTCAATTACATTACAACAATAAACCCGATCGAGTATCTCCTCCCTTTTGAGCGATTCCTAAACCCCGAACGACCATCTGCACCCGATATCGATATGGACATTGCTGATACAAGAAGAGACGAAATGATTGACTATGCAAAAGCAAAATATGGTGCAGACAAAGTGGCACAGATTGGAACTTTTGGTACGATGGCTGCCCGAGGTTCAGTACGAGATGTGACACGTGCCCTCGGCTTCCCGTACAGCACCGGAGACATGATTGCAAAACTAATCCCTATGGGCGCACAGGGCTTCCCCATGACAATCGAGCGTGCAATCGAAGAAACTCCTGAGCTGAAACAGATTTATAAAACCGACGATGCAGTGCGGCAGATTATCGACATGGCTAAAAAGATTGAAGGTTGTGCACGACACATGGGTATTCACGCTGCTGGAGTGGTGATCTCCCCGACAGAAATCACAAACTTTACACCACTTCAATATGACCCGAAAGGTGAGGGGAAAATCATCACTCAATATGACATGTACAATATCGAGGATGCAGGTCTACTCAAGTTTGACTTTCTTGGTATCACCAATCTTTCTATTTTGGCGGATTCAATCGCACTGGTAGAAAAACTAAATAATATAAAAATCGATATTGAAAATATTCCAGTTGATGACAAAAAAACTTTTGCACTGCTCGCAAAAGGAGAAACTGAAGGTCTCTTCCAGCTCAATGGTGACGGCATGACTCGATGGCTCATGGAACTCAAGCCCACCGTGATTCACGATATCAATGTGATGGTGGCGCTCTACCGACCAGGGCCGATGAACAACATCACAAACTATATTGCACGAAAGCATGGCAAAGAAAAAATATCCTACTTGCATCCAAAGATGGAGAAATTCTTGGACAAGACATTTGGTGTGCTCGTCTACCAAGACGACTTGCTCATGACCGCAATCGAGCTTGCGGGATATAGCTGGGGTGAAGTGGACAAATTCCGAAAAGCGGTCGGAAAAAAAATCCCCGAGGAGATGAAGAAACAACATATCAATTTCGTAGAAGGATGTATTAAACACTCCGGACTCACTCGAGAGCTCGCAGAAAAGATATGGGACCTCTTCGAACCATTCCAAGGATACGGATTTAACAAGGCGCATGCGGCAAGCTACGGGCGTGTGGCATACCAGACTGCATACATGAAAGCAAACTTCCCTGCTGAATACATGGCAGCTGTGCTCACGCATGCAAATGGAGAAGTAGAAGAGGTGTCTATATATGTGAATGAATGTAAGAAAATGGGGATTGCTATTCTTCCACCGAATATCAATGAATCATTTGAGGATTTCACTGTTATTAAAAGCCTCAATGAAGATGGGCAGAAAGATACATCGAAAGACTCAATCAGATTTGGACTGGTGACGATCAAAAACTTTGGAGCGGGTATCGCGCAGTCGATTATTAGCGAGAGAAAAGCACGAGGACCTTTTGTGACCCTTGAAGATTTCCTTGTTCGAATACATGACAAAAATTTGAATAAAAAGTCTTTGGAAGCACTGATTAAAACAGGAGC
>JBKJHK010000029.1:0-6370 GCA_046599035.1 Parcubacteria group bacterium | reverse complement strand
TTACCACTCCAAATGATAGAGAAAAGAGTGTCGAAGAGATTAGTCCAATATATGATCAGGAAGAGTGGATTATGGAAGGGACAACCCGCAGACTTATTGATAAAGGCTTGGCAAAAGCAGATATTATATATTGGTTCAAGTTTAAAAATATATTTTACCAATATTACTATCTTATAAAACGTAGTTTAACTAGAAAAAACGAAAGATGGATTGATTTATGGAATTTACTCAAACATGTTACTTATAAAAAATACAAGAAAGGATATGGTAATCATACAGCTCCACTAGTAGAAATACTTGAACCATATAGGGATAAAATAGTAACGATTAACTCAATGAAGCAGATTAATGAGATTGTTGCTAGTTTGGAGTAAAATAACAAAAAACACCTCAACCGAGGTGTTTTTTGTTATTCTCTAGAGAATATAGGGATTCTAAGAATTTTCAAATCTGAATGCAGTTCGCGGCGGACAAGGAATTTGATTGGAGGCATACTAATGTATGATGACAATCAAATTGCCGTAGTCCAACAAAGAAATGCGTCAGATTTGGAAACTTCTTACTTGACGGCGTCTTTCAATCCTTTCGCTGCTCTAAACTTAGGCACCTTCATCGCAGGAACTGAGATTGACTCACCAGTTCGTGGATTTCGAGCCTGTCTTGCCGCTCGAGTCTTTGTTGAAAAGATACCAAGACCTGCAATAGAAACCTCGCCGCCTTTCTTCAAAGTACCGACAATACTGTCTACAATAATATCAACTACTTTCTCAGCCTGTACTTTTGTACCACCGAGCTCTGCGTATACTGCTTCTACCAATGATGCTTTATTCATGAATTTTTGTATAAGCTAACTAGTAATCAGTCGACTGCAAACCCTATCTACTATAAGAGTATTATATACCAAGGCTTTTCCAGCGCAAGGGGTTGACGAACTTGTTAGTGTATATCTAAATATATTACTTTTTCCATTCTTTAGTGAGTAAACTATACACTTCCATATCTACAAAACGGCCATACAAGCATTCTGCTTCACGAGCAGTGCCTTCAAGAGTAAATCCAAGCTTCTTAGGTAGAGCAGAACTTTTTATATTTCCAACTGCACAGCAGACTTCAATACGATTTAATTGTTTTTCTTCGAATAAGTAATTAATAATAATTTTTAAGGAATCAGTCATAATCCCTTTGCCTTGAAATTCTTCGGCAAGCCAATATGCGAGGCTGGTCTTCTTATGGGTTAAATCAAGAGGAAATGCACCAATCCCGCCAACGAGTTGATTTTCATATATAATCGACACATCAATACCCTCATTTTTGGAAAGTCTCTCGTTGCTTTCTTTAATATAATTTTCTGTATCAGCTACAGTTTTGTCATCATCCAACCAAGGGAGCCATTCTCGAAGATATATATTGTTTTTGTTTGCTGTATCAAACAATGTTTGGGCATCTTCAGGAGTTAAAGTTCGTAGTTCAAGATTTTCACGCACAGGAAGAGTAAGATTCATGAGATAAGTATAACAAAAACACCCTGTTTTACGAGGGTATTTATGTTTTCTATAAGTATTTCGTCAAATTTGAAATTATCGGGCGTATTCGATTGTTCGTGATTCACGGATTACGTTGACCTTAATCTCCCCTGGATATTTCAATTCACTTTCCACTCTGTTTGCAATATCTCGTGCCATTTTCTTTGCTTCCAGATCCGTTACTTCATTTGGAGTAACAAATATCCTGATTTCTCGCCCTGCTTGGAGCGCATATGCTTTCTCCACTCCCTTAAATGATGTGGCCACCCCTTCAAGGTCAGCAAGTCGTTTTAAATAGTTCTCTACTGAGTCACGACGAGCACCAGGACGACTTCCAGAAATAGCGTCCGCACACTGCACGATAATAGATTCCACTGTTTCATAGGGGTATTCTTCGTGATGTGCCTGCATTGCTTTGATTACTGCTTCATCGACGCCAAACTTCTGCAAAATGCGCCGGCCGATCTCTACATGTGTTCCCGCTACTTCATGGTCGAGTGCTTTCCCGATGTCATGTAAGAGTGCTCCTGCTTTCGCTACTTGTACGTTTGCCCCGAGCTCTTCTGCGAGCATGCCTGCAATATGTGTCATTTCGACTGAGTGGGCGAGTACATTCTGCCCATAGCTCGTACGGAAATGTAGACGTCCGAGTATAGCAACTACTTTCGGATCAAGATTTAGAATACCGCATTCATAGACCGCTTCATCGCCTTTTTCCTTAATGATCTTTCCAATATCTTCCTGTGCTTTCTGTATCATCTCTTCGATCTTTGCTGGCTGAATACGCCCATCAGCGATGAGTTTTTCCAAAGCCATTTTTGCGACTTGCCGTCGGACTGGGTCAAATGAGGAAATGGTAATAGAGCCAGGAGTATCATCGACAATTATTTCCACTCCACTCATACGCTCAAATGCTTTGATATTCCGTCCTTCCTTGCCGATGATCTTTCCTTTGATCTCATCTGATGCAAGAGGAACATGAGTGGTGAGCATGTCTGCAGTGACTGAGTTTGCAAGGCGCTGTATCGAAGTAGCCAAGATATCCTGGGCTTTCTTCAAGAGCTGTTCTTCGCCATTACGCTCCAGCTTTTGCATGCGCGCTAAAATATCCGTCTCAAATGCACGTTCAGTGTTCTCCAGTATTTCTTTCTTTGCTTCTTCGGGAGAAAGACGACCGACTCGTTCGAGCTCCACTTCCCGCTCTTCTTTTAGTTTGTCTGCTTTGTCTCTAATTTCCTTTACTTCCGTGATCTTTTCTTTGATCATATCGACTTCAGAGTCGATATCGATCTGGCGCTTGTCGAGCATTTCCTCCTTTTTAATGAGGCGATCTTCGGTTTTCTTTGTTTTTTCTTCTTTTTCTTTGCTTTCAGTTCGAGCTCCATCGAGTATTTTCTCTGCTTTACGCTCCGCTTCCTCAATAATCTCTTTCTCACGGTTCTTGGCTGCAAGTTCCATTTGCTTGAGTTCAAGCTCCATAGAACCTCGCTTTCCGAGAGAAATGATCAGTCGCAGATAGTAACCCAAAGCAAGTCCAATGATGGAAGCTCCAGCCAAAAGGGCTGCTACTATTTTTAATGACATATAATACACACGGTAATGACTATCCAGAGTCGGGCCTAAAGTCTAATGATTTTCGGTGACAAAAAGGTAAGTGCAGGGTTTCAGTCAAGGCGGGAGTATCAGAACAGTCAGTTACACAAATTTAAATGGGTAATACCTACACAATATAACAAAGTTTTCTTTTTGTCTAATTTTTGCCGAAAAACCACCCACCGAGGTTTTTCGGTAGGTGGTTGTTTTATACGTAAGTAGATATTTCAATATCTTTGATAGGTGTTACGATTGTGACGTTAACGATCAGTTGTGTGTGGACAGTGTGACTCCATTTGAAACAGGAACCAATTCGCACAAAACCCTTTCCCGCAAGGATTCTAGAGAGATTATTGAAACCGCGGCTAAAAAATTGATCGACACACTGCCTCGAAGGTAATTCTGAGGTGTTGATAATGTGACAAAGTAGCATCACTCGTCCTTTCTGGTCATAATTGAATCAATTTTATAGTACTTTGTCAATAATTCCGTATTTTTTAGCTTCATCAGCAGACATATAGAAGTCTCGGTCACCGTCTTTTTCGATTTTTGCGAACGGCTGCCCCGTATTCTTAGCCATTATTTTATACAAATTCTCCTTGATCTTAATTATGTGCTTAGCAGAGATCTCAATATCAGAAGCTTGACCTTCAACACCACTGAGTGGCTGGTGGATCATCACTTCGGCATTTGGCAGAGCAAAACGTTTACCTTTTTCGCCGGCAGAGAGAATGACTGCTCCCATAGAAGCTGCGATACCGACACATACGGTAGAAATATTGTTTTTCACATGGTTCATCGTGTCGATAATAGCAAGACCTGATGTTACAGAGCCTCCAGGGGAGTTTATATAGATAGAAATATCTTTCTTCGGGTCTTCAGAATGAAGGAAGAGGAGTTGGGCAATGACGAGGTTTGCGACCGTATCGTCGATCGGGCCACCTAAAAAAATGATATTTTCTCGCAAAAGGCGTGAGTAAATATCGTAGGCTCTTTCTCCCATATTAGTCTTCTCGATCACCGTCGGTACTAAATAGCTCATGGTTTTGTTGTTTAGAACTTCCAAATTTGGCGAAATCCTTTGTTGGATTTCGGTAAATGATTGTCATCGTACATTAGTACGCCTCCAATCATTTTCCTCATCCGCCGCGGATTTCATCCAAATTCTGAAAGTTCGTGGTTATTCAGGATAATGGTCTGATTGTTAATGTGTTAACTATTGTAACAAAAAAAGAAAAAAGTGCAAAGGGGTACTTACTTGTGGCATAATACAAAATACTATGAGACTTCATCGATTTTATATAACTGACCAAATAGAAGCACAAGGAGAAGGGAGAAAGATCGTCGTAACCAACAGAGACCTCATTCACCAATGGCGAAAGGTCTTTCGGTACAACGTGGGTAGTCAGGTTATTGTTTTCAATGGAGAGGGTACAGACTATCGAGCTACTATAATGACTATGAAGCCGTCTGAAGCGGAACTTTCAGTATTAGAAACAAAAGAAGTTGTCTTGCCTTCCAAAAACATTTGGCTCTGCCTTTCCCTTATAAAGAAAGATAATTTCGAGCTTGTGGTACAGAAAGCAGTGGAGCTCGGCGTGACGCATATTGTACCTGTCATCGGAGAGCGGAGTGAAAAGAAGAATATAAACATGGAGCGACTACAAAAAATAATCCTTGAAGCCACAGAACAGTCAGGAAGAGGGGAGTTATTGAAAGTGCATCCACTGACGACCCTTGGGGAATTGTTTGGGAGCGGAATACTGCCTCAAGAGAAAATATTTTTCCATCCAGGATACCCAGCGATCAAAGAATATATGGAACGAAACGTTAACCAGTACTCATATGCATATTTTATCGGACCTGAAGGCGGGTGGAGCGACAGTGAGGTGGAGTTTTTTAAGGAATACAACGTCGTAGGACTTTCTCTCGGTACGAATATATTACGGGCAGAAACAGCGGCAATTGCCGCGGCAACACTCCTGCTCCTATAAAAAGGTAATATAAAAGGCGAGATACAAGATCTCGCCTTATTGGGTGAGGTTTCCAAGCCTCACCCCGCGTCCAAACACAAAGAAACGAACGATCGCCTCCTTTCTTTAAGTCTGCCTATAGCATACTTTAAAATCAACGGGGGTGTCAAGTAGAATTTTCAGTTTAAAACCTCGTCGAGTCATAAGTTTCTCAGGGCCTTGCACAGGTGAGAAGTGATTGTATCACTTCGCAAGACCTTGAACGTTCTGTACTCAGAATGTGAAAGGTGTACAGCTTCTGTAAGAAGATTAGAGAATTAAGTTGGACCCTGGGAAGCTTGTGAGGAGAAAGAGGTTTAGACCTGCTGCTCCAAAAACTTAAACACAAGGTCGTTAGTAAGAAACGTCTCGACATACATGCGCACGCGAAATCGTTCTGCGCCTTTGTGCTCGGAAAGGATCTTTTCCATTTCGCTCTTTACGACAGCTTCTTCTGCACGAATCCCTTCTTCTCTCGCAATCGTATTCAATATAATCTGAGACTTTGCTCGCTTCACGGCTGTATCTTTCCAGTCTGCTTTGAGGTCGATTTCCGTCTTTTTTATATGGGTAAGATAGTCTTCAAATTTGATACCTGACTGATCGAGGTCGTCTTGGAACTGCGCTTTCATCTTTTCTAGTTCTCCTTCCACGATAAGCTGTGGAATTTCGATTGTTGAAGTATTGATAATCTCTTCGAGTGCTTCAGTCCGCTTTTTATCTTTTGCTTTGAATGTTTTTTCTTTGAGAAGATTTTCCTTGATACGCTCTTTCAAGTCTTCTACTCCCGCAAACTCACCAATCTTATTCAAGAATTCCGCATTTACTTCCGGTAAGTCTTCGTCTTTAATCTCTCCATGTGAGTGGTCGTCGTGGGCATGCCCGCCTTCGGCATGAAGATCAGCATGAGCAACATTTTTTCGGAGGTTTTGGATCACATCATCCACATCTTTGTCTGTTACTTCGACGGGAGTTTCGGTCTTATAGATATTTTTCGCAATTTTCTTATAGTCTCCGAGGGTGACTTCAGGCATTAGGGCGGTCTTTATTTTAAATCCAAGAGGACTTCCGACTCCGATTTTGGTAATCACTACCTCCGGTTTTCCGATCGGATGCAACTTCTCTTCTTCGAGGATGTCTGGATATACTTCGCCAAGTGCGAGTTCACCTGCTTCTTCAAGAATTTTAATATCTCCTATTTGATTCACTATCATCGTATCTGGAGCCGTACCTTTTCTAAAG
>JBKJHK010000020.1:0-5189 GCA_046599035.1 Parcubacteria group bacterium | reverse complement strand
GAGGTAAGGAAGCGATCTTTGAAGCAGAGGTGCTTGAAAAAGCAAAAATACAGCTTGATCTTGGGAACCTTTTGAATCAGATTGAATGGACTGAGAAAGAAGCTCTGGTGCTGAAAGGTTTGCACCTACTTACCATGAAGCCGATTATGTATGGGCTCAACAAAAAAGCGGGTGGGAAAAATCTCGATGAACCTATTCTGGGTACAGACGGTCAAGAAATGAATGATCCTCGTTTCTCTAAGCTTATCGAATTTTTGAAACAAGAAAAAGCACAATATGTCATTATCGATGCTGGTATTGAGAATGAGTTGAAAGATTTGCAAGGCGAGGAGAAAGAAATGTTTCGAACAGAGCTTGGTGGAAAAACAGATGGTATTGATGACCTTATTAAGGCGGGATATTCGCTTTTAAACTTGATTACCTACTTTACTACTGGTGAAAAAGAGACACGTGCATGGACAATAGGAAAAGGCTGGACTGCGCCCTTAGCAGGTACAGCGATCCACACTGATTTTAAAGATAAGTTTATTCGTGCCGAAGTGGTCTTCTGGAAAGATCTTCTTGATTCTGGGTCATATGGTGTTGCTCGTGAAAAAGGTTTGGTCCGAACAGAAGGGAAGGAGTATATAGTGAAGGATGGGGATACGATCGAATTTAGGATTTGAACCTAGAAATAAGGAGATTTTTTGATTTACTTGTCATTGACTTGACAATAGAATATAGATTACTTTACAATAGACTTGTCTATGACAAATAAGCAAAAAATACTAGAGTTAATCATTACAAAAGGAAGAATTACTTCTTCGGAAATTACTGCACAAGTTGGAGTGTCTCGACAGTATGTCAGTCTGGTTATGAATGATCTTGTTGCAGAAAAACAGGTGATAAAGGTTGGAAAAACTCGATATGCTTTTTATGCTTCTAAAGAATACATACTGAAGCATCCCGATATTATCCCAAAAACTTTTAAGAAGAAGTATAAAAATCAAGCACTTGAAGAACACAAGGTGCTTATTGAAATTGAAGAAAATTTTCCGCGCATCGCAGACCTATCTGAAAATGTCCGAAGTATATTTACTTTTGCTTTTTCTGAAATGTTTAATAATGCCATTGAGCACTCACAATCAAAAGGAATTTCTTTAGAAGTTTCTGTGCGGGATACTATCCTTACATTTACCGTGAGTGACTCTGGGATTGGAGTATTCCGTAACATAATGCAAAAGAAAAATCTAAATTCAGAAACTGAAGCAATTCAAGATCTTCTGAAGGGTAAGACAACCACGATGCCTAAGTCACACTCTGGAGAGGGCATCTTCTTTACTTCAAAAGCAAGCGATGTGTTTTTATTGGATAGTTTCGGATATCAACTTGCTGTGGATACTACCTTAAATGATGTTGCTATACATCATTCTTCTGTTGGTAAGCGCGGTACGCGAGTAACATTTAGAATCAATATTGATTCTCGTAGGCATCTGAATGATGTATTTAAAAAATATACTAATATTTCAGAGGGGAGTGAGTACGGCTTCGATAAAACTGAAGTACGAGTACGATTATACACGAGCAGTGGTATACACATTTCCCGTTCTCAAGCACGAAGAATCTTGTCAGGTTTAGAAAAATTCCAAATAATAGTTCTCGATTTTGAAAAAGTCCCTTTGGTGGGACAGGCATTTGCTGATGAAATTTATCGAGTGTTTAAAAATGCGCATCCTACTATTGTGATACAAGAAGAAAATATGGTGGAAGGTGTGAAATTTATGGTTGAACGTGCAAAAAATGAAGCTAAAAAAGTGAGAATTTAGATAAAAGAAAGTCCCGAGCTGTTGCGTGGGGCATTTGTCAGATTCGTGCATGAAAGCGTAGGATCAATTCGTGATGTCGACCTGTCACTCTCCTCGTAAGTCTTAGAGAACCTGGCTTAACTAGAGGTAGCATTTTTAGAAAAACTGTCAAAGTTTTGGAAGATTTGTGGTATAATAACCCTATTACAATTAGTAATTTTTTATGGAACCAACACCACAACCACGTTCTCATGCCAAAGATGTTTTTCTTAATCTGGGCGCTATGGTCACTTTGTATGCCTCCGCCGCGGCACTGTTGAATCTTTTGTTTACAGTTATTAACAAAGCGTACCCTGCTATTAATGCGTATTCTTACGGGTATTACAGCGCATCATCAATCAGCTTTCCAGTAGCAACCCTCATTATCGTATTCCCAATCTATATCTTAGTTATGTGGCTTTTGGAAAAAGATACAAGTCAGAATGTTTCAGTGATTCGAAAGTGGCTTTCATACATTACACTTTTTGTTTCAGGGGGACTCATTATCGGAGACCTTGTGGCTGTCGTGTATCAATTCCTTGATGGGCAGGACTTGACTACTGGTTTCCTTTTGAAAGTATTGAGTATTCTTATTGTATTCACAGCGGTGTTTGCATATTACATTACAGATGTTCGAAATAAGATGACTCCAGGGATTTCTAAAATCTCTGCCATCGCAGCATCTCTTCTTGTTCTCCTTGCGATTGTTATTGGCTTCAGTGTGATCGGTAGTCCTCTGACTCAGCGACTGATAAAGCAGGACCAGATGAAAGTTTCTGATTTGCAGAATATTTCAAACCAGGTCAAAGAATACTACCGAACAAGCGCAAAGCTGCCGGCGACTCTTAGTGAAGTTACGAGCGTGTATTCATATGGATTGCCAACAACTGACCGGGAGTCAGGTGTACCGTACACATACAGAGTAATCGACACCACTACGTTTGAACTCTGCGCGACATTTAATAAGAATTCGGAGAATACACAAGAATCTTCACCTACGTATTTACGTGCGCCAGGATATGATGACTACGGTGTATGGAGTAGATACAAAGTGGGTGAGTCTTGCTTTAAACAAGCAGTGCTTCCGGAAAATACAGGAGATATGAGGAAGCCAGTCAATTTCTAAGTAAGAGTAAGTATTAGATATGTAAGTACAAAACACTTCGACCTAGGTCGGGGTGTTTTTTTGCATGAAGAGTTTTTCTGTTGTATCATACTAGTAACATGAAGCGATACAACCACACCGCAATCGAGAAGAAATGGCAGAAAGAATGGGCGAAGAAAAAAGTGTATCATGCTTTGAACACCTCCAAAAAGAAAAAGAAATACGTACTCGACATGTTCCCGTATCCTTCTGGGAGCGGGCTCCATGTAGGACATCCAAAGGGCTATATTGGCTCGGACGTCTATGCGCGCATGAAGCGCATGCAAGGCTTTAATGTCCTTCACCCGATGGGCTACGATGCATTTGGCTTGCCTGCAGAGCAGTATGCAGTCACGCACAATATTCATCCGAGAAAAGCAGTACTTCTAAATGTAAAGACATTTGAAAAGCAGCTCGGTATTATCGGGCTTTCCTATGATTGGGACAGGAAAGTGAATACGACGGACCCTGACTTCTACCAGTTCACTCAGTGGATCTTTTTGCATATCTACAACTCCTGGTATGACAAGAGTAAAAACAAAGCACAGCCGATCGATCTTTTGATTAAGAAATTTGTAAAAGAAGGAAATGGAAAGGTAGATGCAGTATGCGATGAGAATACTCCAGTATTTACTGCAGCAGAATGGAGAGTAAAAGACTCGAAAGAAAAGCAAGATATACTCATGAGATACCGCCTTGCATTCGAAGGATTTGCAGAAGTGAACTGGTGCCCGGAACTCGGCACAGTGCTTGCAAACGATGAAGTGCTTGATGGGCCAAATGGAACACTCATTTCTGAACGTGGAAGTTTTCCGGTAGAGAAAAAACAAATGCGTCAATGGTTTATGCGTATTACCGCTTATGCAGACCGGCTCCTTTCAGGGCTCGATACTTTGGACTGGCCGAATAATATAAAAGAGATACAGAAGAATTGGATTGGGAAATCAGAGGGAGCGGAGATAGAGTTTAAAGTCGAAAGTTTAAAGTCGAAAGTGGGGGATATTAAAATTTTTACGACGCGTGCAGATACGCTTTTTGGCGCGACATATATTGTGCTCGCACCGGAGCACCCGCTTGTAGAAAAACTATTGTCGCATATTGAAAATATAAGTGAAGTAATTGAATACAAGACTTCTGTACAAAACAAAGCACTTGAGCTGCGTACAGATGGAACAAAAGAAAAAACAGGAGTACAGCTCAAAGGTATTTCTGCAATCAATCCCGTAAACGGAGAAAAAATCCCTGTATGGATTGCTGACTATGTACTCGCTTCATATGGTACCGGAGCAGTGATGGCAGTACCTGCTCATGACGAGCGAGATTTTGAATTTGCAAAAAAATATGAGTTGCCGATCAGAGAAGTAGTCTTGCCACATAGTGACAAGATACATGCAACTTCTGGCGCATACACTGGTCCAGGCATTCTGGTTAATTCAGCAGAGTTTTCAGGTATGACTGATGAGGAAGCTCGAAGAGCAATCACTCAAAAAGTAGGAGGAAAAATAGTTACAAAGTACAAGATGCGAAATGCAATTTTTGCTCGCCAACGCTACTGGGGTGAGCCGATTCCTCTTTCATATGATAAAGATGGAATCATTCACGAAGTTTCAAAACTTCCACTTGTCTTGCCAAATGTACAGTCGTACCAGCCGACGGGTACAGGAGAGTCGCCACTTGCAAGTGTCCCGAGCTGGGTCAAAGGTGGATATGAGACAAACACAATGCCAGGTTGGGCAGGCTCTTCATGGTACTTTTTGCGCTATATGGATCCCAAAAACAAAAAAGAGATTGCTTCAAAAAAAGCACTTTCATATTGGGGGCAAGTAGATATGTATGTCGGAGGTGCAGAACACGCCACTGGTCACTTATTGTATTCTCGATTCTGGAATATGTTTCTCAAAGACATTGGGGTTGCAAAGTTTGATGAGCCGTTCAAAGCATTACGCAACCAAGGGATGATCCAAGGAACGGATAATCGGAAAATGTCGAAGCGATGGGGGAATGTAGTGAATCCGGACGATATTATAAAGACCTACGGAGCCGACACATTGCGAGTCTACGAAATGTTCATGGGTCCATTTGAAGCGAGTCTACCGTGGAGTACGGAAAATATTATTGGCTCAAGACGGTTTATTGAAAAAGTGTGGAGGCTGGCAGACTCGCTTCAAATGGACCCATGAACATCTCGTAGACTCGCAATGTGTCGGCTCCGTAGGTCTTTA
>JBKJHK010000042.1:0-12866 GCA_046599035.1 Parcubacteria group bacterium | reverse complement strand
GTAAGATTTTTCTTACCGCAAGGAGACACCTCAACCCTTTCTTGCTTGTCGTTTTTAGCAAAATAGGCTGCTGTAAAAGCCAGACACACCACAAAAATTCCCAGACCTAATTTATCGAAATTCATCTTCAAACCTCCTAAAATTGATAGTACTGTACTAAAATTAATCTGTCAAAGCCTCAATTCCTGGGAGCGTCTCATTTACCAAAAAGTCGAGCATTGCTCCCCCTGCAGTCGAGACAAAGGTAAACTTGTCCATAAGGCCGAGCTTTTCGATCGATGCGAGCGTATCTCCCCCTCCGACAATCGTCGTCGCTTTGCTGTCTGCAATAATTTGCGCGAGCTGCTCTGTTTTATCAAAAAATCCTTCTTCATAATTCCCCAATGGTCCATTCCATACAATGAGCGACGCTTCTTTCACAAACTTTTCAATTTTTTCGATTGTTTCTGGGCCAACATCGCCGATGTATTCATCGAGCTCTACTGTATCTGCACTCTTGAGAGAAAGGAATCCGTCTGGTTTCTTAATCGTTACGTCACAGGGCACGACAAACTTTGGATTGCGGAGCATTCCTTCGATCGCAAACTCTCCCTCTGATACAAGCGAGGTACCAGTCTCATATCCACGAGTCTTGAATACATTGTTGGCGAGCGCTCCAGCAATCACGACATGGTCTGCTTTAGAGAGATATTTTTCAATAAGCGGAAGCTTGGTATCGAACTTTGCACCACCTAAGATGAATAGGAATGGGTGCGTCGGTGCAAAAGCCTTTGAAAGGTTTTCTACTTCTTTTACGAAATGAGGTCCGACATATGAAGGTAAAAGTGCAGGTATGCCTACGATTGACGCATGCTTTCGGTGAGAGACTGAAAACGCGTCATTTACATAGAGGTCTCCGTAGGCAACGAGTTTCTTTGCAAATTCAGGATCGTTTGCTTTCTCCCCTGGATCCAAGCGAAGGTTTTCAAGCATAAGAACATCTCCTTCTTCCATATCCGCCACGAGTTTAATGGTGGTAGGCGAAAAAAGCTCTTTTGCAAACTCTGTCTTTATAAAGCCGTTCAGATAGTCCCACATCGGCAGAAGGCTTGTATTTTCCTCTGCTTCTGTATGAGCTAAAATAATGATCTTTGCTTTTTTAAGCCGTAAGATATCGATGGTCGGGATGACTTGGTCGATACGATAAGGATCGGCAACTTTCCCCAGATCGATAGGAGTATTAAGGTCGAGACGCAGAAGCACGTACTTGCCTCTTATGTCCCCTGCATCTTCGATTGTTGGTAATTTCATAAAATTAATTTCAAATTTAAAATTTTAAATTTCAAAACAATACATGCACAAAAAATTATTTTATTAAATCAACATTTTGAATAATCCCCACAAAATTTTCCGCCTTCAAAGATTCTCGTCCGACAAGTAATCCATCCACGTAGCCTTGGTCCACGATTTCTCTTGCATTGTCTGCAGTAACTGCACCACCATAGAGAATTCGTGGCATCATTACCATCCCTCCATAAAGCTCTTTTAGACACTTTTGAATATACAAAGACATTTCATGTACCTGGTGAGAATTCATGGCTTCTTTAGCACCGATTGCCCATACAGGCTCGTACGCGATCACCACATCTCCGATCCCTGCTTTAGAAACAAAGGAAAGACCTGCTGCGAGCTGACTTTTGATAAAAGAGAGGTACTCGCCATGCTCATCCCGATTTGCTTCGCCAATGCAAAACACTGGAGTGATTTTGAATTCAAGCGCTCGGGCTATTTTCTTTGAAATAGACGTATCGCTTTCTCCGTCTGCTCGCCTTTCAGAGTGACCGATAATAACGTATGAAACTTTGAACTGAGCGAGGTGTTGTGCAGAAACTTCACCGGTATAGGACCCCGCTGCTTCTTCATATATATTTTGTACCCCCAAAGCTACCTTTTTTGAAACTAACCCTTTAAGGTCGGCAAGATATACAAAAGGTGGTGCAACTACAATATCAGTATTTTTGGCCTTAAGACTACCCTTTTTAATACCCTCCATGAGCTTTTTTGATTCTTTGACTGAAAAAATATTCATTTTCCAGTTCCCAATGACCAGCTTCTTTTTATTCATTTTCATACATACTATAATATCACAAAGATCTGAGTGGGTGAAAAATAGTTGATTAATCTTATATAATATGGTTTCCTTAAGAAAGGAGGGCTTATGCCTAAACAACTCGATTTAGCGGGAGAAAAGTTTGGCAGACTTACCGCACAAGAAAAAACTGAAAAAAGATTTTATGGATCGATAATATGGCTCTGTTCATGTACTTGTGGCAATACTGGAATAGAGGTATCTACACAAGACTTACAGAGGAATGCCGTTAAGAGTTGCGGATGTCTCAGGCATGAGATGGTTCGCAGAAAAGAATCAAACAGAATAGATACACTCAAAGAGTTGACTGCGATTGACTGTAGGACATGCAGTTGTGGGAATACATTTCCCATCACAATACGCACTAAAAACAAGAAACGTTGTGATAAATGTCTCATAAAGGAAAGTGTGGGCAAGAGACCCAGCAAACATGATTGGTAGGAGGCTCCTTGAGCCTCCTTTTGTATATACATAACTAAGAATTATATGTCGTATCATCCCGCTTGCTTATATCAATTATATAAACGCCTTTTCTATCTGTTTCAAATTGAATTCGGTAAATACCAACACGTACTCGATATCGATCTGAAATACCTTTTAATTTTTTCACATCAAGTGTCCGGGTAGTTCCTCTCACGATCAAATTGAGTGCTCGCAGTATTTTCTCCCGATCAGCTTTTGGTATTCTAAGAAGAAACTTATCAACTTTATTCATGTTTTTTTAGACGCTTGAGAGAAACGATAACATCTGAAATAAGCACTCCTCTTTTATTTATTTTGGTGAAATCAACCACCTGTTCCCATAAGCCCTCGTCACCCCATGGGTCTATCGGAGAAAGTTTGAAAACTGGCTTTGATTTACGCACTACAACAAAAGATTGGCCTTTTTTCACTTGGGCAATAAATTCCTCTGTATTCTCACGCAATTCCTTGAGTCCTATTATTTTATTCATATACTAAGATTATCTTAAGATAATCTTAGTGTCAACGTACACAAAAATGAAGGTATTCTAAATTTTCTCTCACTAGTTATCCAAAACATCAACTCTGAGGATTTTTCGCCAAGGTCGCTTATAAAATTTTAAAATATGACAAGCCAGCCTGAGTGCGCTGGTGAGGATTATTTTAAAATTTTAGAAGATGAGATTGGTGAAAAAGACCAGAGTAAGTGAGTTACTTTATTTCTTCCCAGGTGAGTAGTTCATACCCCCCTCCCGGACCCGCTTGAAAAAGCGTACTTGGGAGGCCTGTGTCGTACGTTACATTTGCAGATTGCGTTAAAATAACCTTATATGCAGTTACTTCTTTTAAACTGACTGATTGACTGAGTGCTACGCTCCCATGGCTTGCATAGGTAACCATTGCTGCTGAACCTTGGTTCATTGAAATTGCGTCAGTAGTTCCCCCTGTTTCTGCACTATTATTTTGAGATATTAAAAACACAAAAGACCCCGCTGCACCCGAACCTTCGAGAACAGTATTCTGTCCGATACTAATAATACCGCTTCCTGACTGATTGGAAGGATTGTCAGCTATAATCGGAGCATTTGTACTTCCTAAACTGGCAGCCATGCGAATCGTGGGCCCTGTCTGAAAAGTGATGTTTCCAGTAACCCACACTGGCCCAGCAATGGTAATTATTGCACTTGAACTTTTAATAATTAAATTACAAGCAATCTTTATAGGACCAAGGGTGGTATTTGAATTGATTATATAATTACCACTTCCATCACAGGTACTAATAACTCCACCAGCCAGAGCATCGGTTTCCCATTCGTTTATGAGAGTGTCTGAAATTGGTAATGGCTCAGGTCCTTGGTCCGGACTACCAGGATATGAAGTACCTCCAACAACCGTTGATACTTTTGTCTGATAAAATGCGTCTTTGTCTACAATTGTCGTATCCCCAGATCGACCAATCGTATTGGCATAGACACTTCCGGTCGCATGAATCCCATAGACAAGACCTGCTGCACCTGAAGAAATAACATCACCATAAATATTGTTACCTGCTCCCACTACTGGACCGAGTGAAAATACATTCCCTGTAATAGAGGAGCTATTTCTCAAATCAAAACCCCCTGCACCTGCTTGCACACCATAGTGAAATGCAACCCCGGTGCCGAGTGAAATCGTCACTTTTAGTTTTCTTATGAGATTATTCCGATTTCCGAGAGCAATTATTTCTTTTCCATTTGTTATATTTGCAATTGTGGTGGTACCCACACCACCGTTTAAACTTATAACCTCAGTTGCAGCAACAATCTTACCTTTTTGTAGTCGGTAGAGAACATCCTCAACAGAGCTTTCAGCAATGAAAAAACTATTCTTTGACTTGAGCACGTCTGTTCCTACACGTACATATTTAATGATTGGATTGACAATACCTATAATAATACTTGTGCTCACAAAAGTGAGAAATATAACTGTAGTAAGCAGCGCTTGTCCTCTTCTTTTGCTTTTTTTGGAGATAGGAATATACATGGTGTTTTTTATAAGCCTTTCAGTACAACCGTTGTGTGATATGTCTTACTTTTTGTTACTGATCCACTCGTAGACTGGAGCGTCAAGTCAACTTTGATAGCTTGTGTTGTACTCGCTAACCGATGAAGTACAAAATTTGTTACGGATGTTTTGACGAGTGACAATGGTCCACTGTATACTCCATTTACATCTACCTTGAGTAGACCCTGGTCTACATAAAAACGTGTAGTGGTAGCACTCGACTGAAGTGTTAATACTCCTGGGTTCACACCTAATGAACTTTGAGCTATTGCCACAGTTCTTGCATTACGGATATCACGCACCATCCGTTCCATAGCAATAACTGCCGAACTATCAATTGCTCGAACTACTCTCATGTCACGATATGTACGTGAGAAAGAAACGGATATCTCAACTACAACAAATGTAATGAGTGAGAGTATGGAGATATAAATCACCATCTCAATCAAAGAAAATCCTCTTGTTTTTTTTAAGACACTTCTCATATTAGTTGGTATACAAATTTGTAATATATGCAGAAAGTGTCTTTGTGGTAGTTGCTCCGCGGTCTGCAAAAGAAACAGTCACGGTGACTAATTTTGTAGCAGGGTCGTAGGTTCCACTCGAGGCGATCTTATCATTTACATCACGTTTTACATCGGAAATAGCAATA
This sequence comes from Parcubacteria group bacterium, assembly GCA_046599035.1. Taxonomy (GTDB): domain Bacteria; phylum Patescibacteriota; class Minisyncoccia; order Phycocordibacterales; family DATDWN01; genus UBA910. Next base: position 7,581 of record JBKJHK010000042.1, on the reverse strand, counting down.
CTCCGTAAAAACTTTCCATCGACATACTGTGGGATAGTGCTTGTGGCCCAATATCCACTTGTAAAAGAAAGGTAGTATGCTGTCGTCGTACTGAGTGCACCTATATTTTTACTCCAGCTCGTATCACGCAGAAAACGCACACTCTCAACACCTTCTTCCAAAATGTAGGCAACTTGAACATTATGTTGATTTGACAGTGCGTATCGAACATAGAACGTATAAGAACTAACAACCATTAACATCCCGACGGACATGATCGCGCTGCCAATAATAATTTCTATAAGTCCAAATCCTTGAGTGTGTCGCATATAGTACTTTGTATAAATAACACTTTCATTCTATCAGACCAGTCGGGTATACAGTAATCGTTGTAGATGCATTTGTTGCACCAGACACGAGCTTTATAGTGCCACTACCAGATGTTTCTCCTGTCAGTTGATTGAAAACAATATCAACTCCACCAGAAATAAGACTCACTTGTGCAATATAATTTGTTGTTGTCAGAATAAATGTCTGATTTGTTATATCCGATGGATTGTAAACAACTCCTTTAAAGGTAACGATACTGGTTGAGGCAAAATGGACGCCAAATGCAGATGACCCATTTGAGACAACCGAATCATTTCTTGCTTTATATAAAAGCTGAACAATCAAATCTGTATCTTGTGTCAAACCATATTTATTACGGTAATCTACAAAAAAACTAAGAATAAGAGTCGAGAGTAGGGCCAAAATACTGATCACAATAAGTATTTCAGTAAGCGTAAAACCTCTGTGGTAATTATTTTTTTTCATCATATTTAATCAATTGGCTTTGAGGATTTTTCTTTCGTCCAGTTCCCACGAACTTTCATAATTTTATCCACAAATTATCACACTCTGAGGATTTTTCACCAAGGTCGCTTATAAGAGCACTTCGTCTCATAGTTACTCCTCAGCTCGAAAATATAAAAGATTACTTTCTTATTTTCTCGCCTTACGTCGTAAATAAAATTTAAAAATTATCCGAGACAGCCTGAGTGCGCTGGTGAGGATTATTTTTATAATTTTAGAAGATTGACCCAGTAGGTGATTCTACTGAATCAGATTTGCAAAAAAGACCAGAGCGCTTAGATGGCATCGACTAGACTATAAGTCGGCATCAACATCGAAATTGCGAACACTCCCACCGCAGCTCCAATCACGATCATGAGCACCGGTTCAATAATTGATGATAAATCTTTTGTTTTTTGATCTACCTCATCTTCATAAAATGCAGCCACTCCCACAAGCATGTCCCCTATCTTCCCCGTCTCTTCCCCCACCGAAATCATTTCACCCACAAAAAGCGGGTAGAGATTGTCATGTGAGAGAAAGACGGTAGAAATCTGCTCTCCTTTCTGGATCGCTTGCTCTGACTCTTCAAGAATAGTTTTGTAATAGCTGTTTTGTATCACCTCTTTGGTGACTCCGATCGCTACCACTATATCTACACCCGAAGAAATAAGGGACGAAAGCGTACGAGCGGTACGTGCAGCATTAACTTCCTTTACGATTTCCCCAATGACAGGAATGCGCAGTGAGACGAAGTCGGAGATTCGCTTACCTTTTACTGTACGCAATGCATAATACAACCCACCTCCAAGCGCTACCACCAATCCAATCATGAGAATGAAATAATTCTTCATCAGATCGGAAATTGCAATGATGACACGGGTCGAAAGCGGGAGCTTTACACCGAGACCTTTAAAGGTTTCAGTGAGGGTAGGCACCATAAATACCATCATGAGTACTCCGATCACCGCCATAAGGCAAAAAATAACTGCAGGATACATCATCGCTCCTTTTACTTTCTTGTTGAGTTGGTACGTCTTCTCCATCTGACTGGAGATATTCTTCAAAGCCAAAATTAGATTTCCCGACTCCTCACCTGCCTTTACCATTGAAACAAAAAGCATTGAAAACACATCGGGAAAAAGTTTCATCGCGTCCGATAGTGTAATACCTCGAGCGATCTCTTCACCGAGTTTTGTGAGTACTTTTTTTAGTTCACCTTTAGCCTGGCGTTCCATGATCGAGAGTGCACGAGTAATCGGAAGTCCTGCCTCGATCATGGAGCCTAAATTGCGAGCAAAGATAATCTTGTCATGCATCTTTACCCCGCCAAGAAATGGCAACTTGAAACTCATGCCTCCCAAGCCTTTTGATTTCCCTTCTGTGACGGAGACAATTTGCCCGCCTTCTTTTTTTATATCTCTATAGAGCGCGAACTTGTCAGCCGCTTCATGCGTCCCTTCGTATTCCTTACCTCCCCCATCTTTTGCTTTGTATTTGTATGTTGTCATTATATTGATTGATAATTTTCAGATTTGAGTCAAGTTCGCGACGGACGAAGAAGTTGATTGGAGGCGTACAGCAGTACGATGACAATCAAATTGTGAAGTCCAACAAAGAAATTGACCAAATGTGGAAATTATATTATTCAGAGATTACTCGAAGTACCTCTTCTATTGTTGTGTAGCCCTGCACCGCTTGAAAAATCCCATCTTCGATCATCGTCAGCATTCCTTCTTTTTCTGCCTGAACCTGTATCGCATCAGCAGTCCCTCCTTTCATGATAATTTCCTTGATTGTAGGAGAAACCTTCAGAATCTCATGAATACCTGATCGTCCTGAATACGCATCGGTATCACTCGTACCTTTTTTCGGACGATAGAAAGAAATTTCAGACCATGTATCACTTTTGCCGACGATCTTTTCTTCTTGAAGTGCTTTGAGTATCTTGTCCAAATTCACCGACTTGCCGAGCGTTTCTATTTCAGCTTTTGTGAGCAAATATTTTTCTTTGAGCTCGGTGAGCTTTCGGACGAGTCGCTGAGCAATAATAATATTGAGAGTGGACACCAAAAGAAAGGGCTCAACTTTCATATCCATGAGACGTGGGATCGCACCTGCTGCTGAGTTGGTGTGGAGTGTCGAGAGCACCACATGGCCAGTCAAGGATGCATTGATCGCGAGCGATGCCGTCTCATTATCTCGGATCTCTCCTACCATGATTATATCAGGGTCCTGTCGCACAAGTGTACGGAGTCCAGAAGAAAAAGTGAAACCGATTTCAGGCCTAACTTGAGTTTGGTTGATTCGCTTCATCTGGTACTCTACCGGATCTTCGATGGTTGAAATATTTACATCAGGAGTATTAAGCATATCGAGAATCGTATACAAAGTAGTGGTTTTTCCGGAACCAGTAGGTCCGGTGGTGAGGATAAGTCCAGTTGTAGACTTGATTGCCTTATGAATACGCTCAAGACCTTCTCCGTGAAATGCCAATTTCTCAAGCGTAAAACCAGACACCGTCTCACGAAGAAGACGCATAACGGTCTTTTCTCCATAGTACGTCGGAAGTGTCGATACACGGAAAGAAACTTTTTCTCCGTTCATGTCGATCTTGAAACGACCATCTTGAGGAAGGCGCTTTTCGTCAAGCTTGAGACTTGAAAGCACCTTGATACGTGCACTGATCGAGGGTGCGACATTTTTAGGAAGCACCATGGCATCATGGAGCATGCCGTCAATGCGGTATCGCACCAAAAGTTCAGTTTCCATCGGCTCAATATGAATATCCGATGCATCTTGGAGAATCGCATGCTTAAGGAGAGTGTCCACGATACGCACCACAGGCACGTCATCTGCAAGCTTCTTTAGATCGCTTTCCGATACTTCTAGATCTGGATCATCGGAAATCTTCTTGAGTGCCACTGCATCTTTCTGAATGAGGTCGCCAAATTCCGCCTTAAGACTCTTCTGATATTGCAAAAGTGCCGACTTCATCGAATCTCCGTCAGTCAGTCTCGGTACGATCTTCAGTTCTACTTTTTTCTTAACGAAATCAATCGCGGTCAAGTCTTCTGTGTCGAGCATTGCCACTTCAAGTGTCGAGTCGGTTTTTTTGAACGCCACAATGTTGTGGTTTCGAGCAATAGGCTCAGGAATAAGTGAAAGGACTTCAAAATCAAGCTTTTCACCCTTGAGATCGACAAATGGAATACCAAGAATGTAGGCCTGCATGCGACGCAAGTCGTCTTCAGTCAGTTTGCTCTTACTCACCAATATCTTGCCGATACTCTGACCGGCTTCATCTGCTTCTTTCGCTGCAGCAGTAATGTCTGCACGAGAAACAAGCCCTGAATCAAGAATGAAGTCCTTAAGTTGTGTTTCTTCAATGTGCATATGAAAGTCGAAAGTCGAAAGTCGAAAGTCGAAAGTCCATAAAGTTGGAATTCAAACTTTAAATTACTATTTTAGTATATCAAAAAAGCACTCTTTTCGAATATGAAAGTGTGTATAAGAAGTGAAAAAAACTCACATTTGACAAGATTTTACCTCTGTACTATTATATATGTATCTGTGAGTCCGCCCGAAAGGCGGGCACGTTTTTTTAAAAAATTATAAAAGTTTCAATTAATCACGAGACTTTCAGATTTGAGTCAAGTTCGCGACGGACAAGGGAAACATAGATTACTATATTTCAACTTCACTCGGATTGAATGTATATGAGTACATACCCATTCATCGCTCGTTTGTTGAAATAATGTGAGCCAGCCTAATGTGCTGGTGAGAATTATTTTCTGAAGTCCAACAAAGAAATTGGCCAAATATGGAAGTCGTAACACATATGTTTGACTTAAAAGTAATTCACAGCGTTTTGACCCAACTCGAAGAAGAACGCGGTATCCCTCAGGAAAAGATTATTGAGGCTATCGAGCTTGCGCTTGCAACCGCTTACAAGAAAGAATACGGCAAAAAAGGCCAGATTGTTCGGGCTAAATTTGACCTCAACACTGGTACCGTAGAAATGTACCAGGTAAAGGTGGTAGTCGATGAATCGACAGTGCTAATGGAACTTGCCGACGATCTCGACCTTCCTGAAGGTATGGAACTCTACAATCCAGAGCATCATATGCTCATTTCTGACGCAAAACTCATCAAAAAAGGTATTGAGCTTGGTGAAGAAATGATCTTCCCTCTTGAAGATAAGGCTGACTACGGCCGGATTGCAGCGCAGACAGCAAAACAGGTGATTATGCAAAAAATCCGTGAAGCTGAAAAGGTGTCAGTGCTCGGTGAATATGGTAAACGAGAAGGCGAGATTGTCACTGGTACTGTACAACGTATTGAACGAGGCAACATCTTCGTTGATATGGGCCGTGCAACAGGTCTTCTTGCGTATGAGGAGCAGATCCCTGGCGAAAGATACGGCCAAGGTGAGCGCGTACGAGCCTACATGTACCGAGTAGAAGACTCAGGAAAAGGCGTATTTTTGCGACTTTCTCGCTCACATCCAAAATTTTTAGAAAAACTCTTTGAAACAGAGGCCCCAGAGCTTGCAACCGGTGCTGTAGTCGTAAAATCGATCGCACGTGAAGCAGGTTCTCGTACAAAGATTGCCGTTGCTTCAACTGATGACCATATCGACCCTGTCGGTTCTATGGTAGGCCAGCGTGGAGTGCGTGTAACGACTGTTATGAGTGAACTTGGTGGCGAGAAGATCGATATCATTGAATGGAATGCTGATCCGAAGAAATTCATTGAAGAAGCGCTTTCTCCAGCGAAAATACTCTCAATTGAGACAAATGAGGAGGAAAAGTCGGCAAAAGTAGCCGTGAGCTCCGACCAGCAGTCGCTTGCAATCGGAAAAGGCGGCCAAAACGTACGCCTTGCGGCAAAACTCACTGGTTGGAGAATTGATATCCAGTCTGATGGTCCATCTCCTGTAGGTCCTGTTGCAGTACCTGCACCTGAAGTAATCACAAACACCGAAGAAGGCTTTGCGGACATTTCTACACTCGGAAAGAGTGAGGAAGTAGCTGAAGCGGTAGCAGAGGAAGTCAAAGAATAGGTTAGAGCACTCTCTATAATCCACAGAAAAAAACTTCCCGTATATACGGGAAGTTTTTTTCTGTATATAATACATAAGTATGTTTTTTAGCTTCTTCTTTGTAGAAGACAGAAAATTTACATAATCATTAAATTTACTTATGAAAAAATATTTATACATACAAACAATCGCGATTGCCTTGTTACTATGCGGAGGGACTGCATACGCACAGGACAGGTCAATTACAGCTAGCGTAAATGCATCAACAACTCAGGGAGTACCTCCAAGGCCGCCAGTGAGTGGACAAATACAAGAAGACCGCCGAATGATGAATACACAAATTCGAAATGATCGTAAAGATTTAAACAATCAGATTAAAGATGGGCGAAAAGCACTTGGAAGTAGTACACCTGCTATGAAAAAAGAATTTCAAGCAAGTTCTTCAGCTGCACGAAGGGAATTACGTGCGAGTAGTACAGAGACTCGAAGAGAATTCCGTGAGGATAGTAAAGAAAAACGACAACAAGCTCGAACGGAAGCAATGATCCGCATCGTTGTAAACCGAATCAATGCAACAATTATTCGTCTTGAAAAGATCATTGCTAAACTTGATACTCGTATAGTTAAATTCAAAGAGAAAGGAGCAGATGTAAGCATCGCAACAGAAGCATCTGCAGAAGCAAAAGTAGCAATTGCAAATGCTAAAACTCAAGTAGGATTGATTCTTACACCAACAAGCACAACAACAGCGAGTACCACACAACAAACCGTACGAAGTGCTGTTACTGCTGCAGAGCAAGCTTTAAAAGCAGCCCGCCAGGCAGTGGAAAAAGCTCTTCAAAGCTTTAAAGGTCAGAGTGTAAAGGAAGACGCCCCAGTACAAGCGACCACGACAACAGCAACTACTACTACAACTAATTAATATTATTTATGGATACTCAAACACCAAACACACCAAGCCCAATGGGACCAATGGATACAAATCCAATGATGATGCAACCACAAAAAGGAAGTGCAAGTGGTATTATCGCAACCGTTATCATTATTGCGCTCATTATCTTAGGTGGACTCTACTTCTGGGGAAAGCGTATTAATACACAGAAAGATGCAACTGCCCTTATGAATCAGGAACGGATGGCAAGTCAAGAAGCATCCGTAATACAGTCTGTAAGTACAAATGATGATACAGCTTCTATTCAGGCAGAGCTGAATGCTACACAGACTAGTGGACTTGGCACAGAACTCCAGTAAAGGCTTGCGTAGCTGGCAAATTTCTTTGTCGAGCATCGGTAATTTGATTGTCATCGTACATTAGTACGCCTCCAATCAAATTCCTCGCTCTTCGCGAACTTTGCTCACCTACCCAACCCTTTATACTCAAAGAGATTCCTTATAGAGGAGTCTCTTTTATATTTGGTAATTTTAGGAAATTATTGTAGACTGACGTGCATTATGACCAAAGATTCAAAAAAAGACTACAGCGATATCAAAATAACTCGCCTTCCCGAGCAGGAAGTGGAGATTAGCGGTGAAATTACAGCCGAGAAAATGGAATCGATGCGCAAGAAAGCGATCGATTCTTTGAAGAAAGATCTCACTCTACCGGGCTTTAGAAAAGGTACGGCTCCAGATACGATGATAGTGAATCAAATAGGAGATATTAAAATTCTTGAAGAAGCAGGTGAACTCGCACTTGGCGAAGTATATCCAGACATCCTCGAAGA
>JBKJHK010000015.1:0-21348 GCA_046599035.1 Parcubacteria group bacterium | reverse complement strand
GTACCTACTCCCGAAGGAAGTAATGAAGAAGCTGAAGAGGCAGAACCTGCTGATTAGTTACAGCCCCTCAAAGGGGCTGTTTTCTATTACTCACCCAGAAACCTTCCCCTTCGGCTTTATTTACGCTATAATCCCAAGGTTATACTAAAAAACATACAACTTTATGGCAATGCTTGAATACAACGAAATCGTAGAACGAAAATATATTGTCCTCGACGGTACTCCCTACGAGGTTATTGACTCTCATGTCTTTCGCAAACAGCAGCGAAAGCCGGTGAATGCAACAAAGCTCAAGAACCTTATCTCAGGTAAAATGACTGAACAGTCTTTCCATGTATCAGAAAAGGTAGAAGAAGCCGAAATCGATAAAAAAGACGTAAAGTTTCTTTTTGCAAATAAAGGTGAATATTGGTTTTGTGAGATAAACGATCCTTCAAAACGATTTGAAATAAAAGAAGATATGATCGGCATCGGTGCAAAATTTATGAAAACCAATGCCATCATTTCCCTCCTTATGTTTCGAGAAAAGATTATTGGTGTGAAAATGCCTGTAAAAGTAGAACTGAAAGTGACCGAGGCACAGGACGCAACCAAAGGAAACACTGCACAGGGTGCAACGAAGAGTGTTACTCTAGAGACTGGTGCCACAGTCTTCGTACCGATGTTTATTAAAGAGGGAGAAGTGATCCGAGTTAACACTGACACTGGAGAATACGCCGAACGAGTTGGAAATAGCTTTTAGCGTCTGGTCTTTTTACTTGATTTCTGCGTTGTCATTCAAAAAATAATCCTCACCAGCACACTCAGGCTGGCTCGAATTATTTTTCTCTTCCGCCTTGAACTCAGGCAAAAATCCTCAGACTTCTCACTGTGACACTAGAAAGTAGCAAGATAAAACAAAACCCCTCTCGGGGTTTTGTTCTTTAGTATTCAAATACTCACACTCTGAGGATTTTTCGCCAAGGTCGCGGAGAAAATTGAAAAAAGGATCGGAGGCATACTTACTGGTATGATGAGAACCTTTTTTCAATTTTAACCGATTGACCCAGTAGGTGATTCTACTGAATCAGATTGGTGAAAAAGACCAGAGCAATTAACGTGCAACAAAGGGCAATAACCCCATAACTCGAGCGCGCTTGACTGCCTCTGCTAGGTTACGCTGGTTTTTAGCAGTAGTCCCTGTTCGCTTTCGAGAAAGCATTCGCGCATGCGGGTTAAGGAATTTCTTGAGTAAATCGACATCTTTATAGTCGATATGCACTATGTTGTTTTGAGTAAAGTAGCACTTCATCTTATTTTTTAAATTTAATTTATTTATATGATTGATTCTAGTCACCAACTAAAACTTTCAGATTTGAGACAAGATCGCGGATAAAATCTGGGAAGGGACCGGGGACGTACTTAGTGGTACGTTGAGGACCATTTCCAGATTTTAGCCGCCGAGATTGGCCAAATGTGGAAGTTTTAGAAGGGTATGTCTTCGGGGTTGATCTCTTCCTCAGGGTACTCGATGGTATCGAGAGGAGCTTTTTGATCTTCATGAGAAGGAGCGGCTGTCTGAGGAGTATTTCCTCCATACGAGCCTCCCGCAGGCGCTCCACCGGTCCGAGGACCAAACTGGATACGGTCTGCAATGATCTCTGTGCGATAGTTCTTCTTTCCACTCGCATCATCCCAGCTCCGAGTCTGCATTCGCCCTTCAACGAGTGCCGATGCTCCTTTTTTAAGGTACTGATTTGCAATTTCTGCCTGGCGGCCGAAAACGACAATGTTGTGATAATCTGCACTCTCCTGCTTAGCACCGTTCTTGTCTTTCCATACACGGTTTGTCGCGAGAGAAAAACTCGTAACCGTAATCCCTGAAGGCAGAGATTTGAGCTCTGGATCTCGAGTGAGGTTTCCTATAACGATTGCTTTGTTGAGATACATAGATGTTATGAGTATTATGCGCTATATTATGCAATTGCCAAATCATCGACTGCCTTTAGAGCTTCTGGAGCTTCTACCAAATTTTCAGATAGAGCATCCTCAGCAATTTCTTCAGCCAACACTTCCTCTCTCTCTTCTTTTCGAAGAACCATCTTGCCGTTCAAGAGAGTATTCTCTCGGACAGTTTTCACGATTATATATCGAAGCATTGAAGGAGAAAGGTCGAGAACCTTCTTAATTGCAGCCAGAGCCTCAGGTCCACCTTCAAATTTGATCCAACCAAAGTATCCTCGTGAATACTTCTGACGTTCTGTAGAAACTACCTTGACCATTGAGTAAGCAAGGTCAATCAAAATTGGATCCTCGCTTGAGATCACTTCGCTTTCATTCTTTACCAAAAGATCCTTAAGAGAAGCCACTTCATCACCTATTTTTTCCTCGGGAAGCGAAGCTACTAAAATATACCCGAGTTCATATATCTTTGATGAGTCGGTTTTAGGAGCTTTTACTGCAGGGGTTGTATTCTCTTTTTCCATGAGTCAAAGATTATCACACCAAAGCGCCAAATGCAAGGTATGTGCAAGGTCTCGGCCCTCTCTCAAATAGTCACTTTGAAAAGCTTTCGGGCATTAGAAACAAGGGTATTTTTCACTATTTCCTCTTCTTCCTCCTTTATGCGAGCAATAGCTGAAACGACCTGCGGGACGTATTCTGGACTGTTCCGGGCACCTCGGTGAGGCACTGGTGCTACAAAAGGCGCATCGGTCTCTGCATGGAGAGACTCGAGAGGAGTGTATCGCACGAGCTCGTCGTAGTCATGAGTAAAAGTCAGCACTCCTGTAAAAGAGACGGTAAAGCCAATGTCGAGAAAGCGCTTGAGCACATCCATATCCCCTGCAAAAAAGTGGGCATTACCTGCAAGCTCCGGATTTGTTTTATAAAAACTTTCGAGAATATCGAGCGTATCGTGGTAGGCATCCTGACTTCCCTTACTTGGACGACAGTGGAGCATGAGTGGTTTACCGACCTTACGTGCCAACTCCACTTGATGTTCAAAAACTTTTCTTTGAGATTTTTTAATATCTAAAGCATCGCCTTCTAGTCTGAAATAGTCAAAACCACATTCCCCTATTGCTACCACCTTTTCATGTTCCGCAAGAACTGCAAGCTCTGCTGGCACATCGATAGAAGCAACATGCCCAGGATGAAGTCCTACACATGCATACAGATGGGAATACTGCTCCGCGAGAGCGATGGATTCTTTTGAAGTTTCAAGTCCGGTGCCGATTGAAATAGTAGCAATCCCCGCTTCTTTCATACGAGTGATCACCTCTTCTCTGTCAGCATCAAAGTCTTTAAAATAGAGATGCGAATGAATATCGATGTATTCCATATAAATATAGATTAACTTAGTTTTATATAAAATAACAGCGCCGGACATTACGTCCGGCGCCAATCTATTTTTTAAATTCACCTCGGACGAACTTCCCGACTTCAGAAAAAAGATCATTCAAACCTCCAGATTTATCAAATCCTTTATGTGCACCTGCTTGGTTTACATACCGCGATAAATGGACACTCCCACTCATCATAAAAATGATCACCTGAGGATTGCGTTCGAGCAAGCGCTTACTGAGAAAAATACCATCTCCAGGAACCATACCATGGTCAGTAACAAGCAAATCAACATGCTTACCAAGAGCAACTTGAAGTGCTTCGCTCCCACTTTTTGCACTGAGCAATTCCAGATGAGGATCCATTTCACTGATTACCCTCAGCAGAATATTAAGGACAGACTTATCATCTTCAGCCACAAGTATCGTCATTTGAACTCTCCTTTCTTCTTTGTATCACAAAACGGCTATTTATCAAACTAATCTTTTCTTGCAAATAATGGCATCTCAGGAGTTTTGTTTTCTTTAACCAGTGTTTTTATTTTTTCTGAAGTTAGAGGGAGGATCGGTTCAAGTAAGAGCGCAATTATATATAAATTGTGCACAAGTTCTATTATCATTTCTTCTCCTTTTTCTTTGTCTGTCTTAATGACTTTGAACGGCTGTGTTTCTTGAATTGTCTTATCAAGTTCTCCAATTTTACTCCAGATCAAATCAGCAGATTTCTTAATATCAAAATCTTCAAAACCCTTCTTGTATTCTTCAGGGAAATCTTCATATCTCAAGTCTCGTATCTCATATCGGAACCCCTCTGCCATCTTCATAATACGCGACGTCAAATTCCCAATACCATTTGCAAGGTTTGCATTGTAGCTTTCTTTAAATTTCTCCATCGTCACATCACTGTCTTCAAATGTAGAGAGCTCACGAGCCACATAGTACCGTATTGCATCAGTGCCATATTCCTTTACGATATCTACTGGTGAAATCACATTCCCCAGAGACTTGGACATCTTTTGCCCACCACTATTGATAAACCCATCAATCACAATCGTGTGAGTAGGGGTAAGTCCAGCAGAAGCGAGCATTGCCTGCCACATTGCCGACTGCTGACGCACGTTGTCTTTACCACAGTACTGTACTGGTGTTCCATTTTTCCAAAATGTTTCAAAATTTTCTGTATTGTCTGGCCATCCAAGTGTTGAAATGTAACTCACGAGAGCGTCAAACCATACATACATTACATGCTCTGGATCACCTGGTACTGGAACTCCCCATGACATTTTTGACTTCAATCGTGAAATACTAAAGTCTTCGAGTCCTCTTTCAACAAAGGCCTTGATTTCATTGAAACGAAAATCAGGTATTACCAGTGTTGGGTTATCACGATACAAGTCTAATAGATACTGCCCGTAGTTACTCCACCTGAAAAAATAATTTTCTTCTTCTCTGATTTCAAGCTCCTTACCCGGATGAAGCGGGCACTTGCCATCTACAAGCTCAGAATCCTGCTTTTCCAACTCGCACCCCACGCAATACTTTGTCTCGTAATTCTTCTTATAAATATCACCTTTCTCAAAACATCGTTTCCAAAACTCTTGTGCAGCATGTACATGTACATCGTCCGTAGTACGAATAAAATGAATATCCTCCGATAATCCGAGAAGTGGGATCAGGTCTTTAAAACTCTGGGCGTATCCATCTACATATTCCTTCACATCCTTTCCTGCCTTCTCTGCATTTTCATATATCTTCTGACCATGCTCATCAGTACCTGTATTAAAAAAAACATGAAAACCCTGCAGCTTTTTACTGCGAGCAATAATATCAGCTCGAATAATCTCCATCGCAAAACCGATATGCGGTTCGGAGTTTACATAGGGAAGCGTACTTGTAATGTAAAAATTCTTTTCCATAGAAGTAAGGAGAAAATAAAAAGTAACACTTACTGTGCGTTGTTCACAGCTTCAATCTGAGCAATCTTGTTCCGTTCGACATCATCAAAGAATTCCATAAGCACTGTTGCAAACGGGACAGAGATAATGAGTCCTAAGAAGCCAGCGAGCTCGTACCCCGCAACAAGCGCCAGGATAGAAACGATCGGAGATACTCCGGTCACTTTCTTTACTACGAGCGGATAAATAAGGTGATTTTCAAACTGATGAATGATGAGATAGAGACCGATCACAACAACCGCAAGAGACACCCCACCGGAAACGAAAGCGATCAGTACTCCGGGAATAGCGGAAAGGATCGGCCCAAACAAAGGAATAATCTCAAACAGTCCTGCGAGAAAAGCGAGGAGGAGTGCATTTGGGACGTTCAAGAGCGTGAGTCCGAGATAGACGAGCATGCCAATAATAATTGCAAGGATCAGCTGCCCCTGCATCCACAGGCCAATCTTTGTCTGAGCACGGCCCCAGAGGTTCAATATATACCCCTCATGTTTGAGCGGTGTGATAATGCGCAAGAATTTTGCCACTCCATTTTCATCCATAGAAAGGTAAAAAGAAAGGACAATCATGAGAACGAAAGAGATAACTCCACCAAATACATAGGCAATGGTATTAAATGCGCCGGTAGAAAAGCTGTCAATCGCCGCATTAATACCTGAAACAACTTGCGGAATATTAATCGTATTTTTAATGCCGCTTACGAACGAAGATTGGTTGTCTAAAAAGCTTACACTTGCGATACCCTGATCTCCTGTAGTAGAACTCAGATATGAAGGAAGATTTCGAAGCACATCGGTCGATTCTGAAAGAAGCGGAAGGAGGAGATAAAATATTGTCCCCACCAAGATGCTCGCGAGGGTCAAGTAGATGAGAATCACTGCGAGGATGCGTGGGATCCTTCTTTCTACGAACCATCGTGTCACGGGCTCGAGAGAAGAAGCAATAACGATCGACATGAGTGTCACCAAGATGAGGTCTTTCAAGATGTAACCGAGATAGAAAAGTACGCCGATAAAAACCGTTTTAATGATTGTTCCAGCGCTAATTTGTATCTTCTGAATTCTGTCTTCCATGCTCCTATAGTAACATATGCGTCGCCTAAAACCGAAACGCTTTTTTCAAAGAGAGAGATTCTTTCACTGGGCCGACAGCGCTGAGCACAAGCCGGTCATTTGTAAATATTTCTTGTGCAATTTTCCGCACATCTTCCCGAGTCACCTTTCGTATTTTTCGTAAAAGGCCCTCAGGCGTTGTGATCTCCTCTCCAGTAATATCCTGCAATGCAAAGTATTCAGCCATGGCGTCTGATGACTCGAGTGAAAGGATGGTGTTTCCAATCAGATATTCTTTCGCTTTTATAAGCTCTTTTTTTGAAATGAGTTCAGTTGTAAGTTTTTTGCATTCATCCAAGATCACCTTGACCACTTCTACAAAACGAGATGAGTCGAGACCAAGAGAAATCGAAAAATATCCATGATCAGTGTACTCGTCGATCGTCGTACGGAGGTAGTAGCCTACCCCCATCTCTTCTCTGATCCTCTGGAAAAGCCGCGAGCTCATGCCACCGCCGAGCACTGCATCGAGCACTTTGAGCGCCGCTGACATCTTGTGTTTACCTTTAAATGAGCGTACACCGAGAGAAACATGAGCCTGATCTGTCTTTTTATACTTCAGTAAAATCTTCGGTCGGTTCTGAGGCTCCACCACTGTCCGCTTCTTTGCCTTTGCCGAACGAGAAATACTTGCAAATGCTTTCTCTAATTTTTTTGTAATAGTTCGCGTATCAAAGTTCCCCGCCACCAGCACAGTCGTAGCGCTCGCTACATAGTGACTCGCCCAATATTTTCGCAAATCGTTCTCGTCCATCTTTCTCACATTTTCTTTGCTGCCGATGATTGACCACCCTGCTGGCTGGTCGCCGTACATCGCCTCTGCAAAAACATTTTCCACTTGCTTGTGTGGCATATCCTCATACATATTGATCTCTTCAATAATCACCCCTTTTTCTTTTTGTAATTCTTTCGAATCAAAACTTGGGTGGAGATAAATATCAGAGATAACATCCACGAGCACGTCAATGTTTTTTGGATGAGCTTTGGCGTAATAGCCAGTAAATTCCTGAGATGTAAAGGCATTGTATTGAGAGCCAATCTCGTCGAGCGCTTTTGAAATATCCATAGCTGTTGGCCGCTTTGGGGTCCCCTTAAAGGCCATATGCTCGAGAAAGTGTGAGATACCGTTATTGCCCTTTGTCTCATATTTAGAGCCCGTATGGACCATTACAAAGACCGTCACCGAGAGTGAATCTTTGATCGGAGCGAGCATCAGTTTGACACCGTTTTTAAGCTTTTTTTGAGTGAATTTCATAGGTTTAGGCCGGAAGTCACCGTGAATATATCACGCCTGTGTATATTAAAAAAGCCCTTGTTCAAAGGTCATTTTTGTGTCGTATTTTTTGGTTTTCTTAGAAAAATTAGTTTAATTTTTCTTCAACAAACGCAATGAGTTCTGAAAGTTGCATTCGTGTCTGCTCACCAGTATCACGGTCGCGGAGTGTCACTCCTGTTCCCTGCTCGAGTGTATCGAAGTCGATCACTACACAGAACGGCGTTCCCACCTCGTCCTGTCTGCGATATCGTTTTCCAATATTTCCGTTATCATCAAAAGTCACCCGACCGAATTTTTTCTTGAGTTCTAGAAATACCTCTCGCGCTTTTGCCACAAGTTCTGGTTTGTTTTTAAGAAGTGGAGAAACTGCCAGGATCACCGGAGCGATTTTTGGAGCGAGCTTGAGGTAGCTGCGTGTTTCCCCACCGAGTTCGTCTTCAGTATATGCAGATGAGAGAACTGCAAGGAGAACTCGGTCAACACCAAATGTTGGTTCAATACAATGAGGAACAATCCGCTCTTTTGTTTCTTCATCAAAATATGAAAGGTCGACTCCTGAAGCATTTGTATGCGCAGTCAAATCAAAATCTGTACGATATGCAAGACCAAGAAGCTCCTTCTGTCCGATTGCAAAATCAAACTCAGTATCAACACTTCGCTTTGAATAGTGGGCTCGGTCAGAAGCGGGCACATCAATTTTGTGGATCTTTGATTCTGGAAGACCAATATCTTTAAGAAATGCGATTTGTTCATCAAACCATGTATCAAAAATCGCATCCACGTTTTTTTGATCTCGAGGATCAACAAAATATTCGATCTCCATCTGCTCAAGCTCACGAAGGCGGAAAATAAAATCACGAGGTGCGATTTCATTGCGGAATGCTTTACCAATCTGTGCCATACCAAATGGAAGCTTTGGATGAAATGAGTCTAAAATATTCTTAAAATTTACAAACATACCACCGGCTGTTTCAGGACGGAGATATGTCACCGAGTCTTCTCCTTCAGTTGCTCCAAAATGAGTCTTGAACATCATATTGAATTGCCGGACATCTCCAAGTGGATTCCCTTCTGGACTTTTAATTCCCTTCTCTTTTATGAGCGCATCCATTTTTTGTATACCAAGACCTTTTACTTCTACACCAAGGTCTTCCAAAAGTGTGTCTGCTCGATATCGCTTTTTTGTTTTCAGATCTTCAACTAATGGGTCGTTGAAACCGCCCACATGCCCCGACGCTTTCCATGCATTTTGATTCATCAAAATAGCGGCATCAATACCAAACATATCTTCCCTGTCTGTCACAAAGCGTTTCCACCACAGTGCTTTGATGTTGTTGCGGAGCGCAACTCCAAGTGGTCCATAGTCAAACGTACCGGCGAGTCCTCCGTAAATTTCAGAGCCAGGAAAAACAAATCCTCGGCGCTTGCAGAGAGAAACTATTTTTTCCATGAGTTCTTGATCTTTCATAATTTCAAATAGTATATTAAATACTTTCTATAATCAATCCACTATACTTTAGAGTCTTCAGAGTGGATGCAGTTCGCGGCGGACAAGGAATTTGATTGGAGGCATACTAATGTATGATGACAATCAAATTACCGAAGTCCAACAAAGAAATGTACCACTATGGAGGCTCTATTGAACAACACCGGAATATCCGTCACTAGTATTCGTATTCGCCCCTCCCGCCTCCGCCGTCACTGTCTTGTTTCCAAACATATCAAGTCCTGAAATTGTCGTATTGTTGGTCAGGACTGGCGAGGTACCTACCTGGGAGATACTTGGCTTCAAACGTACTTGGAAAAGTATTTTTTTAGCAGATGTAGAGAAACCTGCAAGTGCCCCGATAGTGCCCGCATTCCAGGTGACCGTACGCTTGTCTGCGTCATACGTCACGTTCTCAGTAGCAGGCGAAACTGCACCCATCCAGTCCACATAAACCGGAAGCGTCGCCTTTACCACTGTATTTGAAACATCGTTGTGTGTATTAGTAATTGACCATTCGACTGTGTAGGTAGAAGCAGTGTCTCGCACCGGAGGAACCGGTCCGGTATTCCCAAATACTCCACCTCGCAAAGAGCGAGTCGAGACATTCAAATTGGTAAGAAAACGTAGTCGCTTCTGCATCGTTGAAGTCACATTGTCTACCCCCCCACCAACGAGCGAGCGCACTGCTTTGAGCGTGACGTCAAATACAATCTCTGGATTTTTCATATTTTGCGGAATGATAAAATCCTGAAGTTCGAAAGAAGCGTTGGCTTTCTCTCCGGGTCGTAATAATTCAAAATTTGAATTACCATTTCGATCCCAAATGATCACATTTTGACTGGACTGATAGAAGCCACCGTCAGAAACACGGACTCCTGATTTATTGAGCGCAGAGCCGGACATGGCAACTTCAGCCACAATATTTGAAAGCGAATCTGCAAGAGAGTTTGTAATGACCAGTTGACTTCCGACTCTCCCTACTCCTTCGACCGCCACTGTATCAGCAGTGTCACCCGCAAGAGCGAATACGGCATTGAAGAAAGGCTTGCGGAGAGAGATAGTGGGCATTGCCGTACCGAGTACTGTCTCAATTACATTTTGTTCGGTACCTGCCACACCGACCATAAAGCGAAAAGTTCGTTCTTCATTATCCTGAGCGATAATATTTCCTTTTACGGTAAATACTTTTTTCTCTCCGTTCTTGAGATCGCCGAGATTCCAGGTCTGCTTGTCGCTCTCTGGCATAAGTGAAGAGTCTGCATATACAAAGCCATAAGGGTATTCTGCTTTCACCAATACATCTTTAAGTAATGCACCTGAATTTGAAGTGACTGTCACCTGGACTTGGAACTGCTGTCCTGAATTGACTTCCTGAGGAGCACTGACGTTTATAAGCAGAGGTGAAGAGCCGATCGATACATCGTATTTTTTCTCTTTCGTAAATCGTGCATTGGATCCAACGACTGTGTATTCCATTTTAAATATCAGTGTTTTGACTGCATCTTTATCACCAAATAAAACAAGTTTTGTCGTCAGGTTGTGCACTGAGCCTTTGTCGATATCCTTTACATTTTCTGTTGTACGTTTGAGTGGCTCTGTCGTGTTTGGGTTTGCCCGTGCACCTTCGGGATATTCGATAGTCAGTACCACATTCTTGAGTGCTGTCCTGTTTTCATTGACAAGCGACACCCCGAGGTCGATCTGCTCGCCTGAAGCGACACTGGCAGGACCGACGATCTTGATATCGACATTTGCAGATGACACTTGATTCCCCCCTCCGAAAAACATATAGAGAGCAACGCCTATTGAGATGACTAGAAAAGCCAAAGCTCCGTACAGGAATTTTTTCAAGAGTGGGTGTGTGTTTTCTCCTTCAGGCATCGCGTCAATATGGAGCTCTGTATTCTCACTCCAATTTTCTTTTACAGCCTTGTCATACGTTCCCATCTGGAAACGTTTTGTAATCGGAGTAAAATTGCCCCGTGAATAAAGCTTTCTTTTGAGTTGTTCAATTCGATCGTCTTCGACAGTCATAGAGGCTATTATACCATGCTACAACTGACTTTCCTGCAGTCCTTTGTTGATATGTCTAATAAACAAAGAGCGGGACAGAGAGATTGCTTCAAGCGTTTTTTCATCGTAGGCGGTGTAGTGAGTGAAAAGAGGTTCTTCCACTTCAGAAACATATCCGAGCAAGTGAAGCATGCGGAGCATGATCAGTATTTCTAAAGCTGCTACGGCAGAGTCCGGTGCCTTTGAGAGCTCTAAGAAACCACTTTGTACTGCAAGAAAAAGTTGCTCATCTTTTTCTTGTCCTGCCACGAGCCGCATGACCTGTGTACAGATGCGGGCAATGACACTTTTTGCTGCTTCTGTCTCTGCATGCAAAAATAGATTTTCTAAAAGCACTGCCGAGGTGATGCGCCACGTAGACCTGCCCTTCACGAGCGAGATCTGGATAAGAGAATATTCCTGGAGCGCATAACGAAGCTTTGATTCACTTTTTCTGACTCCAGTAGCGAGAGCACTAATGAGCCCAAGATCTTTGGTAAATAAAAGGTAGGATACATTTGCGTCATACGGTATGCGCTTCAAAATGACGGCTTCGGTTGTATAAATTTGATAACTCATGATAGGACGTTCAAATTTGGTTTATTCCAAAACTTGTCGAGTCACAAGTTTCTCAGGGCCTTGCACAGGAGTTTAGAGAATAAGGAGGTAACCCGACATTATTCTCTTGAACGACGAGCAGTTCGCTAGCCCAGCAGGGCTAGACAGATTGCCCTGGGAAGCTTGTGAGGAGAAAGAGTTTTGGAATTTAAAATGATCAAACTTAATATACCAAACTAAAAGAAATCGAAAGATTATCAAGTGTAAGTGTGTGAGTTCCAGTAGTTGGAACCAGCGTCACCGTCTTTACTCCAGTTGGTTTCTGGATCATTGCACCCCAGTGGCTCAAAAATTCTACTCCGATTCCCTGGAGAGAGAGGTCTATAGTCTGAGTGGCGAGAAGATTTTCTTTCTTACGCGCATCTTGAATAGCACGGATCAAGTCTCGTGCAATTCCCTCTTCTATTAAGTCAGGCGTGAGCGCAATATCGAGTTCGAGTTCGGAAGCCATACTTGGATCAGATGCGACTTCTTTTATATTAACTTCTTCAGCAATAATTGTCCGTAGCTCGGGAGAAAAATCTTCCCTTACCACAAGCGATGCGAGTGGTTGGCGCACTTTTATATTCGCCTTTGCCCGCAGCTCGAGGACCCGAGTGACTGTCTCTCGAACTTTTTGCATATCTCTCAAAAGATTTTCGTCTACATCCCCTGCCTCCGGCCAGTCTGCCAAGTGGATGCTTTCTCTGTCAGTATCGAGACGTAAGCTGCGGTACACATCTTCAGCGAAAAATGGAGTAAAGGGTGCCATGTATTTAACAAGCTCCAGGAGTACGAACCGTGTCGTTCTGAGTGCTTCATTTTTTTCATCCCTATTTTCAGATTTGAATCGGTCTCTTGAGCGTCGTACATACCATGTAGAAAAGTCATTTACGAAGTCTCGGATCAGTCGTGCAGATTCAAATACTTGGTACGATTCAAGTGCCTGAGTGCCTTCCTCTATAACTTCATTTAAACGAGCAACAATCCATCGATCAAGAACATGTTTTGATTCCCCGGCAAACATTTTTGTACTCTCATCGAGATAGAGCTCATAAAAAGAAACAATATTTCGCATCGGATTGAAAACTTTTTTGACAATCTCATCGACAGTGCCCGAGTCAAAATTCTTTGAGTCTCCTGGCTGATTGACACTATACATCCAGAGGCGAAGCGCATCCACTCCATAAAGGTCAATCATTTCCTGCGGATTTACGATATTACCCACCGATTTGGACATCTTTTTTCCTTCACTATCGAGAATATGTCCGAGACAGATTACATTTTTATACGCATTACCTTTACCCATAAGCACGCCGATCGAATGAAGCGTGTAGAACCATCCACGAGTCTGGTCGATCGCTTCAGAAATAAAGTCAGCGGGATAGAGTAATTTTTCTTCTGAAAATGGATAGTTAACCTGAGCAAACGGCATCGATCCAGAGTCAAACCACACATCCATCACCTCTTTCACACGAGTGAGTGGCTCGCCTTTTAGATCCACAAGTTTTACGGTGTCGATGTGCGGTCGATGAAGGTCAAGTTCATAATTTTCATTATGCGGAAGCGGTACAAAATTGATCTCTCTCACGTCTGCATTATCAAAATTATTAAAAGTCTTCATGTGGAGAGGAGCTTTGTCGTGAGAAAAACCATCTGCTATAAAAGACATTGCACGTGCAGGTGCACCATGCGTGATAATGAGGATATTTTTTCCTTTATATTTCTCTTCGAGAGAGTACAGGAATTTTCCTGCACGAGTACAGACGTCTGCATATGACTCGCCGTCTTCCGTCTTGAACGTAAACCGGTCAGCACTGTTGTTGCGTATCGCAAAAAAATCTTCGGTATTCTTTCCATTAAAATCTCTCCCTGCATTCCATTCTCCGATATGAGGGTCAGTAATGATATGTTCTGGGGCTATTCCTAAAATTTCTGCAGTCAATCGTGCTGTCTCTTGGGTCCGAGGAAATGGTGAGGCGATAATGAAATCAATTTTTTCTGTAATTTTTTTTGCTGAATTATGCACTTGTTCTCGTCCTGTTTCAGTCAGTGGATCAAGAAATTCACTATCAGTGCTCCAGATTTGTTTTACATTACCCTCTGTCTGTCCATGACGCATGACAAAATAGCGATTGCCGGATTTCTCTATAAGAGTTCGGAGCTCATCCACACTGCCGACAACTCTATAATTCCCTTCACTGTCAGTCCAGATCGGAAGCGGCGTTCCCCAATATCGTTCACGAGAAATAGCCCAGTCTTTAATCTCACGGAGCCACTCACCAAAGCGTCCTTCCTTGATGTGCTTTGGTTCCCAGTGGATATCTTCGTTCTCTGATACGAGTTCTTTTCGCAGACTCGACATGCGAATATACCATGAGTCACGCGCATAGTAGATGAGCGCGGTCTTACATCGCCAGCAATGAGGATACGAATGCTTTATATTTTCCTGACTGAAAAACAAGTTTCTTTTTTTGAGATCATCAACAATATCGACTGCGAGAGTAGGCTTACCTTTCAGATCTACTTCTTTTACATAGCGGTTGGATAGGTCTCTTTTACTATCTTCTAAAAGAAGAGGCATACCATCAAGAAAGTGTCCGTCTTCTTTTACAAGGTGGAATTTAGGCAGACCAATAGTCGTACCGAGTTCAAAGTCATCTTGGCCGTACATCACTGCTGTATGCACGATACCAGTTCCGTCAGTTGTGTTTACGAAGGAAGCTTCATACACTTTGTATGCTTTTTCAAAGCTCTCCGGATTTTTGTCAGTAAATTTTTCGCTAAGAAACGAATAGAGTGGTTCGTATGAAAGACCGGCGAGATCAGAACCTTTCATTTCCGAAACTAATTCATATTCTTCTGATACGACAGAAAGTCTTGCTTTAGCAAGAATCAGATATTCTTCACCTACTTTAATTTTTACATATTCAATATCTTTTCCTACAGCAAGTGCGACATTCCCTGGCAATGTCCATGGTGTCGTAGTCCAAGCCAAGAGATATGTATTGAGATATGTATTTTCTTCTCCCACTACTTTAAATTTTGTAGTCACTGAAAGATCCTTGTCGTCTTCATATCCTTGAGCAAGCTCATGACTTGAGAGTGCGGTTCCACAGCGAGGACACCATGGGAGCACCTTATAATCTTTGTACAAGAGTTTTTTCTCATCTACAGTTTTGATGATATTCCAGACTGACTCCATGTAGCTTGGATTGAATGTAAAATATGCATTCTTCTTATCCACCCAGTAGCCAATACGGTCAGTAAATTTTTCCCAATCTCCGATATACTGAAAAACGCTATCCTTGCATTCTTTGTTGAATGCTTCGATACCAAAGCTTTCAATATCTTTTTTCGATTGCAGTCCGAGTTTTTTTTCTATCTGCAGTTCTACTGGAAGACCATGTGTATCCCAACCTCCTTTACGAGCTACATGAAAACCCTGCATCGTTTTAAAACGTGGAATAATATCCTTGAATGCTCTCGCTTCCAAGTGATGCAGAGCCGGCTTTGCATTGGCAGTCGGTGGACCCTCGTAGAATACAAACTCACCTTTTGGAGACTCCTTTTCTAGAGTTTTCTCAAAGATTTTTTCTTTATTCCAAAACTCGAGAATTTTTTCTTCTCGAAGTGCAGTTTCGCTTTTGAGTTGTTTTTCTTTCTGCTCTTCTTTTTTATCTGCCATATATAAGCCCATACTAGCATTTTCAACACTTTTTATAAACCTCACATGTCAAGGACAGTCCTTGACATTACATTTCTTCTGGAATTTCGATAGCCATGAGATGAAGTCCTGAGCTCATAATGTCAACAAATGCTTTAGTAATTGCCAATCGATATCCTGATGTAGAATCGCTCGCATCAATAATCTTGTGCGAACCGTAAAATGAATTGAAAGCCCCTGCGAGTTCTGTAAGGTAGGTCACGAGTTGATGTGGAGCATATTCTCGCCCAGCACGGTCCACGATGCGTGGGTAGCGCTGAAGGAGGCGTTCAATATGAGTGGTCTTCCAGTCCAAAGGCAGTGTCGAAGAAATTTCGACAATCCCCTCTGCTTTTTTAAGTAAAGTAGATGCACGCACACACGCATACTGTAAATACGGACCTGAATCCCCTTCGAGAGAGAGTGCTTGGTTAATATCAAAAATAATATCCCCTCCAATTGATTGACGAAGGACAGTATAGCGCAGTGCAGCAAGAGCCACTTTTTCTGCAATGTCCTCCTGCTGTGCATGAGAAAGCACGCCATCTTTCAATTTCATTCGGGCTGATTCTTTTACCATTTCAATCATTGATTCAGCTGTAATAACATCTCCGGTACGTGAAGACATTTTCCCAGTTGGAAGTTTCATCATGCCATGAGAGAGGTGAAGCAGCTTTGCACAAAGCTCTGGAAATACTTCTTCAGCCGCTTTTTCCACTACCGTGAAAAAGGCATTTTGTTCATTTGCAGTAATGGTCACGGACAAATCAAAATCACCGATTTTTTCTTTTTTGAGGGCAATACAGCCGAGCTCTTTTGCTTCATATGTTGGAAGATTTTCTTTGCTTAAAAATACTCTGGTATGTAAACCAAATTTTTCTCCACGATAAATCACAGCTCCTTCGCTTTTTTCAAATATTCCTTTCTCCAAGTACTCTTCTACGAGAGCTTTTCCGAGAGGTGCCGTCTGACTTTCATAAAAATGAAAATCAAAATTACTTCCGAGGCGAGCATACAGTGACTCAAAATATCTGACCGATACTTCTCGCCCGGTATCATAAAGCATATTTACATCTGGGTCAGACCTGTCGTAAATCACTTTATTGAGCGCACTGATTTCTTTTTTTACTTCCTCACTCTCTTCATAGAGTCGCGCGCCAGTCGCATATGCTTGACCCAGCGAGTGTGCGGTCATTTCTGTTCCTGATCCATTACTCTGTAGTCCCCATATCGCTTTCGCTACATGAAGTCCTACGTCGCCGTGATACGTGCTGCGTATCACTTCAGTACCATGGGCTTCAAAGAGTCGGGAAATTGATTCGCCGATAATATTATTCATCAGGTGTCCAATATGGAATTCTTTGAATGGATTTGGCTGTGTGTATTCGACAATAATTCTTTGCCCAGAAAGTCGTGTATGATTTCCAAATGTTTTCCCAACTGCCACAATTTTTTCTACAACATTTCCAAACACTTCAGGTTTGAGCTTAAAGTTGATAAAGCCAGGTCCTGCAGTTTCGATTGATTCGATTTCAGGTAGTTTTGCAGCACTCAGTTTCTCTACAAACTCCCCCGCGAGTTCCCGTGGGTTCTTGTCGTACTGCTTTGCATACACCAGAGCAATATTGGTCGCAAAGTCGCCATGAGTCGTATCCCCTGGGTATTCTAGCGATACATCGTCGTCGATGGAGAGAGTGGTTGCAATCCACTCTTTGATTGTATGTTGCAAGGTCATAGGGCAATAATAGCATTTTTCAGGTATAAAAAAAGAGGAAGCCCGACACCTTATGGTGTCTGACTTCCCCATGCCCCAAGAACAATAGCAAGGACTTGCTCATACACTTTTTCTTTACTTACTGAAGCATCGATTACATGAACTGTGTGTAGAGAAGTTTCAATTTGAGCTGACTTTCTTTGAAGCCTTCCAAAAAAGACTTCGTATCCCTCAAACACTCGCTCATGAAACTCCGCAGGCAGATCGTCAAGGAAATTTCGAGTAGATTCAGGTCTCCCTACTCTGCGCTCTGCCGCTATCTCTGGAGTAATCCGTAGATAGATATATTGAATCGGCAATTTACCCAGAATCTCTTCACGCAAGGTATAAAAAACATCTTGGAGATCTTGGTATTCACCACCCCAAAGTTGAAATGCAAAAGTTGATGCATCCAGACGATCTGAAATAGCGAGTCTGTTATTCTGCAGAGCTGGTCTTATGATCTTATCCACATTTGACGCCCGAGACGCCATAAATAAAAGGAGGCGAGTGAGTGGAGATTCATCTTCGGAATCCTTATCATTCAAAAGCAATCTGCGGATTTTCTCACCGACTACAGATCCTCCTGGCTCTCTGGTAAAGCACGCATTAAACAACCCGCTCTCACATGCTTGTCGCAAGAATTCTATCATTGCTGTCTTGCCACAACCATCGATTCCTTCTAACGCAATCACAGGTAACTGCAATGGTAATTCTCTTTGAACCATTTAGTACTCCCTTCCTACTTTACAGCATAACAACCTTCATAACTTTGTACAGTTGACTTATTCTGCACAAAAGGTACAAATAGGAACAGAAGTTAAAAACAGAAAGGCTCTTTAACATGAGAAAATTTTGGACTGCACAAGATTTACCTGAGATCGACACTTTCGTCGAAGACGGTAATCCTCGAGTGATTGTTATGGACCACTTGCCTCCCGAAGCGAATGCAATGGCCATGGCAAAATATTCACGTGGCGCAAACAGTTTCCTGATCCACTTACAAGATGTCTTGAAAAATGGTTGGAAAAAATTCATGGAGAAGTTCTACGTGAATTACGGCCACGCAAGCATTGCGGACTGTGCTACAACTACAGCATGTCTTGAAAATGTAAGCATGCTCACCGCTGTCGCATATGAAGATCATCACAGTGGTGGCTGGCAAGAAATGAGTACACGATACTTGGAAATGGCCGGACAAAAAATCGTGAATCCATTGGGAACAAAAGAGGGTGAGGGGATTCAAGAAGAATCAAGAAAGTTGTACATTTACTTACTTCAAGTCCTCCCTCCTTATATACGAACTTTGTTTCCAAAAAGTGTCAATGTCAGTCCAGTGGCTTATGAAGGAACAGTGTCCAGTAAGACATGTGACATTGCTGGCGCCTTCTTACCAGCCGGAACTGTTACCTCCGTCGGTCGACATGTAAACCTTCGCCAACTACGGGATCATCTTGTGACCTTGCGTAACTACCCTTTACAGGAAGTTCGTGAAATTGCAGATACCCTATCAGAGGCGGCGGGAACGCAATACCCTTCCTCTGGTTTTTCCAAGAGATACGAAGCAACGGAGGAGTACGCTAAACTTTGTGCTGAATACACTTACCTCATACCCGAGAGAACATGGCCAGAGTTTGAAGTAAGCGACACATTCAACAAACTTGCCCTTCAAAGATTCGACAGGGTCTTGGAGGCTCGGCCCGAAAAGACTCCTTTGCCACTGCAATTGAACAACTTCGGCCAGATTACATATCGTCATTTGATCGACTATCGTTCGTATCGCGACGAACACAGACACTGTCGTTCAGGATCTATGTACTTACCACTACTTACAACCAGTTTTGGCTTTGAGTCTTGGTATTTGGAACAAATCCCAGAACAATATCGGGAGTATGTAATCAAAACCCTGTCTGTAATAACAGAACGTATCAACCAACTCGACTGCACTCCGGAAGAACGGCAGTACTACATTCCCATGGGGTATAGAGTTCAAGTTCTTGCTTCATGGGGACTTGCGAGTGCAGTGTACATCTGCGACCTCCGGTCCGGACAAACAGTTCATCCTACAGTAAGACGTGTAGCTCAAAGAATGGGAAAATCCCTCCAAGATTTGTTTCCTAAACTGAAACTATACTGTGATTACAGCGAGGATATCTGGAACACCAAACGAGGTGAGCAAACAATTCTCACCAGAAAAGAGTAACAAAATCCCCACGGCGCGCATACGCGCCGTGGGGTGTTTTTTACTTCCATTCCTTAAAGAACTTCCCAAATTTCGGACCTGTCTGGTTTCCATAATTGGAGCCCATCATATCATAATGTTGAGCAGGTACTTCCTTCATCCGTTCGTAACGGATTTTTGCAATCGGCTGACCGTCGCACACAGAGAGATCGGTGTCGAAGGACCGAACTTCGAGTGTAAGAGGTCTCCCTAAAGCTTTCCCCTCAGAACCAATTCCCCATCCTGGATCAATGAATCCAGCATAATGAGAACGTAGGTCCCCGCTTCGTTCGTCCATAGGCACCATCTCGCATGCAAGATGAGCAGGAACTCGTACAAACTCTCTGGTTGAAAGTATGTAAAATCTTCCTGCTTGAAGTGTTAACGAGTTGTCATGAACAAGAACAGGCCGGAAAAATCGACGAGGATCATAATGACCAATCTGATTAAGATCAATAGGTTCGCCATTTGGAATCGCTTCAAAGCCAGGCATTTCATAACCGAGACCCAACGACAAGATGATTGAACCATCGGTGTCAGAATGCCGGATATCTTTGTAAAGAATCTGCTCTCCTGATCGATGATTTATAAGTCCGCCATCTTTCGAAAACTGCACCTCGAGTCGAAACTCGTCGAAGCGTGTATCTTGATTAAACAATCGCAACTGATTGAGCGCCATCCCAGAATGAATGATAACTGGAAATGTCTTAGGAATTACAAGAATCCACAAATCACCAGAATACCCTAAGGGCACAGCATCATACCGAGAGACCCCATTCGCAAGCAACCGCACATGAATATCGACACGACCACTTGAAGACTTGGGGTTACAATATCCATACACCTTTTTCGGCAATGATGTCACGCTTTCATTTAACCGAAAGACATAACAACACCCACGTTCGAGAGTCGAAGACGGGATGATCCTTGAACCGCCCATTCTTTTGATTGCATCTCGAACTGATTCTTCAAACTGAGGCAGGAACGCCCCGGTTACTCGATACACTTCTTCTGAAACCGTAAGGTCTATAGACCCGCAGCGAACAGAATCCGGGGAACCAGCCAAAAAATCTGCAGATATTAATTCGGAAATCTGCTCACCAGAAAGCGCACCACCGTATTCCATACATTTCTCCTTTTCTAGAACCACCTTATCACTTTATATAGAAATACAAAAGCACCGGAATATTACCGGTGCTTTATCTCTACCCGAGGAACATATTGTTTGCATAAACGGGTCAAGAGCGATCTGTGACAACGATCGGGCTTATCTTCTACACAGAGTAAGGTTATGTCTGTAAAAAGACTGAGCCAAGCAATAATCTTAATTAACCTCTGTTTCAATGGTGCTTGCATTTCACGACAATACGCAGTGGAAAAATCAAGCAAACACATATTTGTATTATAGTACCTCCCAATCAATCGAGGACTTGGTCCAAGTTCTGGAATATGCATATGATACTTTTGGATTCGAGGATCGGGAGTGATGCCATCGATTTTTGTATGACGACTCATCACAGAAATCCTGATCCCATCTTCCAGTAGAGCTTCGTGCAAAATGCATTTTGTGAATAGCATTCATTTTCCTCTCGTTTCTAAAGATAGCCTATCAATTTGGTTTAAAAAATACAATACAACCCCGGCAAATGACCAGGGTTGTAATTCAAGATTAACTGCTCGTAGACTAGACCTGAACTTTTTTGTCGAAATCGTGGAAAAAATGTTCCAGGGAAGCAGCTGCTTTCCAAAGGATAGCGACAATCATTTTTGCAGGAGGTCCCTCATCAGGGTCAATGCATCCATGGAAATCCTTAAGAGAGTAAACCTCACCACGATGAAGTTCACAGATGAAGAGTCTCTCAAC
>JBKJHK010000021.1:0-7950 GCA_046599035.1 Parcubacteria group bacterium | reverse complement strand
GAAAGCGACACTACTCATCAAAGGCGGTGAGCTCGATTATCCGATCAAAGTCAATTCGAAAGACGAGATTGGTACCCTGGCTTCCGACTTTGACTTGATGCGTATTCGCCTTCGAACGCTCGTCCAAAATCTCGAAGGTGAGGTATCGGACCGTACAAAAAAGTTGAATGAGGAGAAAGCGAGACTGACGGCTTCCATTGAGAGTCTTCAGATAGGCTTCGTTATCGAAGATTTAAACCACGTTATACTTTTGAAAAATAAAGCTATTGAGAGGATATTTGGCCTAGAAAACAAAGATGTATCGACTCCGAATCTCGCCACTATTTTTGAAAAAAGTTTTGACCTCATGAAAGCGATACGGCATTCAACAGAAAAAAAAGTGGTATTCGAAATCAGTGGAGTTATTGTTGGCAGCAAATTCCTCCGTGTCATCGTCGCACCTATACTCATAGGGGAAGCCGAGTTGGATACAGTGATTGGTCATGTTCTCCTTATTGAGGACATTACCGAAGCAAAAGTAGTGGAGCGTTCTCGTGAGGAATTCTTCGCAATCGCTTCTCATGAACTTCGTACTCCGCTCACTGCTATTCGAGGAAACCTAGAAATGCTCCAAGATTTTTGGATAAAACTAAAAGAAAAGGAAAAGAAAGAAATGATTGGAGATGCTATTATCGGCAGCAAACGCCTACTTGCAATTGTAAACGACTTCCTTGATATTTCTCGTCTCGAACAAGGAAGGGTCCCTTTAGAAAAAAAGCCTATCGATCTTACCGATGCGATTGAAAAATCCGTGCATGAGATGAAAATCCTCTCTGATTCAAAAAATATAGAAATAATTTTTCATAAATCAAAACTTCCTCTCCCTTCTGTGACTGCAGACGAAACGCGTGTAAAGCAGATACTCATAAATCTGATTAACAATGCACTGACACACACTGAAAAAGGCAGTATTACGCTTTCTATTGAAAAAGTAGACCAGAATATAAGCGTCTCAATAACAGACACAGGAAAAGGAATACCACTTGAAAACCAAACACTTCTTTTCAGGAAATTCCAACAAGCAAGCGCTACAATACTCAGTCGAGAGACTACAAAAGGCACAGGTCTCGGGCTTTATATCTCAAAGCTTTTAGTGGAACAAATGGGTGGTACAATAGAACTGGTGAAAAGTGTGCCGGAAAAAGGTAGTACCTTCCGGTTTTCTCTTCCTATTTCTTCTTAGAAAATCTGCTACAATATACTTTATCTCTATGCCTACCGAACAAAAAATACTCATCGTCGAGGATGATACATTTATAAACCGCATTTATAAGCGGGTATTCGGCTTGACTGGCTTTGCAATCGAACTCGCTCAGAATGGAGAAGAAGCTCTGGCAAAGATTGAATCCATGAATCCTCTCCCCGCTCTTATTATCCTTGATATTATGGTTCCTAAAATTTCAGGCTTTGAAGTGCTCAAGCATCTGAAAGGTGATGCTCGCTGGCAAAATATTCCCGTTATCGTTATGACAAACTTGTCTGAGAAAGCAGACGCGGAAAAAGCTCTCAATCTCGGAGCCTCACTCTATCTAGTTAAAAGTGATCACAATCCAAGAGAAGTGGTACTAAAGGCAAAAGAATTGATTGATAAACATGCACTGTAAAGGCAGTGTTGTGTTAAAATAAGTCTATGAATAATCATTCCAATATCTCTTGGAAAGCACCCGAGCACATGCACACTGAAAAAAGCGCTGATTGGTATTGGATGGTAGGCATTGTCTCAGTCACTCTCTCTGTAATCTCCATACTTCTCGGTAATGTACTCTTTTCAATCCTCATTTTGATAGCGGTCTTTACCTTGACCCTCTATAGTATTAAAAAACCTCACATGGTACATATTGAGCTCTTGCCTGCCGGTATAAAAATACACGATCTCCTTTATGTATATACCAACCTGGAGTCTTTTTGGATCGAAGAACGCGAGCTTGCTCCCCGTATCTTACTTAAGACTACGAAAAGAATTGCTCCGTATGTGACAGTACTTCTCGGCGATGCTGACCCCGATGAAGTCAGAGATGAGCTTTTGGTACATTTGCCCGAAATAAAGCACTCTGAGCCTTTTTTGGAGAAGCTTTTGATTTACTTTGGATTTTAAGTATTCTGTGGTATTTTCTTATAGCGCTTCCGTAGCTGGCAAATTTCTTTGTCGAGCGTCGGCAATTTGATTGTCATCGTACATTAGTTTCTTACAGAAACTGTACACCTTTCACCTTCTGATTACAGAACGTTCAAGGTCTTGCGAAGTGAGGTCACTCACTTCTCACGCCTCCAATCAAATTCCTCGCTCTTCGCGAACTTTGCTCAGCTCCGAAAGCGTTTCATAGTATAACGTAAGTTAAATAGTCCTCGTAGTTTAATGGATAAAATACCGGCCTGCGAAGCTGGCGCTTCTGGTTCGACTCCAGACGAGGGCACCATACATAAAAACTCCCACTGCTGGGAGTTTTTATGTATGGTGCCGAACGGAGGCATGTTTTTTAGTAGAAAAACGACCACCTCTCTATTTTTTCAAATACCCCACCTTCTCCTTCAACTTCAAAATCGGCTTTTCCATATAGGTATACGAGACATGGGCCAAGAAAAGAGAAAGGACGAAGGTAGCTACGGAGATATTGAGTAAGATCGCGATAGAATTGTAATGAAGAGCTAAACCAAAAAATACAACTCCAAACCAAAGGACGAGCACCATAGCGACCATGTGGTATGCATACAGGCCATACGAAATCTTTCCTAAATAGCTGACTGTCTTTGAATTCCCTGATTTAAAGAAAGAATTCTTTGCAAAGCATTGCTCCATAATAATACCTGAAAACAAGATACAGAAGATGACTGACTCAAGAGCATACATGGTCTGATAGACGAAGCCAGAAATCATAAATGAAAGTACTCCACGAAGCACTGGGTAGAAAAAAACTAAAATATAGTTAAGTAATATTGCCCAGCGAGGAAGTCGTTCAAAAAACTCCACAAACCCTTTTTTGAAAAAAACCATATATGCTAAGAGGCATCCGATTGCGAGGTCTGAAAATACTGAGAAGGTCATATAGCGAATGATTTCGTAGTTTTCCCAGTGGATAAAGCGGTAGATGAACGAGGCAACAATAACTCCCCCGAGTACCCAAGGAATCGTTGATATTTTTATTTTCTTGAATACAAGAGGCCAGATGAGGTAGAACTGCTCTTCCACCGCAAGAGACCAGAGTACACCAATGATTACTGATGCGTAACCCATATAGACTAAGTCAATATTGCCTGCAAAAAAGAGGTAGGCAGGAAGACGTGAAAGCGGAGCAAGTAATGAAACCACAAGTGGTGTATCAATGAGGTACGGGAAAATAAAAAAGCCACAAATAATGACAACGAGATACACGGGCCAGATACGAAGTCCGCGTCGGATGTAAAAATGCTTGAGAGATACGGTCCCCTCTTCTTTTCTTTCTTGTAAGAGCAGATATGTGATAAGGAACCCAGAAAGCGTAAAGAAAAAAGTCACTCCCAAATCCCCATGTGTGAGGAAAAGCTTTCGGATAGGGCTATACATCTCTGCATCATAACCGGTAAAAATACTGAGATGCGAAATCAAGACGACAAAGAAGGCGAAGAATCTGAGACCGTCTATATTGGGAAAATACTTCTTACTCATATGAAGACTCTAGTATATCAAAAAACCACTTCCTATAGGAAGTGGTTTTTTAAGAACCTGAGTCTATTTTGCTTTTGAAACCATAGCACTAAGGCGTGACTTCTTGCGAGATGCGGTGTTTTTCTTGAGAAGACCTGTTTTTGTGGCCTTGTCGATGATCTTCTGCACCTGTGGAAACATCTTTTCTGCTTCCTTTACCTTCTTCTCCAAAATAAGTTTCTTCAATGTCTTTATACTTTTAGACACCTGATCCTTCTTTCGGAGGTTAAACATTTTCTTTCGTCCAGATGAACGAAGTGCTTTTTTAGCTGATTTGATGATTGGCATGACCCCCATATTATAATACTTTAAGGGATAAATCAAGGCTTTTCCCTCTCTCGCTTTCTCCTGTATAGTTAAAGGTATGATTGGATATATTCGAGGGAAGATAGTCTGGGAAGACCCAAAATCAGTCGTGGTAGATGTAAATGGGGTGGGTTACAAGGTTTACACTACTCATGCAAGCCTCGATACTACAAAAGAAGTGACGTTTTTTACCTATCTTGCTGTACGTGAGACTGCGCTCGATCTGTATGGTTTTGCCACAAAAGCAGAACTCGATTTCTTCGAGCTTCTCCTTACGGTCTCTGGTATAGGCCCAAAGTCCGCTCTCGCAATACTCTCTGTAGCTTCTCTTGATACCCTCTCATACGCGATCAATACCAATGATGCGGGGCATCTCACAAAAGTCTCAGGTGTCGGAAAGAAGAATGCTGAAAAAATCGTCCTTGAACTTAAAGGCAAAGCTCCGCAAGTAGCATCGGGGCACGCAATACACGCCGAAGACGATGATGCACTCGAAGCTCTCAAATCTCTTGGGTACTCAGAGAAGGATTCTCGTGAAGCACTCAAAAAAGCTGTAGGTACCTCAACTCAGGAAAAGATTCGTTCTGCACTGAAGAACCTAAAGTGATATGGACAAAAGTCACCACCTTTGGTTATATATTTTCAAACAACATTGCACAGCCAATTAGAAAATAAACGCTGACAGCTGTACTCAGCTGGAACGGCGCGACCTGAAGCACTGTTTGACGAAGATGTACTCAACGAGGAGTTTGCGAGAAGGTAGCCGTTAGAAGCGTATTATTTTCTTGATGGGCGAGCATAGTAAAAAGTCAGCAGACTTTTATACGTGTTGTTTTAAAATATATAACCAAGAATTATGCCGGAATTACCTGAAGTTACTACCACAGTAAAAGGACTCAATGAAGTACTTCCTTCCCTTACCATTACAGACGCATGGTCGGACTATTTTGTGAATACAAAAAGTGTGGCTCAAAATACGATTAAGAACAAGAAATTCTTTGAACTCTTTAAAAATAAGGTTACGGGAGAAAAGTTTATAAGCGCAGAGCGCCGAGGGAAAAACATCTTGATCCACCTGAGTCATGGAAAGACAATTCTTATACATATGAAAATGACAGGGCACCTACTTTTTGGTGAGTACACCAAAGAGTTGAAAGTTGAAAGTGTAAAGTCAAAAGTAAATACGGGAGAAGTGTGGAGAGCAATAACACCTGGTCCGCTTCAAGATCCATTCAATCAATTCATCCATTTCACGCTCTCTTTCAAAGGCGGAAAAGTCCTCGCATTTTCCGATATGCGCAAATTTGCAAAAGTCACTCTCTTTGAAACACACGAGAAAAGCTCTCATGTAGACCTTAAAGATCTCGGGCCTGAACCACTCTCCGAGCTCACCCCTTCTCTCCTTACCGCACAGCTTTCTAAAAAGCCGCGAGGACTTATTAAGACCGTACTCATGGACCAGAGCATCGTCGCCGGTGTCGGAAATATCTACTCAGATGAAATACTCTGGCTTGCAGGCATTCATCCAGAAAGAAAAGTGAAGGATATCTCTCCAGCTGAAATTAAAAAAATATTCAGTGCAATGGTCGATGTCCTTCAGACTGGTATCGAACTCGGTGGAGACTCAATGTCTGACTATAGGAACATTCACGGTCTCCGAGGAGGATTCCAAAATTCACATAAGGCATACCGCAGGACAAAACAACCTTGTCTTAAAAAAGGTTGTTCGGGAATCATTCTTCGAAAAGCAATCGGTGGGAGAAGTGCACATTTCTGTAGCAATCATCAGAAGTGATTGGTGGTAATATATAGACATGAAACTAGACTGGGGATTAGTACTTATACTTGCGGTATTGGCCATGGCGGTCTTTGGTGGTGTAAAGAACGCAAAACCTCTCTACCAAAACGGTTCTAGTATTCCCTCTCCAAAAGAGCACCAACTTACTCAAAGTGAAATAGAATACAACCTAAACGACGCTCGGTACAAAACCCAAGAACTTCAAAAACAAATCGCCCTTGAAGAAGAGCGGAAAAATTCTTCTGTGTATAAAGGAAAGATCTCAATGTCAGTGAATGTATCAAGTGATGCATCTACAGAATACGTCGATATGTATGCCGACTATAGCAACACAGAGCCGATCAATATTACCGGTTGGAAACTTCTCTCCACTTCTACTAATCAGACAACCTATATTCCTCAAAGCACCTTGCTGTATTTTGGAGGACAACAAAATACCGAACAAGATGTATATCTCTCTGCCGGCGAGCATGCATACATTATTACTGGACGCTCTCCAATCGGATATGGGTTTAAAGTAAACAAATGTTCAGGGTATACCTCTCAGTACCAAAATTTTTACCCCGGAGTTTGGAGTAATTGCCCAAGTGCGAGAGACGAAGACCAGTCTTCAATTCCCAATCGTGTGGTCAACGACAACTGCTTTGATCTGATCAATTCACTCTCTTCATGTAAAGTGCCGGAGCCACTTTCGAAAGCTTACTCATATGAATGCCAGGCATTTCTTATAGAAAAAATAAATTACCCATACTGCATCTCGCATCATAAAAGTGATAAAGACTTTTGGGGCAATACGTGGTATGTCTATCTGAAACGTAGTGAACCGTTGTGGAAGTACAGGAGAGATGTGGTGATCTTGTATGACAAAGCCGGTAAACCAGTGACTCAGGTTGTGAAGTATTAAACTAACCACAGGAAAATTTCTTCTTCCACTACAACTTTTTTAGAGCACGCATAAAATCAGGGCTTGATTTTTGCTCCCTCTCGCGCCGTCGCGCTCCGAGAGTCTCCAAAAAAGTTATAGTGAAAAGAAATTTTAAATTTCTAACATTCTAAACAAAGCAATTCCAAAAGCCACAGAAACATTGAGTGATTCTTTCTCCCCTTTCATTGGTATCTCAGCTACAACATCTGCAAGTTTTAAAAGTTCTCTCGATATTCCTTTTACTTCATTGCCGACGACAAAGAGAACTTTTTTTTCTAATGTAACTTTCTTATAATCCACCGATTTTTCACTTTGCTCTAGAGCCACTACAGAAAAACCTTGTATTTTCAGCTCTGCGACTAGTTTTTTTACGACACCCGCTTTGCTCCAAGGTACTGAGTCTTCAGCACCAAGCGCCGTCTTTGCAATATCTTTCTGTTTTCTCCCAAAGCGGTCGAGTGGGCTCGGCGTATAGCCTGAGATATAGATATGCGAAACACCCGCTGCATCTGCAGTGCGAAACATAGAGCCGACATTGTGTGTACTGCGGATATTGTGGAGCAGTACACGAATGTCCCTAAATCCGCCTTTGGCGGATCGGCCTACAGCCCGGTCGCTCGGCCTAGGGGCGACCCCAAACTTATTCTTATTTGTTTGGGGTTTAGCCCTTTTCATAAGGCCACTATACCTGATACTATATACATATGCTATCACTTTTTCCAACTCTCTTAGATTTTCCATTATTCGCCTATTTCATTCTTCGTGTCGCGCTCGCGTATCATTTTGGACTCATTGCAAAATCTCGCCTCAAAAAATCACACTCTTTCATTGCGGTGTTTGAGTTTGTCGCTGCAGCTCTTGTTGGGGTCGGCTTCTACATGCAGGCAGCCCTCATCGCCCTTATGGCACTTTTGATTATTGAGTCACTTATTGACCGAAAAGAAGGTCTCTTTGATCGAAACACAGCGCACATCCGAACAATTCTTGGGTGCATCGCTTTTGCTTTGATGTTTCTGGGGGCTGGAGCTGTTGCGTTTGATTTACCTTTGTAAAAAAGTGATACATCTTGTGGTCAGGAATAATTTTGTTTTCGTCAAAACAAAATTTTCACGAGTCTCCGTCGACACGATCTTCTGATCGCCTGCCTCGCCCGGTTGGGGTATCTTCCGCGACTAAAAATTTTCTGTCGAAAATTTTTAG
>JBKJHK010000017.1:0-10086 GCA_046599035.1 Parcubacteria group bacterium | reverse complement strand
TTTAATAATTAAAGATATTTTTCAATATTTTTCTTATGCTCTTCGTATGTCCTCGCACAGTGTATTCTTCTCTTTTTGTCGTGTAGATAGAAAATGCAGGTTGTTTTTTGTGGATTGTAAGCTGCTTCAAGTGCTGTGAGACCTGGGTTTGCAATAGCGGTGGGAGGTAGGGTTTTGTTTGCGTAGGTGTTGTAGGGAGAAATAATAAACTTATCTTTTGATTCTACTTTCGGCCACCACACATCCTCGTCTCCTTTTGCATACTGGAGCGTTGCATCCATTTGGAGCTTCATCCCAGAGAAGATACGATTCCAAATGATTCCAGAAATGAGTCGCATGTCCTGTTTTCCTGCTGCCTCACGTTGAATAATCGAAGCGACAATGAGTGCAGTGTCTTCGTTTAAGACCTGCGAGTTTTTGCTCCGCTTGATTCCACTCGTATTTTTTTCATAGGTATTGATCATAAGCTTACTTACATCTTTTGGAAGAGTGTCTTTCAGTATCATGTAGTTCTGAGGAAAATAGAAACCTTCAGATGTTTGTTTTCCAAGCGCAATGTGCGCATCGAGGAATTCTTGCTTTTCTACCTGGTCCCAGCCCATTTTGTTGCCCACAAACTCTGCTACTTGTTCTTTGCGCCAGCCTTCTTGTACATAAATCATCCGTACCGAAGGGTTTGCGAGATTTTGGTAGAATTCAAATGAAATCAGACTGCGGAAAGGGATGTGATAATGGCTCATGAGAAATCCTGCAAATAAAACGGGGATGAGGGGCGCGAGTATAAAATAGGGGATTTTTTTAGGGGTGGAACGGCGCTTCATAGATTTGATAGTGCGATTTGATTTTATAGTTTGATATTCATTGAAATTATAGTATATTAGAGTGCATATGTCACTAAAAACTTTTTTCTTAAAGAAAATGCTCGCGTCAAAAATGAAAGGTGTTCCAGAAGCCGAGCAAGAAAAGATATTTAATATGATCGAGAAAAATCCAGATCTTTTCCAGAAGATCGGTGCTGAAGTGCAGGAAAAAATGCAACGGGAAGGCAAGGACCAAATGACCGCAGCAATGGAAGTGATGCAGAAGCACAAAGACCAATTGAAGGGGTTGATGTAATAAAAGGTATTAACCGCAGGGCAAGCCCTGCAACCCAAGGGTTGCGCGGCAAGCCGCCGCGGTATTAAACCTTTTGTTCCAACTGCACTCGAACGCTGTGAATGAGATTACTCATTCACGCGCTTCTTGTTTGTTGTAATAAAGACCTTTCCGTCCTATACGACCAATAGTAAAAGGAAAGCTGTTGTTTTTAAAAACAACAGCTTTCCTTTTCATTTTTTTTATTGTAGGATAACTTCATTATGGTAAAAGTTTTTGGACATATCTCTCCCGATACCGATGCGACAGGCAGTGCAATTTTGTGGGCATGGTATTTGAATGCACATACGACATTTGATGCGACACCTTATGTGCTCGGGCCTTTGAATAAAGAAACGGCTTTTGTCCTCCGGCGCTTTGAAGTTCCTGAACCTGCGCTCCTCGAATCAGTGACAGCAAAAGAAGATGTGGTGATTGTTGATACCAACAATCCACAAGAATTATTTCCAAATATCTTGGAAACAAATATCTTGCAGATCATTGACCATCACCGTCTTGTGGGTGGACTTTCTACAACTGGCCCTATTGAAGTGACATTGAAGCCTCATGCATCGACCGCAACGGTTATTTTCGATCAGCTGGGAAGTCATGCAGAAACAATGCCAGAAAATATGATGGGTATTATGCTTTCATGCATCCTTTCAGACACACTTGAGTTTCGTTCTCCGACCACCACTCCACACGACAAAAATGTAGCAGAAATGCTTGCAAAGAAACTTGGTATTGAAATTCCTAAATATGCAGCAGAGATGTTTGATGCAAAGTCAGATGTGTCAGATTTTACCGATGCAGGACTCGTACATCTCGACAGTAAAAAAACAGAAATAGGTAATAAAAATTTCCGTGTGTCTGTGGTTGAGACAACAAACCCACAATCAATTTTGGATCGAAAGGATGCACTCGTGACTGCAATTAAAGACATTGTTGCAAGTGAGAGTGATATCGACGATGTTCTCTTTTTTGTAGTAGATATCTTGAAAGAAGAGGCCACTGTGCTTGCATACAATGAGACCATTAAAGACATTATCGAGCTTTCATTTGGAGTGGGAGTGGAGGGGGACATTGCAGTGCTTCCGGGAATTATTTCTCGTAAAAAACAGATTATCCCGATGCTTAAATTACGCGAGTAGATGATAGAAGTTAGAGATTAGATGTTAGATGTGAGAAGTAAGAGAAAATACCTTTGAGGATGTATCCTCAAAGGTATTTTCTAAAATCTAACATCTTGCTTCTTACATCTATTTAAGTTATCCACAGCTTTTTTATTGACGGTGAACAATCGTTCACCTATACTATCCTTATACAAGAACTTCCTTAAATGATCCATTTCTTTGTTGCTTCACCTTTTTCTTTTCAACGCAGTACTGGTGTACAGCATAGAAAATAAAAAGGTTTGCGCCTCGAACTGAATTCATTTAAGAAAGTTCTCAATTATTGACATTAACCACAAAAAACCATGAGCAAACAAAACCTAGAAAAAGCATTACGAGATGAACTGCATACATTGAATGATACAATTGATCGAAAGATCATCAAAGGCCTTTCATATGTAAAAGAGGCGCGTCGGCACAAGGTGATAATCGACAGTATCTTGAGTCTCCGAAGACAGAACAGAGGAAGCTGGTTTAGATCATTTGGCTTCGCATCATTTATATTTTAATCTATGGAAGATAATTACTTCTCTCAGAAAAACAAAATTATTGCGTTTTACGAAAGACAGCGGCGCATGCCAAGCTACCAAGAGATCATGTCTCTTGTCGGTTTCAAATCCAAGAATGCGGTTTTCAAGCTGGTGAATAAGCTCGTGTATGATGGTGTGGTTACAAAAGACGATAATGGAAAAATATTGCCAAGTAAGATGATCGGGGAGATACCACTTTTGGGACTCGTCGAAGCGGGCATTCCGACTCTTGCCGAAGAACAGGATCTCGACACACTGAGCCTTGACCGGTATCTCATAAAGCGTAGAGAATCGACCTATCTTCTAGAGGTCAAGGGAGACTCGATGATTGAAGAAGGGATCAAAGAAGGGGACTTGGTTATCGTAGAACGAAGAAGTGACCCGAAAGACGGCGACATCGTCATTGCGGAAATCGATGGTGGATGGACAATGAAATACTACAAGAAAAAAGGCAACCAAGTGTACCTCATGCCCGCAAACAAAAACTACAAGCCGATCTACCCAGAATACGATTTGAAAATTGCCGCGATTGTGAAAGGGGTGATTAGGAAGTATTAACCAACATTCATGAAAGAAGTGCCTAAGCCACTGTATATATTTATTATACACAATCATGCTAAAATGAGCCATTACTCACCTAACCACCACAACAATGATCACAAAAGAAGATTTACTGAAGCTTATGAAAAAAGAATTTAAGACGACACTCAAAGTTTTGAATGCGTATCCTGAGGATAAACATGACTTTAAACCCCACGAACGTTCAAGTGATACAATGAAGCTCGCCTCAACATTTGTCTTTGAAATGTATCTTTTAGATGGGTATTTGTTTGGTGCGGAAATTAGTCCTACAAAATTCAAAGAATATAAGCCAGACGGTATAAAGTCAGTAATCGCTGATTTTAAAAAAGAAACTGATGCGATTATCGAAAAGCTCGAAGTAATGGATGAGAAAGATTTGAAAAAAACAATTGAGTTTGGTGGCACTACTTTTTCCGCCCCCGACTTTGCAATGATGATGCTCCACGACCAGATACACCATCGCGGCCAACTCTCTGTATATGTGCGCATGGCAGGCGGCACGGTGCCCTCTATCTACGGCCCTTCAGCGGATGACAATTCGACGAATCTTTAGTTTTTCTATAGGAAACAAAGGGTGCTATAATTTTCCTATGAGAAAATTTATCACTTTTTTCGTAATTTCAATTCTCTATTTTCCACTTTCCGCACAAGCAGTGCTTCCTCCTGATGTGATTTTTTCAATCGGCACCCAGGTCTCTAGTTTAATGACCAATATAGGAATTCTGCTTCTGGGTGGTTTTATGGCTATTACGCCTTTCCTTCGCGAAATCATAGAGAAGATTCGAGCAAAGAAGGGAGTATTCATTACAATTGGATTTGTTGTATTAGTAACTGCCAGTGTTTTTCTGATAGCTGGAATTTTTAATCCAAAACAAAAACCTATAGTACAGGAGCCGATTACAAGTACAAGCTCTGCTTCATATCGGTTTTATTCAGATCGGTTTGTGATAGCGAAGAAAGATACTCAGGGTAGACCTTTCTTATTAGACCTTATTATAAACAGAAAAGAAAACCAAAAAGGAGGATTCATTCATTATTATCTTGGTAATATTATTTCAGGTATTGAAAACGGAAAATTTTATAAAGAGCGCGTGTTTGAAACCGAGGCTGTGCTTCCTGATCTATTTTTTACCGAATTTGAAAGAAAGGAACCGACAGATCATTCGTCTCGAGAAACATACGTATTTACCTTCAGTTTGCTCGGAAAGACATATAGCGTTAAAACAGACGAACTGGTTGCTGATTTTATAACAAAAAATAACCCTGAGTATACTCAGTATGCCAGTGCGGGCACTGCACAGGTTACAGTAGATGAAGAAACATTCAAAGCCCCGATCATGCATCAGAAAGTATATTCCGAAGATTATCGCCCAACTATATTTTTTGATGAACAGGATAATATACGGTCAAAGACCCTCCAGCTTGTTCTGTGGAGTGATGCAGGCGACTTCTTTTTGGTTGATAAATCAGAGGTGATAGATTTTTCTCCCGCGTACACTTCACATTTTTGGGCGCTTATGAAAAGTAAGGACGGGTATTCAAAAAAAGCTTTCAAAGGAAGTGCATGGAAAGAAACAAAAAATGGGGTAATCACGTTTTCTGCTTCTGTACCCGATTTCAAAAATATTGAATTGAGAACCATACTCACGCATCAATTTGACCCAGGACAGGAAAAAGGTTGGGTAGAAAGTGTTCCAGGTAATGGAACAACTCCTGTATATGGATTGGGTTACTACAATGAATATGGAAAAGGAAACCAATAATACTGAATTCGGGCAGAAGTACGTCCGTCTCTTAAAATTACAAGCAGAAGGGTACCCAGTACCTTCTTGTGTTGGTGTAGGAAAAACACCGGTAAGCAGACTACTTAAAGCGGGTATAACAGAAGCAGATTATGAAGATGTTGCAGGGGATGCGAGAAGGAAGATTGGAGCAAAAATGTATGCAGTGCGTTCAAGTGCTTTTGTCGAAGATGGAACATCATATTCACATGCCGGGGAATTCAAGACCTTGCTTCGGGTACTGCCGTCAAACTTGAAAAATGCGATACAAGACATTATCAATGACGCAGTAGAAAAAGGGCACGCAACTCTAGAAAATCCTTTCTCACTTATCATTCAAGAGTACGTCGATCCAAAGATTGCGGGAGTAATTTTTACACGTAATCCAAATGGAGGGAATGAAATGGTGGTTGAATGGAAAGAAGGAGATGGTGCAGAAGTTGTTGGAGGAGGATACTCAATGCATAGAACATTTCCTTTTGGGAATTTACCAAAGAACCTTCCTTTTACGAGATTTGACGAATTGGTCGCTACTGCAAGAAAAATAGAAGAGGAAGCGGATTTTCCTCAGGATATCGAATGGGCTATAACGGAAGATAAATTGTATATTCTACAGGCACGTCCAATTACGAGCATACAGGAAAATCAATTTCGAGCACTTCAGCACATCGATAACATGCATCTGAAAGGTGAATATTATTACGACAGAAGTGCACTCATAGAATCATTTGACCAAGTGCTTCCGCTTGGGTTGGAGATTTTGCGGTATCTTCACAGCGAAAATAAAGCGATTAGTCGAGTATACGAGAGCTTGGGTATACAGTACACAAATAAAGATATTTTCCGTCCGGTGGGCAATACTCTCTACATAGACAAAGAAGAAGAAATAAAGCAATTCTTCCCGACACATTCGTATTTCGGTACCTCATTCCCAAACCCTCATTTTGCACGAGTGAGTGGCATATTGAGGACTCTTGCAAATATGTATCATTTTCAGGTACTTTCATTTAGAGACATCACATCTCTCCGTGCTTTACTTGAAACTCATGCGTTGAATGTGAAAGCAGACTCAGAAAATAACACTTCTTTTCGGGAGCGTCTCATATCTCTTGATAATGCATATGCAGATGTATTTCTTATAAATGTTCTTTCAGAGAAAGCATATAAAGATCTCGCATCTGTCCTCCAGGGGAGC
This sequence comes from Parcubacteria group bacterium, assembly GCA_046599035.1. Taxonomy (GTDB): domain Bacteria; phylum Patescibacteriota; class Minisyncoccia; order Phycocordibacterales; family DATDWN01; genus UBA910. The sequence goes on along the minus strand of JBKJHK010000017.1, from coordinate 3,692 downwards.
CAATATTCTCCGTTACAAATAATCAGTTCAGGAATTATTGATTTTCAGATCAAGTCAAATGAAAGATTGCTATCTATTATAGGTAAAGATATTTTGGGAAATTCTCTTAATATCGCTGATCAAAGCATATTTATTGCAAAAGCAGGCAATCAAAATTCTACCGGGCCCAGTACAGATATTATTACATGGTGGAAAAGTCTACCTCAGGGAAGACGAGTGCTCTTAGAGAAAAAAATAATCCGTGCCAGAGAGTATGAGATGCTTCGAGAAGAAGGAAGATGGATTACTGCACTCTATATGTCAGGGTTAAGGGACGTTTTACAGAATAGGGGAGAGCGATCTGGATTGAAAGATTGGAAGTTGTTGTATTATGCGACGATAGATGAAATCGAAAATGGTACTTTTGATAGAGAAGAACTGGGAAAGAGGAAAGTTACATATGATGTGATGAAGGAATATTCATTTCCTAGGGTGATTTCAAGTCTGCTTGTGAATACACCAAAAAATAGTTTTGGAGTCTCACCTGGTGAAGCCAGTGGGTATTTGGCACGGCCGGGAAAAGATATAAAAAAAGGCGCAATACTTATTACAGAAACACTTGATCCGGCACTTACTGCGTATTTTGATAGAATAGGAGGTATCGTTTCGCGACAAGGTGGAGTGTTGTCACATCTTGCGATTGTTGCACGTGAACATGGTATTCCTGTGGTGGTAGATCAAAGAGTCAATCCACTCCTAGTTCCAGGTCACCACGTACGGATAAATGGAAATAAGGGGACTGTCGAAAGGATTTAAATTTTAAGAAATTAAAAAACCGCCTCCACCTTGTCAAGCATTATTTATCCACAACTATCTTCATCATCTGTTCATGATTTTTACGTATAATCCTTATAAGGATTTTACACCCTTACCTATTAAAGGGTGTAATCCATTTTTTTTTATTATTTACATTAAAAATATATGAAATTACTATCCCAACCTAAGATGTTTACCTCGTTTTTATTGAGTGTCGCTGGATTTTTGTTTTTCTTAGTTCCTACTGCCTTTGCGGGAGTGGGAGTCGGAGTAGCACCTGATTTTCCAGCAACAATAACAGTCGGCCAGACGGGAGTTTCTGTCGGATTGGAAATTACAAATAACTCCACTCTTGATGTTGGATCGATAAACCTTTCCAGTATCAAACTTACTCCACAGTGTGGAGATAGTGATGCTGACCCCACTACGTGTGCGGGAGGTGCAGAAGTAGATCCGGGAGTATTTACGGTAGGAGCATTGGGTACTGGTGCAAATGCATGTGCTGGTATTAATTTCACTATCACTCAAATTGATCCAGTAACAGGTCAAGTACTCTTTACACCAGACGCAACTGTAACTCTGGCTCAAAATGCGACTTGCCGCATCAACTTTACAGTTGATGTAAATCAAGTGCCCGTAAATGATTCAAATGCTATAACAGCTGGTTTACAAACACTCCAGACGGGAAGAGTATCTGGTATTCAAACTGTGGGAGGGAGTCTCACGGGAAGTGGCTTGGGAACAGATGAGACAACAGTGATCAAGGCTTCTCCAAGTATTTCAACTCTACAATCTGCAGGAGGACCAGTAGGTACAGTACTGAGTGATACCGCAACTCTCTCTGGCGGAATTAATCCAACAGGGAATGTTACGTTCAAACTTTTTGCTCCTTCTGATGCTACGTGTTCTGCAACACCTACTTATACTGACGTAGATGCTACAGCTCCATATGCAACGAACCCAGGTTTTATAAGTAATGCTCCTGGAGTGTGGCATTGGACAGCTGATTATGCAGGTGATGTAAATAACAATGCAACATCAAGTCCTTGTACTGCAGAACCAGTAACAGTGACTGCATTGGGACATATTATTGTCGACAAAGTTACCAACCCTGCAGCTGACCCACAAAGCTTTGCCTTTACCACAACAGGTGCAGGCTACACTGGCTTCAGTCTCACTGATGCTGCAGTTCCAAGTGATCAAACATTAAGTGCTGGCACATATTCTGTTCTAGAAACAGCAGTGTCAGGATGGGATATGACTGGAGCAAGTTGTGTAAGTAGTAATCAAGATATTGAAACACCTGCAAATATTAGTCTTCAGGCTGGTGAGACTGTCACCTGTACGTTCACTAACACAAAGAAAGGACATCTGATTGTTCAAAAGACCACAGCGCCTGCAAATGACTTAACTGTATTTAGTATTATTACTTCTGGTACGGGTACCATTACCGGTTCTGCTTCAAGTACAGTGACAGATGCGATTGATAAAGATTATGAAGTAACTCCAGGTACATATTCTGTTGCAGAGACAGTTCCTGCAGGATGGAATAAGACAGGAGATACATGTCAGAATGTAGTAGTAGTCGCAGGTGAGACAAAGACATGTCTCATCACAAATACTAAACAAAGTCGTATTATTGTCGACAAAGTTACCAACCCTGCAGCTGACCCACAAAGCTTTGCCTTTACCACAACAGGTGCAGGCTACACTGGCTTCAGTCTCACTGATGCTGCAGTTCCAAACAATCAAATAGTATCTACAGGTACATACTCTGTAGCAGAGAGTGTAGTTTCAGGTTGGGCACAGACTAGCACAACCTGTACATCAAGCTTGGGTGGTACTGAAAACCCTGCAAGCATCGGCTTGACTGCCGGCGAGACTGTCACCTGTACATTTGTAAACACAAAAGAAGTAGTGCAGTACTGCTCTCCAGGCTACTGGAAGCAATCCCAGCACTTTGATAGTTATGTCACTTACAGTCCAAACGATCTGTTCTATACAGTATTTGGAGTAAATGCTTTCCCAGGCAAGACTCTCGTACAAGTACTGAGTACTGGAGGTGGTGGGCTTGATGCATACGGAAGAAAGACAGTGGGTGCACTACTCAATGCCTCTGCGCTTACTTCAGGAATTACACCACTACAAGTAATTGCGAAGTTTAATGCTACATATGCAGCCGCTCCAAGTGGAAAAACTGCAAATAGCTACTATGGTGGTGCAAACCCAGAATTTACTGCTCTAGAAAACTGTCCACTCAACTAGCTTTTCTTCAATAGAAGATCTGAAGGTACATACCTCAAAAAACCACCACTCCGGTGGTTTTTTGTTAAATACACACACAGGAGCAAATACTTTAAAAAAAGCAGATTTTATGCAATAATACCTTTCTATGTCACTTTCTATTGGAATTGTGGGGCTTCCAAACGTCGGCAAATCGACGCTTTTTAATGCGCTCACTAAGAAGTCGGTACCTGCGGAAAACTATCCGTTTTGTACGATTGACCCATCTGTGGGCGTAGTGCCGGTGCCAGATGAACGTCTATATAAGCTAACCGAATTTTCAAAGTCGGAGAAAACAATTCCCGCGATTGTAGAATTCGTCGATATTGCAGGGCTTGTGAAGGGAGCATCTGAAGGTGAAGGTTTGGGAAATAAGTTCCTCCAGAATATTCGTGAAGTGGATGCGATACTTGAAATTGTGCGTATTTTTGACGATACGAATGTAATCCACGTGCATGGAGAAGTGGATCCAGTCTCTGATATTGAAGTAATCAACCTCGAGCTCGTACTCGCAGACCAAGAAACAATCGGAAAGCGTATTTCAAATGTCCAGAAAGATGTAAAGCGAGGAGAGGCTAATCCTTCGGACGCCCGAGGTAAGGAAGCGATCTTTG